>CADEEJ010000481.1 GCA_902826315.1 uncultured Steroidobacter sp.
CGCAGATCCGCGTGCTGTACGTGAACGACCTGGATCGCGGACCGTACATCTCCGATACGCTGCGCATCGATCCGACCCGCACGCGCCTGGAGGCGCTGGTCGAGATCTATCGCATGATGCGTCCGGGCGAGCCGCCGACCAAGGATGCGGCCGAGAACCTGTTCCAGAACCTGTTCTTCAATCCCGAGCGCTACGACCTGTCGGCGGTCGGCCGCATGAAGTTCAACCGTCGCGTGCACCGCGACGTGATCCTCGGCCCCGGCATCCTGTACGACCACGCGCACTTCGTGAAGCGCAGCGACGAGTTCTCGAAGAAGCTGGTGGAAGCCCAGGGCGAGACCTCCGACATCATCTCCGTGATCAAGGAGCTGTGCGACATCCGCAACGGCAACGGCCAGGTCGACGACATCGACCACCTCGGCAACCGCCGCGTGCGCTCGGTCGGCGAGATGGCGGAGAACGCCTTCCGCATCGGCCTGGTGCGCGTCGAGCGCGCCGTGAAGGAGCGCCTGACGCTCGCCGAGTCCGAAGGCCTGATGCCGCAGGAAATGATCAACGCCAAGCCGGTCGCGGCCGCGGTGAAGGAGTTCTTCGGCTCCTCGCAGCTGTCGCAGTTCATGGACCAGAACAACCCGCTGTCGGAAGTGACGCACAAGCGTCGCGTCTCGGCGCTTGGACCAGGCGGCCTGACGCGCGAGCGTGCGGGCTTCGAAGTGCGCGACGTGCATCCGACGCACTACGGCCGCGTGTGCCCGATCGAAACGCCGGAAGGTCCGAACATCGGTCTCATCAACTCGCTGTCCGTGTACGCACGCACCAACGAGTACGGCTTCCTCGAGACGCCGTACCTCAAGGTGATCGACGGCAAGGTGAGCAGGGAAATCGACTATCTGTCGGCGATCGAAGAGAGCCAGTACGTGATCGCGCAGGCGAACGCGACTCTGAACGACAAGGCTCAGTTCACCGACGACCTGGTCTCGTGCCGGCACCTGAACGAATTCATGCTGTCCGGTCCGGACAAGATTCAGTACATGGACGTGTCGCCGAAGCAGATCGTGTCGGTGGCCGCCTCGCTGATTCCGTTCCTCGAGCACGACGACGCGAACCGCGCGTTGATGGGCTCGAACATGCAGCGCCAGGCTGTGCCGACGCTGCGCGCCGAGACGCCGCTGGTCGGCACCGGCATGGAGCGCGCGGTGGCGATCGACTCGGGCGTGACCGTGGTCGCGCGTCGCGGCGGCGTGATCGACTCGGTCGACGCGTCCCGTATCGTCGTGCGCGTGCATGACGAAGAGACGTCGGCGGCCGAAGCCGGCGTCGACATCTACTCGATGACCAAGTACACGCGCTCGAATCAGAACACCTGCATCAACCAGCGTCCGCTGGTGAACGCGGGCGACGTGATCGCGCGCGGCGACGTGCTGGCCGACGGCCCGTCGACGCACCTGGGCGAGCTCGCGCTCGGCCAGAACCTGCTGGTCGCGTTCATGCCGTGGAACGGCTACAACTTCGAGGACTCGATCCTGATCTCCGAGCGCGTCGTGCACGACGACCGCTTCACGACGATCCACATCGAGGAGCTGACCTGCGTCGCTCGCGACACCAAGCTCGGCCCCGAAGAAATCACCGCGGACATCCCGAACGTCGGCGACGTGGCGCTCGCCAAGCTGGACGAGGCGGGCATCGCGTTCATCGGCGCCGAGGTGAAGGCCGGCGACATCCTGGTCGGCAAGGTCACGCCGAAGGGCGAAACCCAGCTGACGCCGGAAGAGAAGCTGCTGCGCGCGATCTTCGGCGAGAAGGCGTCCGACGTGAAGGACACCTCGCTGCGCGTGCCGCCGGGCATGGACGGCACGGTCATCGACGTGCGCGTGTTCACGCGCGACGGCGTCGAGAAGGACACGCGTGCTCTGGCGATCGAGAAGGCGGAGCTGGAGAAGGTTCGCAAGGACCTGGAAGACCAGCGCCGCATCCTCGAAGAGGACCTGTTCCAGCGCGTGCGTTCCGCGATGCTGGGCAAGGCCGCCGAGGCAGGCCCGAAGAAGATCAAGCCGGGCTCGCAGATCGACGAGGCGTACCTGTCGGATCTGCCGCGCGAGCAGTGGCTGGAAATCCGCCTGCAGGATGAAGAAGGCAACGCTGCCGTCGAACGTGCGGCGGAGCGCCTGAAGCTGCAGCGCAAGGAGTTCGAGAAGCGCTTCGAAGAGAAGCGCGCCAAGATCACCGCGGGCGACGATCTCGCCCCGGGCGTCTTGAAGATGGTGAAGGTGTACCTCGCGGTGAAGCGCCGCGTGCAGCCCGGCGACAAGATGGCCGGCCGCCACGGCAACAAGGGCGTCGTGTCCACGATCATCCCGGTCGAAGACATGCCGTACACCGAAGACGGTACGCCGGTCGACATCGTGCTGAACCCGCTGGGCGTGCCGTCGCGCATGAACATCGGACAGATCCTGGAGACGCATCTGGGCTGGGCGGCGAAAGGCATCGGCCAGAAGATCGGCCGCATGGTCGATGAGATGGAGAACAGTCGCAGCGCCGTGCAGCTGCGCGAGTTCCTCGACGAGGTCTACAACAAGACCGGTGGCCAGAAGGCGGACATCGCCTCGCTGACCGACCCGGAGGTCGTCGCGCTTGCCGGCAATCTGCGGCACGGCGTGCCGATGGCGACGCCGGTGTTCGACGGCGCGGCCGAGGAAGAGATCAAGCACATGCTGGCGCTCGCCGACCTGCCGCTCAGCGGTCAGACGATGTTGATCGACGGACGCACGGGCGAGAAATTCGAGCGCCCGGTGACCGTCGGCTACATGTACATGCTGAAGCTGAACCACCTGGTCGACGACAAGATGCA
>CADEEJ010000482.1 GCA_902826315.1 uncultured Steroidobacter sp.
CGGATCACAGAGTGTCCAGCGCCTTCTGGAAACGGTTGGCGTGCGAGCGCTCCGCCTTCGCCAGCGTTTCGAACCAGTCGGCGATTTCCTCGAAGCCTTCGTCGCGCGCCTGCTTCGCCATGCCCGGGTACATGTCGGTGTACTCGTGCGTCTCGCCGGCAATCGCGGCTTTCAGGTTCGAGCCGGTCGGACCGATCGGCAGTCCCGTGGCCGGATCGCCGACGATCTCGAGGTACTCCAGGTGGCCGTGCGCGTGCCCGGTCTCACCTTCCGCGGTCGAGCGGAACACGGCGGCGACGTCGTTGAAGCCTTCCACGTCCGCCTTCGCTGCGAAGTACAGGTAGCGGCGATTCGCCTGCGATTCGCCGGCGAACGCGTCTTTCAGATTCTTCTCTGTCTTCGAGCCCTTCAGATTTTTCATTTCGGCAATCCTCGGTGAACGAAATTCAGTATTAGACCAAGTCTAATGGGGGTGAAAATCTAGTCTTGCGTGCTGTTCAAGTCAACGCCCGCTGATTGACCACGACTGACCGCGCATGCAAGCTTGCTCCGCAACTCTCGCCCCGCCTACATCCTTCCAGTGAACAGTAAACCGCCCCCGGCCAGCCCAGAACAGACTGCGGCTTCGGATTTCGAGCGCTCGCTCGCCGAGCTGGAAACGATCGTCGAGAAGCTCGAGCAGGGCGACCTGTCGCTCGACGAATCGCTGCGTCACTTCGAGCGCGGCGTGCAGCTCACGCGCGTGTGCCAGAGCGCACTGAAACAGGCCGAACAGAAAGTGGAGATCCTGCTGCGCAAGAGCGGCGCGCCGGAGCAATTCGAGGCTGCGCCGTTCGATGCGGAAGACAATGAGCGCGACAGCTGAGTCCGTCGAGATCTCCCGCGATCCGCAGTTCCAGGCGCTGCTCGAACGTTGGCAGAGCCGCATCGAGCGCGAGCTCGCTGCACGACTGCCGCCGGCGACCGCGCGTCCAACACGTCTGCACGAAGCTCTGCGTTACAGCGCGCTCAACGGCGGCAAGCGCGTGCGTCCGACACTCGTTTACGCAACGGCCAGCGCGCTCGGCATTGCCGACGGCAACGTCGACGGCGTCGCCTGCGCGGTGGAACTCATCCACGCCTACTCGCTCGTGCACGACGACCTGCCCGCGATGGACGACGACGATCTGCGCCGCGGACGGCCGACGTGCCACAAGGCTTTCGACGAAGCGACTGCGATCCTGGTCGGCGATGCCTTGCAGGTGCTCGCGTTCGAGACGCTCGCGAGCGGTCCGGGATTGCCCGCCGACGCCGCAATTCGCCTCGAGCTCGTCAGATTGCTCGCCGTCGCGAGCGGCACGGGCGGTATGGCTGGCGGCCAGGCGCTCGATCTCGCAGCAGTCGGCCGCCAACTTTCGCTGGCGGAAGTCGAGGAAATGCACGCACGCAAGACCGGCGCGCTGATCCACGCGTCGGTGATGATGGCCGCCGCCTGCGCCGAGCGCGCTGCGGAACCGGCCACGCGGGCGCTCGACGAATTTGCGCGCGCGATCGGGCTGGCATTTCAGATCCAGGACGATTTGCTCGACATCGAAGGTGACGTCGCGCTGCTCGGTAAGGCTACCGGTGCCGATCGCGCCCACGACAAGCCGACTTACCCGTCGGTCGTCGGCGTCGAAGTGGCGCGCCGGCGCATGCACGAGTTGCACGCTCGCGCATTGGCGGCGCTCGCGGTTCTCGGCTCGCGCGCAGCGCCGCTCGCGAGCGTCTCGGATTGGCTGGTGCTCCGAAAGTACTGATCGCTTTACGGTAAACTCACGCGCCATGGGCTCTGCAACGCCGTACCCGCTGCTCACGACAATCGGCTCGCCAGCCGACTTGCGTGCGCTGACGCCGGCAAAACTGAAGAAGCTCGCCGGCGAGCTGCGGCAATACCTCATCGATACGGTCGCGCAGATGGGCGGCCACTTTGCAGCGGGCCTCGGCACCGTCGAGCTGACGGTCGCCCTGCATTATGTATTCAACACGCCGCACGACCGCATCGTGTGGGACGTCGGGCATCAGGCATACCCGCACAAAGTGCTGACCGGGCGTCGCGACAAGCTGCGCACGATCAAGCTCAAGAATGGCCTGGCACCGTTTCCCACGCGCGGCGAGAGCGAATACGACACGTTCGGTGTGGGCCATTCGAGCACGTCGATCAGCGCGGCGCTCGGCATGGCGATCGCTGCCACTCGCAGCAGCCAGCAGCGTCGCGTCGTTGCAGTGATCGGCGACGGTGCGCTCAGCGCCGGCATGGCGTTCGAAGCGCTGAATCACGCCGGCAGCATCGACGTCGACATGCTCGTGATTCTCAACGACAACGACATGTCGATCTCGGAGAACGTCGGTGCGTTCTCCAACTACTTCGCGCGCGTGCTGTCCGGCAAGTTGTACGCGACGTTGCGCAAGAGCGGCAAGAAAGTGCTGAGCCGCATGCCGACCGTGTGGGAGCTGGCGCGCCGCTCCGAAGAGCACGTGAAGGGCATGGTGCTGCCCGGCACGATCTTCGAAGAAATGGGCTTCAACTACATCGGGCCCATCGACGGCCACGACCTGCATGCACTGGTCGCGACTTTGACGAACCTGCGTGACCAGAAAGGTCCGCAGTTCCTGCATGTGATCACGCGCAAGGGCAAAGGCTACGCGCCGGCCGAGGCCGACCCGATCAAGTGGCACGGCCCGGGTCCGTTCGATCCGAAGAGCGGTGTCATCTTCAAAGAGAAGGCGAGCGGGCCGTCGTACTCGCAGATCTTCGGACAGTGGCTGTGCGACATGGCGGAGCAGGATCCGCGCGTGGTCGGCATCACGCCGG
>CADEEJ010000483.1 GCA_902826315.1 uncultured Steroidobacter sp.
TGAAGGCGCATCACATCTTCCGCAACTGTCCTCGATACATTCCCCGGATGCAGCAGGTGGAGGCCTCCCCGTACGTCCCCGCGCCCGGTCGCGAACTTCCAGTCCCGCAGTGGAAGATGGCATCGCACTACAACGACGCGTTGCCGGCGAGCGATCCGGCTGGGAAACAGGATTGATCGATGTCGGCATTCGTGAACGGCGACCGATCACGACACGTCGATCACTGATAGCGGTTCGAAGCCAGGAGCAACCCCGATGCCGCACTACACCGGAAGCTGCCACTGCGGCACTGTCCGCTTCGAGATCGACGCGCAGATCACGCAGGTTACCGAATGCAACTGCTCGGTATGCCGCAAGAAAGGGATCCTGCATCATCGCGTGGCACCGGAGCACTTCCGCCTGCTCAGTGACGACTCAACCTTGGGGACGTACACGTTCGGCACGCATCTGGCCAAGCATCACTTCTGTCAGCGCTGTGGCGTCCACGTTTTCACGCGCCCGCGCGCGGCGCCACATCTGTACACCGTCAATGTGCGCGTGCTCGACAACTACGATATAGCGGCCGAGCAGCCGACGGTGGTTCCGTTCAATGGACGCGAGTGGGAAGCGAGCGTCGCGGCGTTGAACCGGCATTCCTGAGCGTCCTTTATCCCCGACCCCAAGCGACGCGTCGCGAGCTGAACGACATCTTCCGGGAGGCCGCGAAGAGCGTCGGTTGAGGCCCGCCCTGGAAAAGCGATGCTGGGAGCACGGCGCTGGGGTGCGCTCCCATCGCGAGCGCGGTACGCTGGGCACATACGTTCGATCACCACGGAGAAGCCGATGCAACGCACCAAGCCACCTTTTCGCGCCGACCACGTCGGCAGTCTGCTGCGCCCAGCCGCCCTGCACGAGGCGCGCGCGAAGTTCGCCAAGGGCGAGATCGGCGCCGACGCCTTGAAAGCGATCGAGGATCGCGAGATCGAACGCGTGATCCGCAAACAGGAAGAAGTGGGACTGCACGCGATCACCGACGGCGAGTTCCGCCGCTCGTGGTGGCATATGGACTTCCTGTGGGGCCTCGATGGCGTCGAGAAGTACGTCATGCAAAGCGGTGCGGCGTTTGCCGGCACCACGACGCGCAGCGAAGGCGTGCAGATCACCGGCACGATCGGCATGGCCAGGCCGCACGCGATGGTCGATCACTTCAAGTTCGTCGCGGCGCACACGAAGCGCACACCGAAGATCACGATTCCGTCGCCATCGGCAATATACGGACGCGTCGCGCGTGCGCCGATCGACAAGCAGGCCTATCCGACGATGGAGCCGTTCTGGAACGACCTGGGCCAGGCGTACAGGAAGGCGGTGCGCGGCTTCGCCGATGCGGGCTGCCGCTACCTGCAGCTCGACGAGGTGTTCATCGCGATGCTGTGCGATCCGAAGTATCGCGAGCAGATGCGCGCGCGCGGTGATGATCCGGAGAAGCTCGGGCCGCTGTATGCCGACCTGATCAACACGGCCATGTCCGATATTCCTGCCGACATGACCATCACCATGCATCTGTGCCGGGGCAACTACAAGTCGACGTTCATGGGCGCGGGCGGCTACGACGCCGAGGCCGAGGTGCTGTTCAACCGCTGCAATGTGCATGGCTACTTCATGGAGTACGACAGCGAGCGTGCCGGCGGCTTCGAACCGCTGCGCATGGTGCCCAAGGGGAAGGTCGTCGTGCTCGGGCTGGTGACCACCAAGACCGGTGCGCTCGAATCGAAAGACGAGCTCAAGCGCCGTATCGATCAAGCCGCGAAGTACGTCGATCTGGACCAGCTCGCGTTGTCAGGACAGTGCGGATTCGCTTCCACCGAAGAGGGCAACACGCTCACCGAGGACGAGCAGTGGGCGAAGCTGCGCCGGATCGTCGAAGTGGCTGACGAGGTGTGGGGCAAGTAGCGCCGCGCCAATGAAAAACGGGCCACGAGGGCCCGTTTCCACTGCAACTTCAACAGCGGCCGGCTACGCCTTGGTGCGACGCCTTGCCATGTAGCCCATGCCGAGCAGCCCGAGACCCAACAGGGCCCAGGTCGACGGTTCTGGCACTGGAGCAACGTCGATCCCGGCTAGGTAGAAATCGGCGCCGTCGCCGGCGCGGCGTGAAAACGTGAAGCTCGTGCCAGTCAGGCCAACGCCGATCGAGGACATCAGGACTGGGTTGATCGTCGTCGTGCCGTTCGAGATGTTCAGCATTTCGCTGGTACCGTCGAACGGGTCGTTACCTTCGTTTGTGTTGTTGAACGACGCGCTGACCAACGTTACGACGTTCGCGAACGTGAGCGTGATCGACTCGTTAGTGTTGGTAAGTTCGATGCGATTGATGCCACCGAGGAATGGCGAGCCAGCAATCACGGTTCCCGATGTTCCCAGGCCGAGACTGCCCTGCACGGTGTGCGTGCGACTGCCATCGGCGATGAGCTGGCCACCAATCATCGAAGTGAACAGGAGGCTGTCGTCGCAACGGAACACGCCCGACGAGCATGCATCTGGCGGGGTGTTGAACCCACCGAGCGTAGTCACGAAGTTGATGGCCTCGGCGTTGGCCAACGGCGGCGCCGCCGCAGCTACCATCATGGAAAGAGTGAGGAGAGTTTTTTTCAAGGGAGATACCTCCGTGTTTTTTGGATGGTCAGACGCCGCGCTTGCGATCAGCAGGATGCTGGCTTCAAGTACGACGAGGCCCTCAGTCGATGGCCTACGGAAGTATTTCATTCACGCGTAGCTCGACATGACATCCATGACAGGAATGGTGCGAACTATTCAAAAGAACGCAAACACTAGTTGTCGTGGTCGATCTGACGA
>CADEEJ010000484.1 GCA_902826315.1 uncultured Steroidobacter sp.
GAACATCGACTGCGGTTAGCCTACCTCATTGACGCTGGCGAGTCTTGTCCTGAAAGCGTTTGACCGCGGCATCGATTGTGAAAAAGAAGTGATCGCTGCCCAGCACCGCGTACAGGCCCGAGCGCTTCATGACATCGCGGACCGGCGCCTTCACGCCTGCTATGTAAAATTCGATGCCCTTCTGTTTGAACTCCGCCGACAGCTGATGCAGGGCCGTGTCCGCCGACGAATCCAGGTCGTTCACGGCGCTCGCGTCCAGGATGAGCGCCTTCAGCGTCGCTGCGTGCTGTCGGCAGATCTCGTGCACCTTCTCCTTCAGGAAGACTGTATTCGCGAAGTACAGCGAGGCATCGATGCGCAGGATCACCAGGCCCGGGATCGTCTCCGCCTCCTGGAAGTGCTGCACGTTGCGAAAAATATTCGTGTTCGGCAGCCGGCCGAGGATTGCAGTGTTGGGCCGCGTATTGAGCGTGATGAACAGCAGGATCGAGGCGACGATGCCGAGCAGCAGGCCCGGCATGATGCCGAGCGCCAGCGTCGCGATGAAGGTGAAGACGAGCAAAATGCCTTCGGTGATCTTCACTTTGAACAGGTAGCGGATCTCGCGCGTGTCGATCAGCCGCAGCGACGACACGATCAAGATCGCGGCCAGTGTTGCCTGCGGCAGGTAGTGAAACAGCGGCGTGAAGAACAGCGTCGTGATGCCGACGCACACTGCCGAAACGATCGCTGCAACCTGCGTTCGAGCCCCGGCCGCGGCGTTCAGCGCTGAGCGCGCGAGACTTCCAGAAACCGCATAGCCCTGCGACATGCTCGACGTGAGATTCGACAGGCCGAGCGCCGTCAGCTCCCGATTCGCATCGATGTCGTAACCGAACCTGTTGCCGAGCGACTTGCCGACCGAGATCGTCTGCGCAAAGCCCACCAGAGCCATCGTCAGCGCCAGCGGCGTGAGCTGTCGAATATCTGCCCAGTGCAGCGAAGGTACGCTGAGATGCGGCCAACCTCCGTCGACCGGACCGAGCACGCTCACACCGCGAGCATCCAATCCCAAGGCATAGGCGAGCACAGTGCAGAAGATAACGAGCGCCAATGCTCCGGGCGCTGTCGGTGCCCAGCGCTTCACTGCCCAGAGTGCAATCGCGCAACCGATTGCGATCACCACTGTGATCGGATTCGTCTGGCCAGCATGTGCAAGCACGTCCGCCACGCTTCGATACAACTCCGCGTGCTGCACCTGGCTCACGCCGAGCACATGCTTCAGCTGACCGAGCACCGTGATGACCGCAGCCGCAGACGTGAACCCCGCGAGCACCGGATACGAAAGGAAGTTGACGAGAAATCCCAGGCGCAGTGCGCCCATCGCCAGTTGAATCGCGCCGATCATTGCCGTCAGCAGCACGGCGAGTGCGATGAATGCACCGCTGCCGGCGGTCGCGAGCGTGCTCAGGCCCAGCACGAGCATCAGCGAGTCGACGGTCACCGGACCGACAGATGTCTGACGACCGCTGCCAGCCAGTGCATAGACGATCATCGGCAGGATGGAGGCGTACAAGCCCATCACCGGCGGCAAGCCAGCCAACAGCGCATAAGCCATGCCTTGCGGGACGACCAGCGCCGCGACAGTCAGACCTGCGATCGCTTCCTGTCGCAGGTTCGCAGTCCCGTAACTTTCCGAGAGCGGCGTGAGTCGCAGCCAGCGGCGCAGCGGCTGTTCCGGCGTGAGCGTTTTTTGCGAGGCGGTCTGTTCGCTGGGGCGTCGCTGAAACGGCGCTGCGGCTTGCGCGATGGCCGCGTCGAACATCGTGTGCTCGCTGGCGGACGTCGGCGAAGGCATCGCGCGCATCTGCAACGCGATCTCGAACGGACCGATGCGCACGATCTCGCCCGGATTGAGCACCTGCCGATTGATCCGCTCCGTACCGACGAACGTACCGTTGGAGCTGCCGAGATCTTCGATGACGCACACGCCGCCGGCTTCGCTCAGCACGGCATGCTGCCAGCTGACTTGCGAGTCCTGCAGGCAAATGCCACTGGCTGGATCCCGGCCGATCGCGAGGTTCCCGCCGTGCAGCGTGTAGGTGCGCTCGGTGCCGTCGGTTGCCCGGACAGTGATCCTGTTCAACGGCCGATCTCGTTGTTGAGCTGTGCCGCCGCCATCATAGGACGAGGGACCCGCACTTGGTACACTCGTGCAGCACCATGAACGACGCCGCCCGCCCCGCCCTGTGTGCCAACTGCAGCGCGCCGCTTGCCGATCGCTATTGCGGTCGCTGCGGCCAGGACAGTCACACTTCGCTGTCGCTCGGCCATTTCCTGCACGAGTTCGTCGAGGGTCTGTTCCACGTCGACTCGAAATTCTGGCGCACGCTGCGGGTGCTGCTGACCCGGCCGGGCGCGATCACTGAGCAATACCTGGCAGGCAAGCGCCATTCGTACTCGCCGCCGTTCCGCAGCTATCTGGTCATCTCGATCCTGTACTTCGTCATCGCGTCGGTCCTCGCGCCGCCGGCGTCGCGAATCGTGAGCTCGGGCGGTCGCGAGATGCAGGCGTCCGACTGCGCGCAGATCGCTGCGAATCCTGGCTGGGCGTTGCGGTTCGTGCCGGATCTGGAGAACAGGTGCCTGCGTGCCCTGAGCGGCGAACGACGGGCGCTCAACACTGCGCTGGAAACCCTGCTGCCGAAGGTGATGTTCGCCGTGCTGCCGCTGGTCGCGCTCGTGCAGTTCTGGGTCTTTCGACGCCAGCGGCCGCTGTATCTCGAGAACCTCGTGTTCGTCCTGCATTTCCAATCGTTCTACTACCTCGTCAGTAC
>CADEEJ010000485.1 GCA_902826315.1 uncultured Steroidobacter sp.
CTCGTCGTGCACGGGCTCGCCGGAGTGCTGTGGGGTCCGCCGACACAGCTGCTGTTGCACGACATAGTCGGTCGCGATCGACTGCCGAGCGCGGTGCGCCTCAATGCTACGGGTCGCTATCTCGGCATGTTCCTTGGTCCTGCCGTCGGCAGCGGACTCCTGCTCGCACTGGGTCCATCCTACGGGCTGTTCTGCAACGCGCTGATCTACCTGCCGCTGACCCTGTGGCTAATCAATGCGCCATACGGGCCGCGCTTTCGCAGCGAGAAAGTGGCGCCATCTGCGGCCGTGCGCAGCATCCGCGACATGATCGGAGCGGTTCGCGACATCAAGCACTATCCAGTCGTTGCAACCATGACGATGCTTGCCGGCGGTGCCGCGTTCTTCGTCGGCAACGCATACCAGGCGCAGATGCCTGGCTTCGCGACGGATCTCGGACACGGCGATCCAGGTATTTCGTACAGCATGCTGCTCGCGGCCGATGCCGCCGGCGCGCTCGCCGCTGGAATTGCACTCGAGACGTTTGGTCTGCTGCGGCCCAATCCGCGCACCGCGCTGGTTCTGGCGATGTTGTGGAGCATCGCGCTCGGCAGCTTTGCGCTCGTGCCTGTTTATCCGCTCGCGCTCGTCCTGCTGCTCGCCGCGGGATTTCTGGAGCTGTCGTTCAATTCGATGTCGCAAACGCTGGTGCAGTTGCATGCGCCGGCCGAGAAGCGCGGGCGCATGATCGGCGTGTTCTCGATGGCGGCGATGGGCTCGCGCATGTTCAGCGGATTTTCGGTGGGGATACTCGGACAGAGCCTCGGCATCCATTGGTCGCTGGCGCTCAGCTCGGCGGCGATCCTGGTGCTCATCGTCGTTCTGCTGAGCGGACGTTCCGGCAATCCAGCCGGGGCGCCGGCCTGAGGCTTGGCACAGTCGGCACAGCGCGAGCACAATGCCCGCCATGGCTGCGCTACTTACCGATCACGAAATCACCGAGCGTGTCCTGTCGCACATCGCCAACCGGAGCACGGATGCCGGCGAGACGTTGTGGCGCGAGCCGGTGGAAAACTATCGCTCGAAGGAACGGTTCGAGGCCGAGAAGGAGCGGGTGCTGCGGCGTTCTTACGCTGCGTTCTGTCCATCCGCGTCACTGCCGGACCCGGGTTCCTTCATCGCTCGCGAGGCCGCTGGCCGGCCGGTCGTCGCGGTCCGCGGCCGGGACGGCGTGGTGCGAGCTTTCAAGAACGTGTGTCGGCATCGCGGCATGCGCCTCGCGCCGGACAGCGGCTGCGTGAATGCCTTCGTCTGTCCCTATCACGGCTGGACGTACGAGCTTGACGGACGCTTGCGGCACATTCCGCATGCCGAGGGCTTTCCGGGGCTGGACAAGCAGGACCATGGCCTCGCGCCGATTCATGCGATCGAGCGGAACGGTGTGATTTTCGTTTCGCAGGCGGCGGCTCCGCCGCAGGCCGAGCTCGCCGGCTTGCCCGAGCTGTTCAGCAAGGAGCAGCAGATCTATGCGACGAGCGAGCGCGTCACGGAGGCTAACTGGAAGATCGTCCTCGAGGGATTTCTGGAGGGCTACCACATCCGTGCGACGCACCCGGAGACCTTCTATCCGTACGGCTTCGACAACCTCAACGTCATCGAGCACACCGGCCCGCACAGCCGCGTGACGTTCCCGTTCCGCCGCATTCAGAAACTGGCTGCCCTGCCGCCGGACGAGCGGCGCGTCATGGGTTACCTGACGTTCGTTTATCACCTGTTTCCCAACGCGCTGATCACCGTGCTCTCGAACCACACGAACCTGCTCGTGCTCGAGCCGCTCGACGTGGATCGCACCAACGTCATCGCCTACTCGCTGACGAACCGCGGCGGTGACCCGGCCGAGGCGCTCGAAGCTGCGAAGAAGGATTCGAGTTTCACCGATATCGGTGCGAACGAGGATCGCACCATGGTCAGCGCGATCCAGCGCGGCGTTGCCAGCGATGCGAACGAGAGCTTTGTCTTCGGCCGTTATGAGAGCGCGATCGCGCATTTCCATCGCACGCTGACTGCTGCACTGGCGTAACAGGGTCGCTACCCGATCATCAGCCTCGCAAGGCGCGCGAGATCGCCTGCAGACCGGCCGCAAGATCCTCACGGCTCGGCCAGCCATAACCCAACCGAAAACAGGTGTCGGGCATCTCGAACCAATGACCCGGGCCCACGTAGGCGCCGTGCACCTCGATGAGACGGCGATAGAATGCCGCCGTGCCGCCCGGTGGCTGCGCGCGCATGCGTGGAAAGCACACGACGCCGCCTTCCGGAGGAACGCATTCGAGCAACGCTTCGTCGCCGATCCAGTCACTCACCAGCGTGCGTCGGCGACGCATCTCCGCGAGCGTGACTGCGAGCAGCTCGCTGCGCTTTTCGAGGATCCGCTCGGCGAGCCATTCGTCGATGACGCTGCCGCAAATGCTGATCTGCTCTTTGGCGGCCAGAAACAGTTCCTGCAGTTGTCGATCGCGCGTCATGAGCCATCCAACACGAATGCCCGGCGCGCCATAAGCCTTCGAGAGCGAAGAAACTCCGATCACATGCGTGCCGAGCGAGGCGGCGAGCGGCAGAACGGTGTCGTAGGAAAGGTCACGGTACGTCTCATCGACCAGCAGGTAACAACCGCGGCGGCCGGCGAGGTCGACAATCTCCTGCAGCTCGGCTTGCGTGCACATGACACCCGTCGGGTTATGCGGGCACGTGATGCTGATCAGCTTGGTACGCGGCGTGATTGCCGCCGCCAGCTCTGCGGGATCGATGCGGAATCCCTT
>CADEEJ010000486.1 GCA_902826315.1 uncultured Steroidobacter sp.
ACTCCGGGCACGAGTGCGCCGGTGAAGCCGAAGCGCTTCGCGATGTCGTCGCTGTGAATCTTGTTTTCGCTCGCCTCCGCGAAGTTGCGTGCGACGGCGGTATGGACAGGCATGCTCAAAACTCCCAGGCGTCGCGCTGGAGCACGACGCGATAACCATCCGGATCTTCGAACGTGACGCCGAGCCGATCCCAATAAGGATTGAATGCCGGCACGGGCGCGTAACCCGCGCGCTTGAAGCGTGTCACCGCCTCTTGCCACTCGGCAGCATCGGCGAGATAGAACACCAGCAGATTGTCCTGCGTCGGCGCTCTGCCAGCGCGATGGCCGTGCGCGCGCGTGAACTCCAAGTGATACGGCGCACCAGGCAGGCCGAGCATCACGCCGTCAAAGCCGTCGTGATCCGCGAAGCGATACAGCTCCGTGAAGCCGAGCCCGTCGCGATAGAACGCCGCGACCGCTTCCAGGTCGTCGGTCGGCCGCGCCACACGCAGTTTCGGAGTAGGCACCATATCAATATGTCCCGCGCTGAATGTACGGCACCTGCGCGAACAGGCGGCGCTCACCGCTGCGCGGATCGTCGACGAGTCTGGATTCGACGTCGAATAGCATAGTCGCGCGGGTGCTCAGATCGTAGGGGCGCCAGAGCGGCAGCTCGGAGTTGTTCGGATGACCGCGACGCGCGAATGCGATGAATGTATCGCTCATCCGATCGGCGACCTTCTGCGCCGCCGGGTCGGTGCCGGTGAGCGAGCCCGGCTGCGCGATGTTTTGGAACACCAGCGGAATATCCATCGTGTGCATCGCTCCGTACCGCCCGCCCTCCAGCGGCGAGCGGTAGTCGAGCTGATATGCGTAGACTGGCGCGCCTTGCTGAGCACGCAACTCCGCTTCGATGATTGCTCCCCGCCATGAGCGGCCCGCCGTCGTCGCCGCGAAGAAAGTCTCGGTCGGCGTGTATTGCGGATACATGCGGCGATATTCCGCGACGACGTAGTCAGGATCGATGTCGACGTGCAAGGCGCGCAGCAGCCGTTCCGGCAGCTCGCTCCAGCCGAGCTCGAAGATACCGGGATCGTTACCGTGAAACGCGCGAGTTTCGTCGCGGGTGTTGCCGATGATCATCGGAATATTCGCGGCCGCCGGCGCATCGGGATAAAACGGATGGCGCGGCAGCGCCGACTGGTCGAGTACCGGGCCGAAATACAACGAGCGCCCTACGAGCGACGGATCGCTCGCGCGTGTCGCAGCGACCAGCGCCTCGGCTTCGATCGAGCGCAGGCGCGTTACATCGGCCGAGCCGATCTTCAGCGCAGCCAGATACGCTTCGGCTCGCTGTGTCGCGCCGCGCGGCCCGGACGCAGTGATCTGCTGCCCACTCATCGTCGCCGCACGATGAAAGAGACCGCGAGCACTCGGCATCGCGAGCAGCGTTGCAATCTTCGCGCCCCCGCCCGATTGCCCGAACAGCGTCACCCGTTGCGGATCGCCGCCAAACTCTGCCGCGTGATCCCGCACCCAGTTCAGCGCGAGCACGAGATCCAGCAATCCCACGTTGCCCGACACCGCATAGTCCGCACCAGCGAGTCTGCCAAGGTACAGATGGCCGAACGCGTTCAATCGATGATTGATGGTGACGACAACGACATTGCCGCGATGGGACAACCGCGTGCCGTCGTTAAGCGGGCTGGAACCTGAGCCACTGCTGTACTCGCCGCCGTGGACGTAGACCATCATCGGGCGCTTGCCGTCGTCGCGCAGCGCAGGCGTCCACACGTTCAGACTCAGACAGTCCTCGCCGACCCGTTCCCTGGTGTCGAGCTGGGGGCACGCCGGTCCGTATTCGAGAGCGTCGCGAACTCGCTGCCACGCTATCGGCGCGAGCGGCGGCAGAAACCTTCGACTCGCCGTATCGGCACCGTACGGCACGCCTTTGAAGACGCACACGCCCTGCTCGCGAATGCCGCCGATCTTGCCTGCCCGCGTCTGCGCGACGATGTGCCGCGAGCCGGCGGCATGCACCGACGCCGCGAAACTGCTCGCAGCCGCCAACCAGAGGAAATCGCGCCGAGATGCCATGGGACGCGCAGCGTAAACCTTTGGAGCGCGTCGTACGACATCGCGCTGGAGCTTGCTGTGCCGTAAACTCCGGCCGGTGATAGTTCATCTCATCGACGGGACCTACGAGCTGTTCCGTCACTTCTACGGCCTGCGGCGCTTCAACAAAGGGCAAGACAAGCCCTTCGGTGCCGCTGTCGGCGTGCTCAACACCGTGCTCGAGACGATCGAGGGCGGCGCCACGCACATCGGCGTCGCGACCGATCACGTGATCGAGTCGTTCCGCAACGAGCTGTGGGCCGGCTACAAGACCGGCGAAGGGATCGAGCGGGCGCTGTGGGCGCAATTTCATCCGCTGGAAGAAGCGCTCGCTGCGATGGGCGTGGCCGTGTGGCCGATGATCGAGCTCGAAGCCGACGACGCGCTGGCTTCGGCCGCGGCGCTCGCCGCATCAGACGAGCGAGTGCAGAAGGTCTGCATCTGGACGCCGGACAAAGATCTCGCGCAGTGCGTGCGCGACGATCGCGTCGTGCAGATGGATCGCCGCGCCAAGGCGATGCGCAACGCGGCTGCGGTGCGCGAGAAGTTCGGCGTCGACCCGGAGCTGATCCCGGATTTCCTGGCGCTCGTCGGCGACACTGCCGACGGCTATCCGGGCATCGCCGGCATCGGCAAGTCGGGCGCCGCGCGGCTCGTCAATCGCCACGGCCCGATCGAGAATTTTCCGCCGAACGTGCT
>CADEEJ010000487.1 GCA_902826315.1 uncultured Steroidobacter sp.
GGCGTCGGTCATAGTCGGCAGTGCGTGAGGCCACTTTGACAAAGACCTCCTGTGCGACATCTTCGGCGTCCGCAACCTCTCGCAACGTTCTCTTCACAAACGCCAAGACCACCGGCCAGAGTTCGGTCATCAGAACGGCAAACGCCGACCGATCCCCATCGGCAAGGCGCGCCAAGACGTTACTGATAGCGGTTCGGCGGAGTGCATCCATCCTGTGACAATTGTCACAGAGCGGCCCGCTACCTGACCAGCAGTCCCTATATGCAGTAGGCGGCAGGCCTCCGAACGTGACCGACCCAGCATGGCGATCACGGTCGGTCACGCTTTCAGGATTGGTGCCTACTGTAAGTGACTGACCCGTCGTGGGTTGGGATCGGTCAGGGATACATTTTCGGAATATGCTGCGTCGTTTCGCGACCTTGTGCGTTTTGCTCAGTCTGTCGGCGGTTATTCCGACGGCGGTTGCATGCGCTTTCCAGACACAGGGCGCCGACTGTTGCCCCATGGGCCGCCCCTGCGAGACGCAGGGCGGACCTACGGTCGTGGCGTCGGTCGGCCCATCATGCTGCACGGCACAGCCAGCCCCGACCCGCTCGACGGTTACGGTCAACGTCCAAAGTGATCGCCGCTTTGCCGACTCCCCGCCACCCGACCTCGCGGTGCCGCCTGCGTTCGAGTTTCCGGGCTCGTTCTCTTCCCTGTACGAGCGGAAGAGCGGTGCCGCTGCTGCCCCAGTCAAGATCAGCCAACAGCAGATCTACCTGCGCACCGCTCGGCTAAGACTCTAGAGACGCACCTCACGCGGACTGACCTCTGCCCAGCCCGTGCTCCCTCCGATGACTCGCGTGCCTTTGCGGCTTGTTCCGCAGCACGTCATGTCCACGAAACTCTTGAGGTGCTTTCCATGAACACTCGAAACCAATTGCGTTCCTTCCTGTTCGCCGTCACGACGGCGGGTATTTCCCTGTTGCTGCAGCCGGCAGCGTTCGCGGCAGATCCGCCCAAGCAGACCGAGCCGAAACAGGCCACGCAGACCAGGGATCACGAGAAAATGTGCAAAAAGTACGTCCGCGAACACCGTGGACACCCGGACTCGAGCAAAGGGGTGGACGTCGTCAAAGTCGTGTACGTCCCGTGCCCGAAGAAGGGCTGAGCATGTGTGTTACTGCACGACGCCGACTGCCGCGGTTTTCCGCCGCAGCCGGCGTTGTCGTACGCATTCTCAACGACAGCTCTCCATCCGTAAGACCGGAAGTCCCGTCCTATGAAAGAACAGAAATTCATTTTTGCGCTGCGCATGGTCCTGCTGTTCGCGGCGGGGTTACTCGCCGGCGGGCCACTCGTGTTGGCCGAGACGCCCTCGGTCCCGATCGCCGCAACCGAATCCGCAGGTCAGCCCAGAGAAACCGACTATCAGCTGCAGCTCCCGCTCAACGAAGCTGAAACGCTGGCGCTCACACACCAACCCATCCTGGACGCGCAGGCCGCGAAAGTTCGTGGCATGCGTGAACAGGCAGTCGCCGATGCGCAGTTGCCGGATCCCACGCTCATGACGGGCGTGAGGGATCTCCCGGTCAACGGCGCCGATGCCTTCTCCCTTGATCGTGACAACTTCACGATGGTCACGGCAGGCGTGCGCCAGAAGTTTCCGCGCAGCGCGAAGCGCCGTCTGCGAGGTGAGCGCGGCGAGATCGAGGCTGATGTCGATGAGGTTGAATTGGCCGCGATGCGGCGCGAGGTGCGTCGCGAAGCAGCCTTGGCGTGGCTCGATGTCTACAACGCCGAGCAGGCTCTGCAGCCTGCACAAGCCCTGGTCGATGAATACGACGCGCAGCTCAGGGCGCTGGAGATCGCGTTGATATCGAACCGCGCGAGCCAGGCCGATCTGTTGGCGGCGCGGGTCGAGCGGGATCTGGCGCAAGATCGCGTACGCGGGCTGGCGCGCGATGTCGAGCGTGCTCGCGCACGCCTCGCGCGTTGGCTCGGCGCCGATGCGGCTCGGCGCCCGTTGCCGAGTCAACTATCGGACTTGCCCCAACCCCCAGCACTCGAGCAGGTGCTCGAGGCGGTGCGCACGCATCCACACCTCAACAGCTATGTCGAGCGGGTGCGCTTGGCCGAAGCAGAGGTCGCGCTCGCCCGCCAGGACTACAAGCCCGACTGGGCGGTGAGCCTGGACTTCGGCTATCGGGGACGCTTTTCCGACTATGTCGGCCTGCAGTTCGAGATGGACCTGCCGTTCTTCACCGGCCAGCGCCAGAACCGAAGTCTAGAGGCGCGGCTTGCTGGCGCCCAAGAGATGCGTGGCAGGCAGGCCGACGTGCTGCGGCAGCAAGAAGCCGATGTGCAAAGCGCCTACGCCATGTGGCAGGCCGCACGTGATCGGCTGCGCGAGTTTGACGCCCGCATCTTGCCGCAGGCCCGAAATCGGGTCGAGGCCGCACAACTCGCGTTCGAGTCGCGCGGCGCCTTTGCTGATCTGCTGCTGGCGCGTCGCGCGCGGCTGGACATCGAACTGTTGCAACTGGAGCAGCGCGTGGATATCGCGCGCGCGCAAGTGCAGCTGCGCTACTTCACGGAATAAGGGTTTGACATGAACAAGCAACGAGTCGTGATCGGCGCTGCGGCGCTGGTGATCTTGATCGGTCTGGCTGCATGGATCGCCAGTCGCTGGGGCAACACGGGTCCGGCGCCACAGGGCGAGGCGGCTCATCAGCACGAATGGGTGCGCAAGACCGACGCCGAAGGCAAGGTTTACTACACCTGCGCCATGCATCCGCAGGTCAAGTCTG
>CADEEJ010000488.1 GCA_902826315.1 uncultured Steroidobacter sp.
TTCCAGCCGCCGAACGGCTGGTAGCCGGGCCACGCGCCCGTCGTCGCGCCCTGCGGCCGGTTCGCATAGGCTACGCCGGCTTCGATCTCCTGGAAAAACCGCTCGACTTCCGGCCGCGAGCCATAGATGCCGGCGGTGAGGCCGAGGTCCGAATCGTTCGCGAGCGCGATGCCTTCGCTCAGGTCGCGGATCCGCCGCAGCATGACGATCGGCAGGAACATCTCCTCGCGCCACAACTCAGCTTCGTCCGGCGCCTCGGCGAGCGTCGGCAGCACATAGAAGCCGCGCGACAGATCGCCTTCGAGCAGTGCGCGCCCGCCGAAGCAAATGTTGGCGTTGCCGCTCTTCAGCCGCTCGATGTACGTCAGGTAGTTACGTTGCGCTTTCTCGCTGACCACGGGCCCGAGCCAATTCTCTGCACGTGTCGGGTCGCCGACGCCGAGCGCCGCGACTTTCTTGCCGACGCGATCGATCAGTTCATCGGCCACCGATGACTGCACGTACAACCGCGACAACGCCGAACACTTCTGCCCGCCCATGCCGAACGCACTACGCACGATGCCCGCCGCTGCGCGCTCCAGGTCCGCAGCAGCCGTCACGATGGCGGCATTCTTGCCGCCCATCTCCGCGATGCACGGTCGTGGATACTTGCCGTTCGCGAGCGTGCGCACGATGTGCATGCCCGTGTCGTACGAGCCCGTGAACGTCACGCCTGCCGTGCGCCGGTCCTGCACCAGTGCATCGCCGACCGCACCGCCCGGCCCCATCAAGTAATTGAACACGCCCGGCGGCAACCCTGCGTCGCGCAGGCAATCGGCCAGCATGCGTCCGGCCCACGGCGTTTCGCTCGCACCCTTCAGCACGACCGTGTTCCCGGTTACGAGCGCCGCCGCGACCGGGCCGCCGGCGAGCGCGAACGGAAAATTAAATGGATTGATCACGACCCACACGCCGTACGGCTTCATCACGCTGCGATTACGCGAGACCGCGTTCGGCAGCGGATCGTTCGGCAGCACGTGATCGAATCCCTGCTGTCGCTCGAAGTCATCGCAGTACACGCTGAAGAAATCCGCGGTCTCCTGCACCTCGCCGAGCGCTTCCATGCGGTTCTTGCCGACTTCGAGCGTGAGCGCGGCGCCGATGTGATACACGCGCTCTTCGATCAGTTGCGCGACTTTGCGCAGCAAGCGCATGCGCTCCGCCGGCGGCGTGACGCGCCACTGCGGAAAGGCGGCCGCAGCTGCAGCCATCGCGCGATCGACTTCCTGCGTGCCGGCCTGCGCGAACGAACCGAGCATCCATTCGCGATCGATGGGGCTGCGCTTGTCGCGCGCGGTGGCGGTTTCAACGTCGGCGCCGTCGATGTGCAGCCCATGCCGGCGTCCGAGTTGCGAGCGCACCTCGCGCATCGCCGCGTCGAAGCGCGCGTGCATCTCGGGCGGCGGATCGAACATCGTCGAATAGGTCAGCTTGTACGTCATAGGTCGTCAGAACTTCATCTGCCCCAGCAGCTCATCCAGCAACGACACCGCGTCCTGCAGCTCCTCTTCCTCGATCACCAGCGGCGGCGCCAGGATGATCAGGTTGCCGCGCGTCGCGAACGACACGTCGCGCGCCAATGCAGCCTTGACGAATTTCGTCACCGCGGGGTGCGCATCGGGCCACACGCTCGGCGGCGCTTTCGTTGCGCGGTCGCGCACGAGCTCGACGACTGCAAATAAACCGTGGCCGCCGCGCACGTCGCCGACGATCGCATGCCGTTCCTGCAGCTTCTTCAGCTCGCGATACAGCTGCGCGCCGAGTCGGCGCGAGCGCTCGATCAACCCTTCGCTCTCGTATGCTTCGATCGCCGCGACTCCCGCTGCGCACGAGAGCGGATGGCCGCAATAAGTGAGCCCCGTGTACAGCATCTCGTTTTCGATCCGGCGCGCGATCTCCGCCGACATCACGACGGCGCCGAGCGGCAAGTGTGCACCGGTCAGCCCCTTCGCCAGCGTCATCAGATCCGGCCGGCCGTCCTCGCCGTAGCGTTGCCACGCGAACCACTCGCCGCAGCGGCCGAAGCCGCTCATGACTTCATCGGCGATCAAGTAGACGCCGCGTTCGCGCGTATGCGCGCGCAGCAGCGGCCAATAGTTCTCGGGCGCAACGATGCCGTTCGTACCGGCATTCGGCTCCATCAACACGGCCGCGACCTGCTTCGCGCCTTGCGTATCGATCAACTCGCCGACGTGGGCCGCGCTGCGCTCGCCGCACTCCTCGGCGCTCGTCGAGTCGAACGGACAGCGATACGCGTACGGCGGCAACGCGCGTACGACTCCGAATGCCTGCGCATCGACCTGATGGCTGGTGCGACTGTCACCGGACAACGCCATCGTCGCGTAGCTCGCACCGTGATACGACCGATCGCGAGCGATGACTTTGCCGCGCGGTTTCTGCGATGCCTGGCGCGCCAGCTTCACGGCGTTCTCGTTGGCGTCGGCGCCGGCCAGCGTGAAGAACACACGACCACCCGCGAAACCGGATTTTTCCAGCAGCATCTCCGCGAGCCGCGCGCGCGGCTGCGCGCCCCACGCATTGGTCACGAAACAGAGCTGCTCGGCTTGCTGCCGGATCGCGGCGACGATGCGCGGATGCTGATGGCCGAGGCCATTGCACTCCGCGAGACTGCTCATGTCTAGAATGCGGCGGCCATCTTCTGTATGAAACCGCGCACCGGACCCGCCCACGACCGTCGGCGCCGCCCAGTCCACTTGCCGGCACCAACTGTGTAGAACGGTTTCGCGCTC
>CADEEJ010000489.1 GCA_902826315.1 uncultured Steroidobacter sp.
CTGAACGCTGCCAAGCGGCTGCGCGATGTGCCGGGCATCGAGGTGACGCTGCTCGATCGCGAAAACCATCACCTGTTCCAGCCGCTGCTGTACCAAGTCGCCATGGCTGCGCTCAGTCCCGCGGACATCGCGGTACCGATCCGCAGCTTGTTCGCTCGGGCGCGCAACATTCGCGTGCTGAAGGCGCAGGTGCAGAGCGTCAACGTCGATGGCCGCTCGGTCGTCACCGACAGCGGCGAATACAAGTACGACTACGTGTTCCTCGCCTCCGGCTCACAGCATGCGTACTTCGGTCACGAGGAGTGGGAGCGCCACGCGCCTGGGTTGAAGACGTTGCCGCAGGCAACCGAGATCCGCCGACGCGTGCTCGACGCTTTCGAAGCAGCGGAGCGCGATCAGAACATCGAGGCGCGGCGTCGACATCTCACGTTCGTCGTGGTCGGCGGCGGACCGACTGGCGTGGAGCTCGCGGGTGCAATTGGGGAGATGAGCCGCTACACGCTCACGCGCGATTTTCGCAGCATCGATCCGCGACAGACGCGCGTGATCCTCGTCGAAGCGGGCCCGCGCATCCTGCCGTCGTTCGACGACAAGCTCGCCGCGCGCGCGATGCGCGATCTCGAATCGCTCGGCGTGCAGGTCTGGACGAACTCGCGCGTCACCGGCGTCGCGGCGGAGTGCGTCACTGTTGGCAAAGAGCAGGTTGCCGCGTCGACTGTGTTGTGGGCCGCAGGCGTGCAAGCTTCGGACGTCGGACGCACACTCGGTGTGCCGGTCGATTCAGTCGGGCGCGTGAAGGTCGGCCCCGATCTCACGATCCCCGGGCATCCGGAAGTCTTCGTACTCGGAGACATGGCGCGCCGCGAAGAAGTCGAAGGTCACCCGCTACCGGGAGTTGCACTGGTCGCGATGCAGGAAGGTATCTACGCGGCTGACGTCGTCAAGAAGGAAGTCGAGGGCGGCGCCGTCGCCGAGCGCACACCATTTCGCTATCAAGATCTCGGTCAGATGGCGACGATCGGCCGCAGCCGCGCGATTGCGGAGTTCGGGCGCTTGCGGCTCGCCGGCTACTTCGCGTGGTGGTTCTGGCTGATCGTACATATCTATCGGCTCAGCGGCTTCCGCAATCGCTTGTCGGTGCTCGCGCAATGGGCATGGTCGTACCTGACGTTCAGCCGCGGCGCGCGCCTCATCGTCGACAAGGAATGGCAGGCCTATTCCGAGCGCTCGTCCGAGCGTTGAGCCAGCTGTCGCGCGCTTCGCGCGCGAGCACCGCGAGATCCAGCGGCGACGGCAATCGATCCCGCTGCGAATATACAAACGTGCGCCGCAAGCGCAGGCCACTGTCCAAAGTCATGACGAAGCGCGCAGTCGGGTCGAAAGCAGCGCTGCGCAACGCCTCTTCGCGCGAATCGCGTACGACGGGATAGCGCTGGATTTCATCGAGCGCCAGTGTCGTGGTGCAGCCGCCGACTTCCGTCACCCACCCCGCTTCCTGGCGGTCGGCGAGAGCAAGCGGACGGATGTCGGCGGCGGCAAACGCTTCCTGTACGTGGACCAGCCAGCGGTCGCTTTCGAAGCCGTAGGCTGCAAAATCGTCGGCGTGCGAGAACAACAGCGCCCAGCGGCCGTTGAGCCACCGCCGCAATGGGATTGCAGGCAGCCGCACGCCGGGGGCAGTCACGTCGAACTTCAGCGCGGCGTTGCTCATGCATCCTCCTGGTCCAAGTCAGGAGCAACGATGCCGCGCCACGCGGTTTGATGTCAGTCGGCGGGGGGTTACGTGAGGGTCTGCGGAATCGCGAGTCGGGTTAGCAGGAACCCGGGCGGTAGCTCTTACACGGTCAGTCGCGGAAGTTCGTGAACTGCAGCGGCAGCTCGAGCTTGCCGCCGCGGACCAGCGCGATGGCGGCCTGCAGGTCATCGCGGCTCTTGCCGGTGACTCGCACTTGCTTGTCCTGGATCGCGGCCTGCACTTTGAGCTTCGAGTCCTTGATCAGGCGTTGCAGCTTCTTGCCCAGCTCGGTGTCGACGCCTTGCCGCAGCGTCGCGATCTGCTTCGCGGTCTGGCCGGTGACGACCGGCTCGTCGACCTTCATGCAGACGATGTCGATGCCGCGCTTCGTCAGCCGCAGCTTGAGGATGTCCATCATCTGCTTGAGCTGGAAGTCGGCCGGCGCGCTCAGCGTGACCACGAGCTCGTTGAGCTCGAACTTCGCACCCGTGCCCTTGAAGTCGAAGCGCGTGCCGACCTCGCGGTTCGCCTGGTCGACGGCGTTCGCCACTTCGTGCGGGTCCAGCTCGGAAACGATGTCGAAAGATGGCATGGGCGAATGATAGCGTGCGTCCGATGAGTAAGGGAGAGAGCACAGGAGCGATCGTCTGGCTGCGCCAGGACCTGCGTCTGCGCGACAACCCGGCGCTGCAGGCGGCAGCTGAACACGGCGGTCCGATCGTCCCCGTCTACATCCTGAGCGACGCCGAGGAGCAGGAATTCCCGCCGGGCGGCGCTTCACGCTGGTGGCTGCACCGCTCGTTGTCCGCGCTCGACACAGAGCTGCGCTCACGCGGCTCGCAGCTTTCGTTGCTGCGCGGGCCTGCAATCGACTGCTTGCGTCACGCGGTTGCGCAAACCGGTACGAACGCGGTCTTCTGGAATCGTCGCTACGAGCCCGCGGTGGTCGCGCGCGACGTGGAAGTGAAAAGAGAGCTGCGGGCCGACGGACTGAACGTCGAGAGCTTCAACGGTTCGTTGTTGCGTGAGCCGTGGGAAATCCAGAACGGCAG
>CADEEJ010000490.1 GCA_902826315.1 uncultured Steroidobacter sp.
GCGAAGAAAGCCGCGAACCTCGACGCCTACAAGGCGCAGCTCGCGGAGATGGAGCAGTCGTTCGGCGCGATGCTGCGCAAGCTGCCGAACAAGACCGAAGTGCCGAACCTGCTGACCGACATCTCGCAGCAGGGCACCGCGGCCGGCCTCGACCAGAAGCTGTTCCAGCCGAGCGCGCAGAACGTCAAGGATTTCTACGCCGAGCTGCCGATCAAGATGCGCCTCACCGGCAGCTTCCATTCGATCGGTGCGTTCGTCAGCGGCATCGCCGCCCTGCCGCGCATCGTGACGCTGCACGACGTGGAGATCACCGGAGCCGGCAAGAACGCCGCGAACGCCGCGGGCAGCGACCAGCTGCAGCTCGACGTGACGGCGAAGACCTATCGTTACCTGGACGAAGAAGAGCAGGCAGCGGCCCAGCCGCAGCAGCAAGGGCCGGCGGGCAAAAAGCCCGCGCCGAAGCGCACCTAATCTGGCAGCAACGAAGCGTCACCTATGACCAGACCCATCCTGATTTCCGTTGCCGCGCTCGCCGTGCTGACGCTCGGCGGCTGCTCGAACGGCATCGACGAGCTGCGCAAGCAGGTCGATGAGATCAAGAACCGTCCGGGCGAGTCCATCGAGCCGCTGCCCGAGATCAAGCCGTACGAGTCGTTCGCCTACAACGCGGGGAGCCTGCGCTCGCCGTTCGTACCGACACCGCCGGCGCGCAGCGATCTGGCCGCCGGCGTGCGTCCCGACGTGAAGCGTCCGCGCGAGTTCCTCGAGCAGTTCCCGCTGGACACCATGCGCATGGTCGGCACGCTGCAGCTGCAGGGCCGCAACTATGGGCTGGTGCAAGGCAAGGACGGCCTCGTGCATCGCGTGTTGCCGGGCAACTATGTCGGGCAGAACGACGGCCGCATCCTCAGCGTCACCAGCACCAGAATATCAGTCATCGAGATCGTCCCCGACGGCCTCGGCGGATACATCGAGCGTCCGGCGGCGCTGGCGTTGACAGAATGATCCCAGGGAGAAATCCGAAAATGTCGTCCTCAATTTCGTCGCTCCGGCGGCTCGGCCTAGGTGTAGCGCTGTTTGCAGGCATGACCCTGCAGGCGCTGGCGCAAAGCGCCAATCGCCTGGAAGGCATCACCTTCACAACCGGCGCCGGCAATAAGGTCGAGCTGACGCTGCGGCTCAGCGATAACGCACCGACGCCGCTCACCTTCACCGTCGACAATCCGGCGCGCATCGCGCTCGACCTGCCCGACACGAGCGTCGCGATGTCCTCGCGCCGCGTCGACGTCAAGCAGGGCGCGGTCGACACCGTGAACGTCGCCGAGGCAAACGGACGCACGCGCGTCGTGCTGAACGTGGACACCCTGGTGCCCTACGAGACGCGCGTCAGCGGCAACACGATCGTCGTGTCGGTCGGCGGCGGCACTCGCGCCGTAAGCAGCGGCACCGCAGTCTCGACGGCCGCAGCTGCAGTAGCCAGCCAGACTCCGCGCTCCGCAGCGCCGGTTTCCGGCTCGCGCAGCGTCAACAACATCGACTTCCGCCGCGGCGCCGACGGCTCCGGCCGCATCATCGTCGAGCTCACCGATGCCAAGGTGCCCGCCGACCTGCGCCAGGAAGGCGGCCGCATCGTGGTGAATTTCGCGAAGACCTCGCTCCCCGACAACCTCATGCAGCGGCTCGACGTCACCGACTTTGCGACGCCGGTCAACTCGGTCGATGCCATGCGCGCGGCCGACGGCACGCGCCTCGTCATCGCGGCGAGCGGCGACTACGAGCAGCTGGCCTACCAGTCCGACAACATCTACACGATCGAGATCAAGCCGATCGTGAAGCTGCCGCCCGAGCTGCAGGATCAGAAGGAATACGTCGGCGAGCGGCTGACGCTGAACTTCCAGGACATCGAGACGCGCGCGGTGCTGCAGCTGCTGGCCGATACCAGCGGCCAGAACATGGTCATCAGCGACTCGGTCGGCGGCAACGTCACTCTGCGCCTGCAGAACGTGCCGTGGGACCAGGCGCTGGACATCGTGATGCGCACCAAGGGTCTCGACATGCGCCGCGAAGGCAACGTCATGTTCGTGGCCCCGGCGCAGGAAATCGCGGCGCGCGAGAAGGAGCTGTTGACGGCGCGTCAGCAGGTCCAGCAGCTCGCTCCGCTGCGCACCGAGTACCTGCAGATCAACTACGCCAAGGCGAGCGACCTCGCGGCCCTGATCAAGTCGGGCCAGAACAGCTCGCTGCTCTCCGAGCGCGGCAGCGTCGCGATCGACGAGCGCACCAACACCCTGCTGCTGCAGGACACCTCGGAGCGCCTGTCCGACATCCGCCGGCTGGTCTCCACGCTCGACATTCCGGTGCGGCAGGTGCTGATCGAAGCGCGCATCGTGATCGTCAACGACGACTACAGCCGCGAGCTGGGCGTGCGCTTCGGCGCGACGGCCGCGTTCGAGCACGGCGGCGCCGACGGCGCCGGCATCGTCGGCGGCACGAACTTCGTGACCGAGGACAACGATGTCGTGCTGTCGCCGAACGACGCGCTCGTCGCCCAGGGCCGCCCCGGCTTCATCCAGGGCGATCCGATCGATCGCTACATGGTGAACCTGCCGGTCGCGAATCCGGCCGGTCGGCTCGCACTGACGCTGCTGGACTCCGACTACCTCGTCGACCTCGAGCTGTCGGCGGCGCAGGCGGAGGGCCGTGGCGAGATCATTTCTTCGCCGCGCCTGATCACGGCGAACCAGCGCGAGGCCACCATCGAGCAGGGCGTGGAAATTCC
>CADEEJ010000491.1 GCA_902826315.1 uncultured Steroidobacter sp.
CCGGTGTCCTGGATCGCTGGACGATCGGCGGCAACCTCTACGCCCAAAGCAGCAACTCCGTCGACGCGAGCTACTGTCCGCAAGTGATCTTCAACATCGTGTGCACGGTCGATTCCGTGCCAGTGCGCGCGACTCAGGATGCTTACGCGGTGCTGGACGTGCGAGTCGGCTTTGCAATTGCTCCGAACTGGCAGGCGGCGCTGACCGTCGGCAACGTGTTCGATGAAATCTACTATCAAACCCTCGATGAGTCGCTGGTCAACAATTGGTATGGCGAGCCACGCAGCGTCACGCTGCGCATCGAAGGCAGCTATTGAGTCGAGGAAGGTGTCCATGAGCTCGATCGAACCCATCCGCTACACCGTCGATGACCCGCCACGCACGCGTGCGCTGGCGGCGCGGTTGACCGTCATGGGCGAGTTGGCTGCATCGCTCGCGCACGAGATCAATCAGCCGCTCGCGGCGATGGTGACGAGTGCGGAGGCTTGTCTGCGTTGGCTGGAGCGCGAGCGTCCGGACGTGGACAACGCGCGCAAGGCTGCGCAACGGATCGTGCGCGACGGGCATCACGCCGGTAACGTGATCCGCGGCATCCGCACGCTGCTCGGCAGGTCGACGCCGCAACGAGAGAGTCTGCAGCTCAACAACACGGTCGCGGATGCTGTCGATCTCGTGCGCGAGGAGATCATGCAGCACGGAGTCGGCTTGGTGCTGGACCTGCACGAGGACCTGCCAGCGGTCACGGGCGATCCGATCCAGCTGCAGCAGGTGCTGATCAATCTCGCGCGCAACGGTATCGAGTCGATGGCCGACCGGCCGCAGCACCTGCGGTCGTTGGAAGTGCGGACTGCACTCGACACCGAAGGCGACGTGCTGGTCGCCGTCTCCGATACCGGCAGCGGGTTCGATCCCACGCTGATGCCGCGTCTGTTCGAGCCGTTCTTCACGACCAAGAGCACCGGGATGGGCCTGGGCCTGTGGATCTGCCGGTCGATCGTCGAGAGCCACGGCGGATCGCTGTGGGCTTCGCCGCGCGAACCTCGCGGCAGCACGTTTCAGTTCACGATTGCGCGTACCTCTGCCTGACTGATGGAGTAGGCCGATGCTGCGCTGGCTGCGCATCGCTCTCGCGTGTGCTTCGCTTGGCAGTGTCGCTGCCGGCGCAGCAGCGGGCGGTACAGCCTCGTCCTATCGCTTGAAGATCGAGCGACAGTCGCTCAGTACGGCGCTGCAGGAGTTCGCCAGGCAGAGCGGCATTCAGATCATCTTTTTTTCCCGAATCGCCGAGGGCCGCGACGCGCCGGCGCTGGCGGGCGATTACACGCTGGCAGTCGCGCTGGAGCGCCTCCTCGACGGATCCGGACTGACGTTCGTCGTGATCAACGAACGAGCCGTCGAGATCCGCCCGTTGCAGCAGAAGGCCGCAAGGCGGGCTGTGTCCCGCAAGACGCGCCACGCTACCGCCGAACCCACGCCGCTCGAAGAAGTTGTCGTCGTCGGGACGGCGGAGCATCTCGTCGCGACGCGCATCGCAACACCGCTGCGCGAAATCCCGCAGACCCTGACGATCGTGCCGCCCGAGCAGTTGCGTCAGCAGAACTCCACGGACCTGGCGGACGTCCTGCGCCATGCACCGGGCATCACGACCGCGCGCACGAGCTCGCTCGATCAAACCTTCTACGCGCGCGGCTTTGAGATCGCTTCGTTCCACGTCGATGGCGGCGCCGCACTGAATCCGACGATCGATGCCGTGCTGCTGCCATTGAGCACGCCGGACTTGAGCGAGTTCGACCACATCGAAGTGCTGCGCGGCTCCGACGCGCTGTTCGCAGGCAACGGCAATCCAGGCGGCACCGTGAGCCTCGTGCGCAAGCGGCCACGCAAGGATTTCAGTGTGGCACTGAGCACGTCCGCTGGCTCGTGGAACAACTATCGCGTCGAGGCGGATGTCACGGGACCGCTCGCGGCGGAGGGTGCGGTGCGCGGACGACTCGACGCCGTGTACGCGCATCGCGACTACTTCTATGACACAGCCGACTTCGAGCGCAGGAAGATCGTCGCTGCCGTCGAGTTCGATCTCACGCCCACCGCGACGCTCACTGCGGGTGGCAGCTACCAGTCGGACGCCGCCGTGCCGTTCGTGGATGGCTTGCCGTTGTACGCGAACGGCGGAGATCCGCGTCTGCCGCGCGACATGGCCCTGACGTTCGACTGGGCCTACTATCGCGCGCGCATCAGCGAGGCCTATCTGCAATATCGGCAGGATTTCGGCGACGCCTGGACGCTGAAGGTCAACACCGCGCGTTGGCGGACGAAAGCCGACTTCGGCTACGGCCAGTTCAGCGGTCTGATCGATCCGATCACGCACGGGGTGGGGCCGCTCCAAGCCACATTTACCGACAGGCCCAGTGTGCACACGCAATTCACCGGCGACGCGACGCTCACCGGCGAGGTCGAATGGTTCGGTTGGCGCGAGCAATTTGCGTTCGGCGGCGATTTCTCGCGCCTCAGGTTCACGATGGATCGCGACGCCAGTCTCGGCGCGCTCAGTCCACCCCTGCAGGATGTCCGCGGCTTCGATCCGGCCAACTATCCGGATCCGCGTCTTGCTGTTGCCAATTCGCGGCTCGGGGCTCTGGGTAACGTGGACCTGGATCAATACGGAGTGTTCGCGTCGATGCGTGTCTACTTCGACGATGCCTGGTCGGCAGTCGCCGGCGCGCGCAACGGTAGCGATCACA
>CADEEJ010000492.1 GCA_902826315.1 uncultured Steroidobacter sp.
TGGCTACACGCGAGTTCTGAAGTCGGCTTGTCGCACGCGCGCATCCGAACAAGTACTTGGAAACGTCGTCTCCGGGTCTGCGCCGCTCAAAGCAAAAGCCACGATTCAGTTTCATCAGGGGACCGACATCCGGACGTTCCCGTGGGAGCCGGACGCGCCGCGGGACGCGGCCCTTGCAGCAGTAAGTGTCTTCGACTCGCTGAGCGCGCCGGTCTATCTCGGAGACAAGACAGACGTCGCTTTTCGACCGCTAGGCTTGGACGTATTTGATCGCCTGTCGTCTGTCTGCACTTCGGTGAGAACAGCGCTAGAGAGCGAACAGCGCCAACTTGCGGGGCAACCTTCGAGCGTGATTGCCCTACCTGAGGGCACCGTAGCGCGGCGGCTTGTTGACGGGCTGACGTCCCTCACCAACGTCGAGCAGGTCCGCGCCCTTGCTAAGCTGACCGAAGTCGAGAAGGACCGCATAAAAGACCTTCGCGATCTCGCGCTCGATAGCCGGGCATCCGACCCGAAGCAGCGAGCTCGGGAACTCACTCAACGGGCCTCCCGGCTCGCCAACGCCGCAGATCATTTTCGTGCACTCTATCGCGCGTTCTCCAAAGACTCTCTCGAGACCATCCGACGCCTCGGAGAAGCCGTCGACACGGCGCGAAACGGCCTAAGCGCTCTGCATGCTTCGCTCGACGAGGGCCTCTTGCCGGCGACTGGCGGTGCCACATGGCAAGCACTCTGGAACGCCGCAATAGCATTTTCTCACGCCGGGCACCAAACACCGCCGTTCCCGGACCCTAGTGCAGCGCGGTGTCCGCTGTGCCAGGATCAGTTCTCTGGTGCCGCACGCAGTCGCATCGAGCATCTTGCCGAATATGTCGACTCGGCTATGCGGACACGCCTTACGTCATTGGAAGCGGACCTTGCCGCGGCACTCGCCGAGGTTCGCATCGCCGTGGAGCGGGCCGACATCACACTTGTCATAGACGAATTGATGCCGGATGAGCCAGACCTCGCCCAGACACTCAGTGCCACTGTGTCGGCTGCCCTTCAGGTTCAGCTCGAGCTCAGTTTGTCGGTGGTGAACGCGGTACAGACTCAACTCCCGCCTTCGCCAATCGTTGACCTTGAACGCCTCATCAACATCAGTCGAGAACGCGCGCGTCTCTTGTTGACTCAAGGCACGGTCATGACCGTGGCATTGACCGCTGAACTCAAAGAGCTCGAGGCACGAGAAAGTCTTGGAAGTCAATTGGCCGTTGTACTCGACATCATCGAACGAAAGAAGCGTCTAGCTGTCTATGCCCAATGTATCTCCGAAGCATCCACAACCCCGATCACGCGAAAAAGCACCAGCCTTACAAAACGCATTGTAACTGAGAAGCTCAGACAAGTCTTCCAGGATGAACTCACGAGGCTACGATTTACCCATCTATCAGTTGAGATTCGCGCAGCGGGTGGCGCAAAGGGCGCGCTATTTCATGAGCTCGTGTTCTCGAACGCCCCTGGAGTCTCCGTAACGACTGTCTTAAGCGAAGGGGAGTCGCGCACACTTGCATTGGCGGCCTTTCTTACTGAGCTAAGCACGTCCTCAACTAAGTCCACCATAATCTTCGACGACCCGGTGTCCTCGCTCGACCACATCTGGCGCGCGCGTATCGCGAGTCGCCTCGTCGAGGAGGCGAAGTCGCGGCAAATAATCGTGTTTACCCACGATCTACTGTTCCTGCGACGTCTAATTGACGATGCCGAGGCAAACCAGGTCGACTGCCAGCATCAGCACCTACGTCGCATCGACGACCACAGCGCCGGTGTGTGCTCGGCGGACTTGCCCTGGGTCGCGATGAACTTGAAACAGCGGGTAGGCTGGCTACGCAACCACTGGCAGAGTGCCGACTCACTGTTTCGCAAGTCCGCAATCGATGACTACGAGCGCGAAGCGCGGTACATTCTCGGGCGTCTGCGGGAAGCCTGGGAACAGGGAGTTAGCGAAGTCCTGCTAAACGGAGTCGTGGAAAGGTTTCGTCAATCGATAGAAACGCGAAGGGTGTCCGAGCTTTACGACATCACGGAATCGGATTGCCTGCTGGTCGATACTGGGATGTCGTTTTGCTCCCGGTGGATGGCGGGTCATGATGCGGCAATCGCTGATGCAGAGCCGTTCCCCCCGCCAAACGATATCCGACTGAGGATCGACGAGCTTGACCATTGGGCTGACGCAATCCGTAAGCGCCGGCAAAAAACAAAGAAATAGCAGTTCCTCGCGCCAAACTGCGGCCTAAGAATAGTTGCACTTGACGAGCGATCTAGGGATGGCTCGCTTCTATGTTGACTCGCTCGCACGTGAACTTGGGCGGTTAGGCAGCGAGCCTTTGCCCCCATCACGTGACGCATGATTAAGTGGATAGCTGACGCGTCGGGCCGCACCAACCACCACGGATCTGCCGCCCGCCGCAAGAGGTCGCACCTGACTCACGGAAACTGAGCGCTATTGTGGTCTAAGGCAGCCCGTCGTTGGTCAGTTTCGCCCATTCGGTAGCGGGACCAAGCACGGCCACAGTCAATGCGTTTAGTGACCGGATGTTTGGTCGCTATTATACGGCCGGCTCCGTTCTCATGATCGGCCTTTACGGACTGGCCTTCTTCGCTGATGCGCACACCACCTCGCGCGGCACCCGCTGCCCTGACAGTTCTCGATGGCGGTCTCGGGACTGAGCTCGATTCTCGTGGCTTCGACCTCG
>CADEEJ010000493.1 GCA_902826315.1 uncultured Steroidobacter sp.
TCCAGGCCGACGTACACGTTCAGTGCGTCGCTGAGGAAGTAGCGCGGCTCGACTTCGACGCGGTAGCCGACGCGGTGATTGCCGGAGAGGCCGCCGCTGTAGGCTTCCAGCTCCGTCTCGTATCCCCAGTTGCCGAAACGCGGCCGCTGGAATTCGAAATGGCTGTTGAAGTTCGGCGGCAGCTTGACGGCACCATTGCCGCGCGTCAGCAGGTCGTCGACGCCGGCGCTGTTGAAGTTGATCTGCCCGTACTCGTAACTGCCGTTGCGCAGCCTGCTCTCGCGACTGATGCGGAACTGATGGTTGAGCAGCTCGCCGTGATCGTCGTGAATGCTGCTGACGCGCCAGCGCCAGTCCTTGGATGCGTAGCGCGACTGCGCCGGCAGATCGGTGAAGCGCTTGTTGAACTGCCAGTGCGCATAGTTCATATCGTTGCGATCGAGAAAGCCGGCGTCGTTGATCTGAAACTCGTCGCCGAAGTGCATGAAGATCCACTGCTGGCGCCAGCCGCGATCCATCTCGTAGTCCGCCCACACCGTCGCGCTGTCATCGCGGGTCGTCTCGCCGGATTGCTCGATGTTGCTGCCGATCAGTCGTGTGCGCACGTTCCAGCGCGCAGTCGGCCGCCAGTTGTGATCGATGCCCAGCACTGTGGCCTTGCGATCGAGGAACGGACGATCGACGTTGGTCACGAGCAGGCCGACGTTTTGCGTGCTGAAGTCGCGCAACAGGCGCAGCGCGCTGAACGTGCGGCCGACTTCGTGCGCCTCGTCGGCGGCGAACACACCGTACTTGGTCGCGCCGAGACTGCCGTTGAATTTGAGTGCCCCGACGATATCTCCCGCACCTCGGCCGTCGTCTGCCGGCCCGCCGACGCGACGCGTGTATAGCAGCTGGCTGAAATCGGACGGCGTGGTGAAGTCGAAGATGCCCTGGTTCTCGGTGAAGAACGGGCGCTTCTCGCTGATGAACACCTCGGTTGCGTCGAAGTTGACGACCAGGTCGTCGCTCTCCACCTGGCCGAAGTCCGGGTTCAAGGTGGCGAGCAGCTGCGTCTGGCCGTTCGGCTTCCAGAACACGTCGATGCCCGCGTCCGGCTCGTCGTCGCTGTTGACGATGTCGTGCAGCGTGGAGACGTACGGCGTCAACGCGAGCAGCGACTGCCGATACTTCGTCACCTCGAGCGGCGAGAAATCGGAGAGAAAGCGCGGGCGCTCGAAGCTCGCATACGGCCAGGCGGAGCGCTCGCCGGTCACGCCGATGACGCGGTCGACGTAGATGCCGATCTTGCGCACGTCGCCGGTCGCTTCACGCATCGGCGCGATGTGCCACGGAATCAGCACCTCGACCGTCCAGGCTTCGTCGTCGCCGCCGACTTCGTGTCGCCAGTTACCGTCCCAGTCCGAGTTGAACTGCCGCTCGTCGGTGATGATGGCGTCGAAGATGCCGTTGGTGGAGCTGATCGTGAAGTCGAAGCCGGTGCGGCCATCGCCGTCGAAGTCGACCATCACGTTGACGCGGTCGACCTGCTCCGCGAAATCGCGTTGCACGCGTTGCTGAGTGCGCGGCACCGACGGCGGCTGAACGTTGCGGAACGCGACAGCCAGGCCTTCCGGCGTGGCGAGCACCCAGACTTCGGTCGGGAGCGACGCGGGCTCGCCGTTCAGCGGCTGGACTTTGCGGAAGTCGGTGATGCGGCGGGCCTCGGCCCATTCCTGCGGGTCGATGCGGCCATCGATCGTGACAGCGGCAGCGGCAGGCGCCGCGTAAGCCGTGAGTAGGGCTGCTGCCAGCCAGATCCTTCCTGCCTGGTGATGCATCGTTCGCTTTCTCGAGTGAGCTCGTCACTTGAGATGCGAACTCAGGGCATTAGGTTGACATGGATCGCTCAGGCCTTGAAGAGCTCGCGCAGCCGCGCCTTCCAGAATTTGCCGGTGGAGGTCCGCGGGATGGCGGCGAGCACCTCGAAACGGGCGGGCAGCTGCCATTTTGCGAATTGCCCGCTGCTGGCGATGTGCTCGCGCAGCTCCTCCGGGCTCGCGCCGCTGCCGTTGCGGAACACGACGCAGGCGAGCGGGCGCTCGCTCCATTTCTCGTCCGGAATCGCGATGACCGCCGCTTCGGCGACCGCGGGATGCCCCATCAAGAAGTTCTCCATGTCGACCGAGCTGATCCATTCGCCGCCCGACTTGATCAGGTCCTTCGTGCGATCGACGATGCGGATGTAGGCGTGGGGATCGACGGTCGCAACATCGCCGGTGCGCAGCCAGCCGTCGGCCGTGAACTTGTCGGAGTCGGCCGGCACGTCGTGATAGCCGCCGGTGATGAACGGGCCGCGGACCTGAATTTCGCCAACGCTGTGGCCGTCCCACGCGCGTTCCTGTCCGTCACCGACGATGCGCAGATCGACGAGGGGCGCCGGTATGCCAGCGGCTGTCGAGAGCCGTCGCCGCTGCTCTTCACCCAGGTGCTGCAACTCGGGCTTGATGAATGCGACGCTGCCGAGCGGACCGGTCTCGGTCATACCCCAGCCTTGCACGACGGTCGCGCCGTGCCGCGCGAAGCCGCGGATCAGCGATTCGGGAACGGCGGAGCCACCGACCAGCATGCGCACGCCGGCCGGCAGGCGGTAGCGCAGCGGATTGGAATCGAGCAGCTGCAGGATCGAGATCCAGATCGTCGGCACGCCGAGCGAGTAGGTCGGTTGCTCGGAGGCAAACA
>CADEEJ010000494.1 GCA_902826315.1 uncultured Steroidobacter sp.
CGCTGAGGTAGGCGGCGCTGGGGTTGGTGTAGATCAGCGCGATGCGAGTACCTTGCGCGGCCGCTAGGGACCGCGCGGCAGCGTTCGGTGTGTAGTTCAGCTCGTGCACGGCGCGCATGACCAGCTCGCGCGTCGCTTCCCGCACGTTGCTGTTGCTGTTCATCACGCGCGAGACGGTCATCGTCGAGACGCCCGCGTGCTTTGCGACTTCATCAATGGTTACCGCATTGCCCTTGCGTCGCTCGGTTCGTGCGGCGGTCTTCACTCGCATGACGGGTGTTGATCTCGAGAGCGCGGGGCTGCGCGCGGTGATTATTGCGCGCACCGCTTGTGGGTGGAAGCGGGGCGGTTGCCCGTGGTAGCGTTACCAGAGCTTCCGCAAGCGGGAGCACGGAACCCTGTTGCTTCGCGCGGCGCGGAGCGCCTACGTGTTCTTGATCGCCTTGAAGCCGGCCGCCATGAACTCGCCATGCGCTTCCTCCGATTCGGAGAAACGTCGGGCGCAGTAGCTCGTTACTCCCGCCGCGAGTCCTGCCCCGTGCTCGTGGCGGACTCCTTTTCCAATTCCTAACGCTTGCGTTCGCCAGCAGGCGAGCGCCGCATACGTTCGTCGTGGGTTGGAGTCCCTCAGTCGCACCACTTCCAAGTGGGTCCTTGTCAGCTGCGAGCCGCGGCCGCTGCGCCGTCTGCTCGACAAAGGTGCTGTCTCAGCAGATCCCGCAGCTGATCGGCATTGATGGGCTTCGGCAGGTAGTCGTCCATGCCGGCGGCTTGGCATTTTTCCAGTTGTCCGGCCATGGCATCGGCAGTCAATGCGATGATCGGCGTGTGCTTCGGCAGTCCGCGCTCGAGCTCGCGGATGCGACGGGTCGCTGCGTAGCCGTCCATGATCGGCATCTGCAGGTCCATCAGGATGACGTCGCAGTTGCCTTGCTCGTACGCGCGTACGCCTTCTGCACCGTCGGCGGCGATCGTCACGCTGCAGCCGAGGCGTTCCAAGAAACGTTGCGCGACTTTCTGATTGACCTGATTGTCGTCCACGACGAGCACGCTGCCGTTGAAGCGTTGCCTGGTAGTCGCTGCGTCCAGTTGCGGCTGCCGGACCACGCGCTGGGTGCGCTGCGCCCAGCATTCCGCACTGTGTGCCAGCACGCGATCCAGGCACTCCAGCGCATGGCGAGCCTTGAGTTGGCGACGTTTGAGGGTCGCGAACACGCGTCACCACTCTCGCCGCTCGAACCACGTGCCGATTTCAGCGCAGGACGCGTGCCGGGTTTCGTGGATCGGCTAATAGCCATTTACGACCAGAATCGCTTGGCAATCTGTCCGCGTTCAGGCGCTTATGTGCTGTCTGGCCTCTAGGTTATTTGTCACCGTGCTAGGTTATTCGTCATGACCCGCACTTCTAGATCAAGTTAGGCGACCTCGGAGTTACTTCGATATGAGCGTATCCGTTGACCTAGAACCAGACGAAGCGCTTGTGCTGTTTGAGTTGCTGGCCTCACGCAAGGATATGGCAGAGCAGCTCAAGCTCGAAGCGCCCAGAGCTCAATGTGCTGTGGGCGTTGGAAGCCGCACTTGAGAGGAAGCTCGTCCCGCCATTCCAAAGCGATTACGAGGCTCAGCTCAACGCCGCACGGAAGTCAGTATGGGAGCGTCTCGGTGCATAACCAGCCCCCGCGCGCGGACCCGTACAGCTTACGGTCAGCGAGCGCTATCGGTCGCCTAACAAATCGTTGGAGCGGACGCGTGAGGGATAAAGTGCCAATCTCATATTTCGGCGCGCGCGCCGCTCAACTCAATCGTTATGTGCTTTAGGAACACACATGGGTGCCTTCCGAGATAAACCTGCATTCCTGTACGTCGCTGTGACGCTCCTGAGCGTGTACATCGTACTGACGCTAGTGTCCGCGTCATCCTTGCCGATCGAGGTACGGCAAATTGAGTCTCTTTCCTACCTCAAACACATCGGCTTGGTGATTTTGAACATCTGTTTCCTGTTCTCGAAGAACAAAGCTTGGAACTATCTGGCGTTTGGTGTGCTGGCGGTGTTGCCGTTCGATACGTACGCGGAGGTTTATGTGTTGGTGTCGTCTGGTAATGCCGCGTTGTTGGACTTACTGCGGTCCGTCGATGGAGCAAGGGTTGCGATCTGGTTGCTGGCGATTCTGATCCTCGCATCGAAGCTGCTCCTTGATTACTACGCGGCGCGGCCAGTGCATCATGGGCAAAGCACATAACAAGCCATTGCACGCGAAGTGCGAAACGCACGCGCGTGAACGGCGGCGTTATGCGTGAGACATCGGGACGCACAGACGCAGGCTCCGGCATAGGCCTGGAGTACGGCAGCGTCGGCTTTGCGGTCCGGGTTCGAGAACTCTTGGTCGCTGGAGAGCGCGTCACCTTCGATGTGACTGGAAGTGCCTTCAAGTTGCTTCGGCCTTATGTCTCGGAGCACGACATGTCGAAGCTCATGGGTGCTACGGTAGTGCCTGAGCTGCGGGAGCTGGTTGTCGCAGTGGTCCTTGCTCAGTCGCATTCGCTTCGGGTTTCGCTCTCAGCTTCTGCGGATGCGGTGCATGTTGAACTCGGTCCACCTATCAACTGACGACGGTAGGAAGCCCCAGCAATCATTGCCAGGGCTCCGAGTAAAGTTCAGGATGGTTGCGTGGTCAGGATCAACTG
>CADEEJ010000495.1 GCA_902826315.1 uncultured Steroidobacter sp.
CAGCGGCGGCGGTAAGGCAGTCCAGTGACTGCCAGCTCTCAGAATTTCGCCGTGAGATTCAGGAAGTACCGGCGGCCCAGCACGTCATACGTGGAAGGGTCGGTATTGGACTGAATTCCCACGCCGCTGGAGGTCGTGTAGACCGGCGGGTCTTTATCGGCGATGTTGAGCGCACCGACCGTCAAGCCCAGCATGTCGTTGATGGTCCAGCGCGCCGTCAGGTCGTGATAGAAAAAGTCCGGCGTCGACGGTGCCGCACCCAACGAAGGCGACAGGATCGCATCCGCATTCACGACGTCCATGCCCTGGACGAAGCGCAGGTTGTAGCGCAGCGAGACGTCCCCCGCCGTGAAGGTCGTCGCCAGCACGAACTTGTTCTTCGGGTAGGCGCTGCCGACCGTCGAGCTGATCGTGCCGTCGCGCTCGATGAACGGATCGACGGACGTTTCCTGTTGCTCGCGCGTCAGCACGTGCGTCCACAGGAGCCTGAAGTCGAGGTCGCTCCCGCCAAGCGCATCCATCGGGAACCCCCAGTTGAGGTTCACGTCCACGCCGCTGCCGCGCATCGAGGACAGGTTCCGCGTGATCGTCTGCACGTCCGTGATGCCGAGGTTGCCGGTGAGCTGCCGCGTGAACAGCTGACAGAACTCGTTGTTGGGGTCGAAGTTCGGATTGCTGTTCAGCTGATTGAAGCAGCGCCCGACGACCGAGCTCGTCGTCAGGCTGGCGATCACGTTGTCGACCTGAATGCGGTAGTAGTCGGCCGACACGTTCATCCTGCTGAGCCAATCGTTGTCGGACTCCGATTGATACACCACACCGAAGCTGTAGCCGTCTGCAGTCTCCGGCTCCAAGGTCAGGTCGCCGCCGACGAAGGACTTGATCTGGCTCGCAGGCTGCACGTAGCTGGGCATGCTCGCCACCGGAATGCCCTGCTGCACGCACAACGCTTCCACGCGTGCCTTGTCGGGATTGCTCGCCTGCCGGAAGGCATTGGTCGACGCCGAGGAGCACGGGTCGGTCGCCGCGGGGAAGCCTTCCTGCACCGCTTGGAACAGCTCCTGGATATTCGGCGCGCGAATCGAGCGGTTGTAGCCGCCGCGCAGCTTCAACGAGCGGATCGGGTTCCAATCCAGCGAGGCCTTGTACGCATCGGCGCCGCCGGCCAGGTTGTACTCCGAGTGGCGATAGCCCAGGTCGAGCCCCATGTAGTTCGCGAAGGGCAGGTCAGCAAGGATCGGCACCGACAGCTCGGCGAACGGCTCCGTGACGTGGATGACGCCGGCGACGGCCTGGTTGGCATTGAAGCCGACGACGTCGCCGCTCGCCAGGAATTCGTCCGGACGGAACTCGGCATTGTTCTCGCGGTACTCGGCACCGAGTGCGAACTTCATCGCGCCCGCCGGCATGTTGAACAGATCACCGGTCACGCTGCCGACGAAGTTGGTCTGCTCGGCGACCATGATGTTGGTGGTCTTGATTGCGATCGCCCGCGCGCACGGCGCCGCCAGGGTGCCGTCGCCGAACGGATTGAACGTCGAGCAGCCGTTCGCCGCATACACGGCAGGATTGTTGAGTGCCGCCTGGAGCTTCGAGCGCGAGACGTTGCCGCCCTGGAGCTGAGTTTGCTCCGCGCGTCCCCAGCTGCCGAACACATCCCAGTTGAACTTGCGATCGCCCAGCTGGAAGTCGCCGCGGAAGCCGAGCAGTCCCTGCAAGACGTCGTAGCCGTTCTCTTGCGTACGCGGCCCGACTTCGACGATGCGCTTGTTGAAGAGCAGCGGTGCACCCGGCGTGGTGCGTGACACCGCCAACTCGCGCAGATCGGCAGGAATCGTCGTATTGGTCATCGGGATCGAGCAGCCGGCTTGCGTGCCCGAGCACGTCACGGGCGTGGAGGCCAATTGCTGGTCGGAGTGATAAGTCGTGAACGTCAGGCGCGAATACGCTTCGGCCGATATGTTCGACGCATCCGGCATGAGGTCGTAACGCAGGAGGGTCGCGAGTTGCCGGCGCTCGAGCGGCAACTGCAGATAGTTGGTCGGACCGAAGTTGTACGAATAGTTCTTCGGATTGAAGCCCGGGTCGCTGGTATCGCCTTTGAAATTCACGACGTCGATTCCGGGAGCGCTGGCGCTGCCGAACGAGAACAGCGATTGGTCCGGATTGAACCCGATCGTCGTGTTCGGCAATACCGCGCCGGCTGCAGCGCCATAGCGGCCGAACACGGTGTTGAGCGCCGCTTGCGTCGGCGCGTTCGTACCCCACGCGACACTGCCGTCCGGCACCGATGGGGAGCCGGCAGGTCGCAGATTCGGGCCGAGCGAGACATTGCTGAACTCGCGCGCTCCCGCCAGCACTGGATCACGCTTGTCGTAGCTCAGGGAGGCGACGGCGTTGCCGCGGCCTTCGCCGAAGTTACCGCCGATGATCGCTTCGGCCAGCAGCGTTTCGCCGTCGTTCTCTTCCGTGCGATTGCTTTGGAAGTTGAGCTGCACACCTTGGAAATTGCGCTTCGTGCGCACGTTCACCACGCCGGAGATCGCGTCCGAGCCGTACACCGATGACGCGCCGCCGGTGAGGATCTCCACGCTGTCGATCAGCGCGGAGGGAACAGTGTTGAGGTCGACGAAGCCGTTGACGTTCGAGGAAACCAGGCGCGTGCCGTCGAGCAGCACCA
>CADEEJ010000496.1:0-1244 GCA_902826315.1 uncultured Steroidobacter sp.
GCGGGCGGGAGGACACAGTCGGCGACGGAGGGCAGGAGCGATCAACAGGCGGGACGCGCCGGGTGCACCGGAAACGCTGGTGACCTGATGAGTCGCACAGGTCCGCAACGAGTCTAGCCGTCACTGCGGCTACACCTGGCGGTTGGCGCCCAGAGCGCCTTTAGTGGATTCGTTCGTGTGACTTTGCCAGTTCTACGGCAGGGATGCGGCAGACGCTCGAGTGTGCCGCGCAGAACGGATGCGCCCGCATCCGCCGTAACGCTACCGGCAACAATCGAACTGGCGGAGAATGCGTCTCGAATGGTCACGAAGGATCTCCGTGAGCGCGCGCGAACTATTTCGTCGCTGGAAACTAAAGCCTCTCTATGCCAGCTGGTGGCTCGTCTCACATCGACGTCGAAAAGTGACGGGAATCCTGGAGTGCGATGACCAAGGTCACCTTACCCTAACACTCAACGGACTTCTCACGGGCGGACTCGCGATGGCCGATCACGGAGGCTTGCTCAAGGGCCAACACCGCCTCTCTGGTGCTACCTCCATTGGCACGGGGGCCACCTTAGAGCATTGCTTTGTTAGATACGCGGACAGCTTCGCCGAGCCGCCTCGGCAGGTGTGGCATGTCGGCCAAGCAATCCTTGGCGTCCACTTCGATGCGAAGGAACCGTGGGAGTTCGCGGAAATTCGTGAGCAACTTCCCTTGTTGACGGAATTTGCCCAGTTCAAGAATGTGGACGCTGAATTTGATCTCGACAACGCGAATCGTCCTCTTGCGCTGAAAGTGACCGCTGGCCTGCGTTCGGTCGGCCTATGGAGCTATCGAGGAATTCAAGTCACGCTTGGCAATCAGGTAGGTCACCGCGATTCGGCCGAGGGCATGATGGAGGTTGAGTCGCGCGTAGACCTTTATGCGACGGCTCGCAAACCCCTTGCGCCGAGAGCGTTTGCGACTGCCGCGCTTCGGCCTATGCAGATGATCATAGGGCTAGCGACGGGACGGCACACTTCACCCGTCGGGTCGTCAGTAGTTCTCAAACGTGCTCGAACGGGCAGCCCGAACGTCTATCCGCTCCATTTCACTCCGCTTGATCTAAATGACACACCGAAGCATCTCAGGTTCGGATTCTATTTGCCGGATGTGCAGGAACTTGGGGCGGATGCTCGTGACGCTTGGTTTGCCCGACTCGACCAGGTGAGTCCAGTTATTGATCTATACCTCGCGGCACTCCGCCAGTTGGGATACACAG
>CADEEJ010000496.1:1254-2674 GCA_902826315.1 uncultured Steroidobacter sp.
CCAGTAGGCGTCAGTCTTCAGCCGCTGGATACCTATCATCGACGGACGACGACAGCGACCATCAGCGACCCCCTGCGCTGTCAGGATGTCTCCAGTACGCTCGCCGCGCAGCTTGCAACGGCGGTGCCCGAGCGAACCTCGCGCGACATCCTCACCAACAAGCTGACCTACCTCAACGAACTGTCACTCGGTCAGCGGCTCAAGGCTTTGGTCAGATCTCTCGGAACGGTCGGCGAGGAGATCTGCGGCGGCAAGCTGGGATCTTTTGTCACGCGGGTTACCGACACCCGCAATTACTTCACTCACTGGGATCGTCGAAATGAACACAAGGCCGTCCGCGGAGGCGAGGTGTTCTATCTGATTTCGAGACTGATCGCGCTTCTTGAATTGCATCTACTTCGCGATCTCGGCTTTGGCATCGACTCAAACGCATGTAAAGAAATCTTGCGCCGCCGTGTGCATTGGCTTCCGAAGTAGTACTCGTGATGCGGTCATCGCCTCGGAAACGCAGCGGCCCTGGTTACGCATCTCAAAACGTAGCGACCGTGCTTCCAGTCTAAGGCCCTCTCAGGTGGGCATTCGGATGAATCACCTCGATTACGAGTATCACTATGAAGAGTACTCGAGACTCATCGGCACTCAGGATGCTAAGTCACGACGATACGCTGAGCTCAGAGCACAGGAAGCCCACAACCGCTATGTCCATGATGCTCTTCGCGACGAACAGACAAAAAACATAGCTCTCTCACAACAATTAAAAGAACCGCAGGCGCAATACTATGCGCGCTTCGGCATCGGCCGACGGGCGGGGATGCTTTGGTCCGCATTTCGGAGCATTCTTCAGATTGTCCATGTCGGACGCACAAAGCCGTTGTCATCGGATGACGTCAAGACTGTCAGCCGAGACCTCAACACGATTTACATCAACGTTGTCGGCACCATCGACAACTATGCTTGGTGCTTGCTCCATGAGCGGGGATCCGTGGAAATTAAGAGTCTGGCAGCTACCCGCATTGGGCTCTTCGCACGGGACTTCCTCAATGATCCGTCTATGGCATCCTTGCGCACCTCTCTTACGCCGTACGTTCCCTGGTTTGCGGAACTTCGTTCTCGTCGAGATCCGGCGGCCCATCGAATTCCTCTTTCGGTCCCACCGGCGGTGCTCTTGCCAGAAGAGTCGAGGCGCTATCAAGCGATAGAACAGGAAGTCGGTGATGCAATTGGCCGAAAGGAGTTTGATCGTGCCGAGCAACTGTGGGCAGAGCAAGAGGCGCTAGGCGCGTTCCTGCCAAAGTTTTTGCACGACCCAGGCAAAGATCTGATCCCTTTCTATCCGACGATTCCGCAGGATCTTGCCCAACTGGTGCGCGTCTCGGATGCAGTTAGGCAGTTTCTGGTGTGATTCTTGATTGCGTCTTGC
>CADEEJ010000497.1 GCA_902826315.1 uncultured Steroidobacter sp.
GCAGCCGGGCACCGACCACGCCGGCATCGCGACACAGATGGTCGTCGAGCGGCAGTTGAACGCGGAAGGCAAGCACCGGCGCGACCTCGGACGCGAGGCGTTCGTCGAGCGCGTGTGGCAATGGAAGGCCGAGTCCGGCGACACCATCCTCCGGCAGGAACGGCGCCTCGGCAATTCGGTCGACTGGTCGCGCGATCGCTTCACGATGGACGAAGGCTTGTCCACCGTCGTCACCGACGTGTTCGTGCGCCTGTACGAAGACGGGCTGATGTACCGCGGCAAGCGGCTCGTCAACTGGGATCCAGTGCTGCACACGGCGCTGTCGGATCTCGAAGTGCTGCCCGTGCCCGAGCAAGGTCAGTTGTGGCACCTGCGTTATCCGCTCGCGGATGGCAGCGGTCATCTCGTGGTCGCGACGACTCGCCCGGAAACGATGCTCGGCGACACCGCAGTGGCAGTGAATCCGACGGACGAGCGTTACCAGCACTTGATCGGCAAGCAGATCCGGCTGCCGCTGGCCGAGCGCCTGATTCCGATCATCGGTGACGAGTACGCCGATCCGGCGTTCGGCTCAGGCAGCGTGAAGATCACTCCGGGGCACGACTTCAACGACTACGACGTCGGCAAGCGGCACAACCTGCCGCTCATCAACATCTTCGACGAGAACGCGGCGCTCAACGACGAAGTGCCGCAGAAGTATCGCGGCCTCGATCGCTTCGCGGCACGTAAGCTCGTGGTTGCGGACTTCGAGGCGCTCGGCCTGCTTGAGAAGGTCGAGCCCCACACCTTGCAGGTGCCGCGCGGTGACCGCAGCAACGCCGTGCTCGAGCCGTGGCTCACGGATCAGTGGTACGTGCGTATCGCGCCGCTCGCGGCGCCGGCCATCCAGGCCGTTGAAGACGGCCGCACGCGCTTCGTGCCGGAGAGCTGGTCTAAGGAATACTTCCAGTGGATGCACAACATCCAGGACTGGTGCGTCAGCCGGCAGCTCTGGTGGGGTCACCGTATCCCCGCCTGGTATGACGAGAGCGGCAACATCTACGTCGCTCGCTCCGAAGCGGAAGCGCATACGCAAGCGCGCAGCAAGCTCGGCCGCGACGTGAAGCTGACGCGCGACGACGACGTGCTCGACACGTGGTTCTCCTCCGCGCTGTGGCCGTTCTCCACGCTCGGCTGGCCGCAGGCCACGCCGCAGATGCAGACGTTCTATCCGACCAGCGTGCTCGTCACCGGTTTCGACATCATCTTCTTCTGGGTCGCACGGATGATGATGATGGGCCTGAAGTTCGCCGGCGCCGTGCCGTTCCGCGACGTCTACATCACCGGGCTGATCCGCGACGAACACGGCGACAAGATGTCGAAGTCCAAGGGCAACATCATCGATCCGATCGACCTGATCGACGGCATCGACCTCGAAGCCCTGGTCGCGAAGCGCACCGGCGGCCTGATGCAGCCGCACTTGCGCGAGCGCATCGAGAAGAACACGCGCAAGCAGTTTCCGAACGGTATCCCCGCGCACGGCTCCGATGCGCTGCGCTTCACGCTGTGCGCGCTCGCGACGATGGGGCGCGATATCCGTTTCGACCTCGGCCGCATCGACGGCTACAAGAACTTCTGCAACAAGCTGTGGAACGCCGCACGCTACGTGTTGATGAACACGGAAGGCGAGGATTGCGGGCAGCAAGGCGGCGCAGTCGAGTACACGCCGGCCGATCTCTGGATCCGCTCGCGCCTCGGCGCGACGATCGCCGAAGTGCGTGCACAGCTCACAGGGTATCGTTTCGATCTCGCTGCCCAGGCTTTATACGAGTTCGCGTGGTACGGGTATTGCGACTGGTATCTGGAGCTTTCCAAGCCGGCGCTGCAATCGCCCGACGCGAGCGCGGCGCAGAAGCGTGGCACGCGCCAGACACTCGTGCAGGTGCTCGAAACGTACTTGCGGCTGCTGCATCCGATGATGCCGTTCATCAGCGAGGAGATATGGCAGTCGGTGGCGCCGCTCGCGGGGCGTACCGGTCCGACGATCATGCTGCAGCCCTATCCACTGGCTACGGAGTTTCCGCAGGACGCGGCAGCCGAGCGCGGCATCGCCGCCATCAAGGCTGCGATCCTCGGCGCGCGGCAGATCAGAGGGCAGCTCGATATCCCGCAGAGTCGCGAGATTGTGATCCATTACCAGTCGCCGCATGCGGAGGACCAGCACTCTCTGACTGCCAGCCTCGGCGTGGTCAAGGCAGTCGGCAGGATCAGCGAGCTGCGGATCGTCGCGGCCGGCGAGCAGCTGCCGCCATCGGCGACCGCGAGCATCGAGCAGCGTACGATCTCGTCGCCGCTCGCGGGCCTGATCGATGACCCGGCCGCAGAGCTGGCACGTTTGCAGAAGCGCAAGGCGAAAGCCGTGCAGGACCTCGACCGGGAGCGGAAGAAGTTGAGCAACACCAAGTTCGTGGAAAGCGCGCCGGCAGAAATCGTCGCGGAGGTGCGCACGCGAATCGCCAACTTCGAGCGCGAGTTCGCCGAAGTCGAACAGCAGGAACAGGCCGTCGGTGCCCTGGCGGCACAGCGTCGGGCGTAAGACGATGGAAGCGGCCATTCCCACACTGATCACGCAGGCCGACCCGATCGAGCTGGTCGGCGCGACCATCGCGCAGCTCAACCGCATCATTC
>CADEEJ010000498.1 GCA_902826315.1 uncultured Steroidobacter sp.
GGTACCGCGGGGGGTTCGAAGTCGCTTCGGGCACTTGCGACAACGAATACTCGCTTGCGTCGTTGGGCCAGGCCGAAATATTGGGCATCCAGCACCCGCCATGCGGCTGACCTTTGGGGTCCATAGACACAACCAGCGTTCGTCCACGAACGCCCTGCAGGTCGCAATGCACGTGATTCCCCAACCAGCGCGCCAAGAAAGCAGCCGAAGGCGTTGTCTTGATCCGAGAGAACGCCCGGAACGTTCTCCCATACCGCGACGCACGAGGGTTGACCGGCTTGTGAGCGGACTTTGTCGATGGCATTGGCAAGCTCCACGTACTTGAGGGTGAGTGCGCCGCGAGGATCATCGAGGCCGTTGCGTTGACCGGCGACACTGAACGATTGGCAAGGGGTGCCGCCCACGAGGATGTCAGGCGCGACAACTTCTCCGCGGGCGATCTGCGGGGCGATGCAGGTCATGTCACCCAGGTTGGCGATGTCTGGGTAGCGGTACGCGAGCAGCGCACACGCGAACGGATCGATCTCCGAAAACCACGCCGCCCGAAGCCCAAGCGGCTGCCAAGCGAGCGTCACGGCCTCGATGCCGCTGCAAACGCTGCCATAGCAAAGCGAATCCTGATCGGATGCAAGCATACGAACTCCTTCTGCAAACTGGACAGGCGAGGGGATAGCAGCGCCGAAGCGCGAGAAGGAGGCCGAAGGCGTCAAGCACCTTCGGCGAGGTGAGGAGTGCCACCCGTGAGCAGCGCTCACTCGCAAGACCGCCGTTGAAAGCCTTGAGCGAGTGCCGATCGCTCCTACACCCGACCCGTGTCGTGGCGTGAGTCGGTAGATGCAGGCACGCATCCGCGCACAAAAGGAGCCCGTTGTTTCGCCGGCGGGCGCCGGCTCAAGAGCACTGTTGACCCCGCCAGGGGTCTCCTGAAGACTGCCGCAGATGCGCCGAATACTTCAGGGGACCCCTGACGAGACAACATGCCCGTAGCGCGATGGGTGCGCACGGTCAACGAAGAGTTTGTATCGTCGTGAAGGATGACATCAGCTGCGGACAGCGCAGCGTAACGTCTGCATGTGAGCGAGCTAGTGTGATCGCGAGCGCGAGACGCGCGAACGTCTCGCCGACGTGTTGGACTTCGCGGGTCGTGCCGTGGCGAGCGTGATCGAGCGTTGCATGTAGTCGCGCACAAGCTGCCGTACCCATTCTTCTTGCTTGCGGACGAACGCATCGGGCGACAGCCGTCCCTGCGCCACAAGGTCAAGCGCTTGTTCCCAGACCGCGGTGGTGACCGGATCCGCCACCGCTGGTGGCACGGCGTCAATCAACGTCTGAGCCGACTGCGAGGCGCGCAGCGCGCGGCCCGTCTTGAGAAGGTACCCTCGTGCGATCAAGCCTTGAATCGTCGGCCCGCGCGTCGCCTCGGTGCCGATGCCGCTCTCGCGCAGCTGTTCCTTCAAGCGCGGGTCGCTCACGAAGCGTGCGATGCACTTCATGGCTTTGACGAGCTCGCCCTGCGTGTAGGGCTTCGGCGCCTGCGTCTTCTGCGCCTTGATGTCAACGCGCGAGATCCCGCATCGCTCGCCTTCGGTCAGTGCAGGCAACACTTGCGATGGCGAATCGCCATCCTCATCGCGTTCGTGCGCGCCCGGAAAGACGCTGCGCCAGCCGCGGACTTGGATCCGCTTACCGGACGCTCGCAGCGTCTCGCTTGCGCAGGTGAGCTGCGCCACGGTGCGATCGTACTCGTGTGCGGGGAGAAACTGCGCGAGGTAGTGTGCCCGGATCAGCCGGTAGACCGCGGCCTCCTTCTCGGACATCCCTCTCATGTTTGCGGGTTCCAACGTGGGAATGATGCCGTGATGCGCACTGACCTTGCTGTCATTCCATGCGCGCGAGCGCAACGTCCGATCGAGCGTTGCGAGAAGCGCTGCGATGCTGGGGTCGGTTGCACGCAGGGCGTCGAGCACTCGCGGCACGTCGGCGAGCATGCTTTCGGGCAGGTAGCCGCAGTCAGTGCGCGGGTAGGTGGTCGCTTTGTGCGTTTCGTACAGCGCCTGAGCGATGCTCAGCGTCTCCTGCACATCAAGCCCAAGCTGCCGCGAGCATGTCTCTTGAAGCGTGCTGAGATCAAAGGGCAGCGGCGGTGGCTCGCGCACGCGCTCGGTGGTCAACATCGTGACGTGCGCCTCGCGCGCGCCGTGCAAATTTTGGGCGGCCCGCTCCGCGACTATCACTTGGACGCAGCGATCTGCTTCGTCGACCGCACCCTTGGGAGCGAGCCAATGGGCAGTGAATGATGCGTCCCGAGCCGATAGCCCTACATCGATCGACCAATACGGCGCGGGCACGAAGCTCGCAATCTCTCGATCGCGTTGTACGACGAGCTGTACGGTGGGGGTCTGCACGCGGCCTACAGACAGCACGCCCTGAAAACCCGCACGCTGCCCCAGAAGTGTGAAGAGCCGGCTCAGATTCATGCCGACCAACCAATCGGCCCGCGACCGGGCCAAGGCAGCATGATAGAGCGGCAATGTCTCCGCGCCCCGCCTGAGCGCATCGAGCGCCTTGCGAATCGAGGCGTCATTGAGCGCCGAAAGCCACAGGCGCTGCACCGGACCTCGGTATCCGCAAAGGTCCAGGATCTCGTGTG
>CADEEJ010000499.1 GCA_902826315.1 uncultured Steroidobacter sp.
CTTGCCGCCGCCCTCGATCACCTCGATCTGCCGGGCGACCTCGTAGTTGATCGCCTTCTCGATGAAGCGGAACGAGTTGAGGTTCTTGATCTCGCAGCGCGTGCCGAGCTTGTCGGTGCCGACCGGCCGCACCGAGACGTTGGCGTCGCAGCGGAACGAGCCTTCCTGCATGTTGCCGTCGCAGATCTCCAGGTATCGCACCAGGGTGTGGACCTTCTTCAGGTACGCGACGGCTTCCTTCGCCGAGCGCATGTCGGGCTCGGAGACGATCTCCAGGAGCGGCGTGCCGGCGCGATTCAGGTCGATGCCGGACTGACCCTGGAAGTCTTCGTGCAGCGACTTGCCCGCGTCCTCTTCGAGATGCGCGCGCGTGATGCCGATCGCCTTGCGCGCGCCGTCGTCGAGCACGATCTCCAACCGGCCCTTCTCGACGATCGGCTTCTCGTACTGGCTGATCTGGTAGCCCTTCGGCAGATCCGGATAGAAGTAGTTCTTGCGCGCGAACACCGAGCGAGACGCGACGGTGGCGCCGACTGCGAGGCCGAACTTCACCGCCATGCGCACCGCGTCCTTGTTCAGTACCGGCAGCACCCCCGGGTAACCGAGGTCGACCAGGTTCGCCTGCGTGTTCGGTGCCGCGCCGTAAGCGGTGGGCGCGCTCGAAAAGATCTTGCTGCGCGTTGCGAGCTGCGCGTGGATTTCGAGACCGATGACCGTTTCCCAACTCATGACGTCACTCGTAGGCTCTCGGCATCTGCTGGTGCCACTGCGTTTCGCGCTGATACCAGTGCGCCACGTTGAGCAGCTTCGCCTCCGCGAAGTGCGGCCCGATGATCTGCAGCCCGACCGGCAAGCCGCCAGACAGGCCGCACGGCACGGAGGTGGCCGGCAGGCCGGCCAGGTTCGCGCCGATCGTGTAGATGTCGTTGAGGTACATCGTGACCGGGTCGTCGACCTTCGCGCCGATATCGAATGCGGGCGTCGGCGACGTCGGCCCCATGAGCACGTCGACCTCCTTGAAGGCGCGCGCGAAGTCATCCGTGATCAGGCGTCGCACTTTCTGCGCCCGCAGGTAATAAGCGTCGTAGTAGCCCGCGGACAGGACGTACGTGCCCGTCATGATGCGACGCTTGACCTCGTCGCCGAATCCTTCGCCGCGTGAGCGCTTGTACATGTCCAGCAGATCCGTCGGGTTCTCGCAGCGCAGCCCGAAGCGCACACCGTCGAAGCGCGACAGGTTCGAGGAGCACTCGGCCGGCGCGACCACGTAGTACGCGGGCACCGACAGCGGCAGGTTCGGCAAGCTCACTTCGACGAGCTTCGCGCCGAGCTTTTCGTACAGGCGCAGCGCTTCGCGCACCAGCTTGCCGCTCTCTTCCTCGAGACCCTTCTCGAAGAACTCTTGCAGCAGACCGACCTTCAGACCGGCGAGCGGCTGGTCGAGCCCACCGACGTAGTCGGGCACCGGCGTGTCGACGCTGGTGGAGTCGCGCGGGTCGAAGCCCGCCATGTGCGCGAGCAGCATCGCAGCGTCCCGCACGGTCTGCGTCAGGACTCCGGCCTGATCGAGGCTGGAGGCGAACGCGATCATTCCGTAGCGCGACACGCGACCGTAGGTCGGCTTGAACCCCGTGAGTCCCGTGAGCGCCGCGGGCTGACGGATCGAGCCGCCGGTGTCGGTGCCGGTCGCCGCGGGCGTGAGGCGCGCTGCGACGGCTGCCGCCGAGCCGCCGGACGAACCGCCGGGCACCTTCTTCGGGTCCCAGGGATTGCGGACCGGCCCGTACCAGCTGTTCTCGTTCGAGGAGCCCATCGCGAACTCGTCCATGTTCGTCTTGCCGAGCATCACCATGCCGACCTCCGCCAGCCGTTCGACGACGGTGGCGTCGTACGGCGCGACGAAGTTGGACAAGATCCGCGAGCCGCAGGTCGTGAGGACGCCGTCGGTGCAGAAGATGTCCTTGTGCACGAGCGGCAGGCCGGCGAGCGGCAGCGCTTCGCCGTCCGCGATCAGCTCATCGGCCTTGCGAGCAGCCGCAAGCGCCTGCTCCCCGGTCACGGTGATGAAGGCGTTCAGCGCCGGATTGAAGCGCTCGATGCGCGCGAGGTAGTGCCGCGCGAGCTCGACGCTGGAGAAGCGGCGGGCTCGCAGACCCTCGTTGAGCTCTGCGAGCGTCAGGCGATGGAGTTCGGTCATGAAAGCGTTACCCGCGTCTCATTCGATCACTTTCGGCACGAGGTACAGTCCGGCGGCGACGCTCGCAGCGTTGCGCTGGTACTTCTCGTGCTGGTCTGCATCGACCACTTCGTCCGGCCGCATGCGCTGCACCTGCTCGGCGAGCGGGTGCGCCATCGGCTCGACCGCGGCCGTGTCGGCCGCATTGAGCTGTTCGACGAAGCTCAGGATCTTCGACAGGCTGTCGACATATACAGGCAGCTGCTGCTCGCTGATCGCAAGGCGGGCGAGGTGTGCGATGTTCTCGACATCGCGGCGGGTGAGACTCATGCGAGAGGACTTCTGGACTGACGAAACAGTGAAAAAACCCTGAAAAAACCGCGCACAATCATACGCCTTTTGCTTGTGCAAAGGGCGACCCGTTGTTAGAGTACCGCAACTTTTTTGCCCCCCC
>CADEEJ010000500.1 GCA_902826315.1 uncultured Steroidobacter sp.
TTTCACGTGCCTGCTCGATCGCACGCTCCATTTCAGCGTACGCCGCATCGCCGTCCGGCAGCCAGCGTGCCGTATGGCCGGCGTGGCGCCGCTCTGGCCAGCGGCGCGTACCGTGAGTGTCCAGAACTTCAGCGCGCATCGAAGGTCCTGTCCGCGACGGTCACGAACCGCGAGACGACCCACGCGCCCGCCGCGAGCAGCAGCATCCCAAGACTCCACACAATCACCAGCAGCACGACGCCGAACTGCTCCGCAATGCGAACTGACCAACCGAGCCAGTACTGCGCCTCGGGATACCCTGCGAGCGAGTTTGCGCCGCCGCTCAGCGCATCACCCGTGAGAGCAACGAGCACATAGGCGCCCCAGGTGAGCAGCGTCCACAGCAGCGCGCCGACTCCGGCGCCGATCCACAACCACTTCCTGAAAGCGAGTGCGTTCATCGCGTTGCCTCGGTCATGGGCGCATCACTACGCGTGCGATACAGGGAATACAGCACTCCGCCCAGCAGCAGCCCGAAGGTCACCGAGAGCGAGATCCACGCCGGCATCTTGCCGAGCAGGTTCACCGCGAAGATCTTCGCGCCGATGAAGATCAGCACGACTGCTAGCGCGTACTTCAGGTACTTGAACCGATGGATCAGTGCGGCCAGTGCGAAGTACAGCGCACGCAGGCCGAGGATCGCGAAGATGTTCGAGGTGTAGACGATGAACGGATCCTGCGTGATCGCGAAGATCGCCGGCACCGAATCGACTGCGAACACCAGGTCGACAACCTCGATGAACACCAGAGCGAGGAATAGCGGCGTCGCCCACCATACCAACGGAGCGCCTCGCGTCGCCGAGGGCGGGCCGCCCGGCTTCTCGGGCGCCGGCAAACGCACCCAGAAGCGGTTGCCGTGCGGCTTGTCGGACACGCGCAGATGCCGTTGCAGGAAGCGCAGCAGCGGATTGTTTGCGATGTCGAACTGCTGATGAATGACGAACAGCATCTTCAAGCCCGTCGCCACCAGGAACGCGCCGAACACGTACAGCACCCAGGAGAACTGCGTCACCAGGGCCGTTCCCAGGCCGATCATGATCGCGCGCAGCACGATGACGCCGAGGATGCCCCAGAACAGCACGCGGTGCTGGTACTGCAGCGGCACGGCGAAGAAGGAGAAGATCATCGCGATGACGAACACGTTGTCCATCGCGAGCGTCTTTTCGATCATGAATCCGGTCGCGTAAGCCATGCCGCTCTCGGGCCCGAGATACCACCAGACCCAGGTGCCGAACGCGAGGCCCATGCCGATGTAGCCCGCAGAGAGCCACAGGCTTTCCTTCACTTCGATGACATGGTCGTCCCGATGCAGCACGCCCAGGTCGAACACCAGCAGCGCTACCACGATGCCGAGGAAAAGCAGCCACAGCCACATGGGCTTGCCGAGAACGTCGACGCTCATCAGTGCCATCAAAACTTCCATCACGCTATTGCTCCTCGCGCCGGCCAGCCTGGCGACGCCTCAGTATCGAACGGGTTCCGCGATCGAGCTTGGCGAATGCCGCCGGAATGGCGCGGTAAAGGTCCGAATCGAGATCCGTCGCGACGACGACGTTGCGACCGCGGCCGACCCGCGCCGAGACGAGGCAACCCTTGTCCAGTCCGCCGCGCCGGCCGTTCACGTCGAACAGCCGGACCTGAACGCGGGTCGGGACGTCGGGGAAGCGCTCGGCGTATTCCTGGGCCTCGTGCTCGACCGCAGATCGCAGGGCGGGTGTAAGCGAGAAGCCTCTGGCCTGGACGTCGGTACGCATGTGGGGCCCTCTGCCGGTTGGAATACCACGCGCAATGTAGACTGGCGCTTGCTCATGCAAAAGCAGAAAATAGTCCCGCGTTGCTCAGGAAATAACTGATGAACAAATCACGCCCGCTGAACCTCAAACATTTGCGCTACTTCGCGGAGGTCGCACGCCGCGGCTCGGTGACGACCGCCGCGCGCACGTTGTTCGTGGCGCCGCAAACAGTCAGCTCGCAGGTGCAGGAACTCGAGGCTTCAATCGGACAGCCGCTGTTCGAACGCGCAGGCAAGAAGCTGCTGCTGACTGCTGCAGGTCACACGGCGCTCGACTACGCGAATGCGATCTTTGCGCTCGGCGACGAGCTCGGCGCAGTACTACGCGGAGCTGCGCGGCCGAAGAGCATCGTCCTGCGCGTTGGAGTCACCGACAGTGTTCCGAAGCTGTTGACCGTCGCGCTGCTGCAGCCGGTGATCGACAGCCATCGCGCGGAACTGGAGCTCCTCTGTCACGAAGGCACTTTTGGCGAGGTCCTCGGTCAAGTTGGAGCCGGCGATCTCGACGTGGTGCTCGCCGACGCGCCGGTGCCGGCCAGCCTGACGCGGTCCCTGCAGGCGCGAGTGTTGGCCGATTCGGGCATTACATTCCTGGCGGTGCGCCGGCTCGCCGCTCGCCTCGCTCGGAAGTTTCCCGCGAGTCTGGATGGCGCACCTTTCGTCGCGGGCTCGAGCTCCTCTTCTCTGCTTGGCCAGGCGATCGAGTCCTGGTTTTCGCGGCACGACATTCGCCCGCACGTCGTGGCCCGCAGCGACGACAGTGCGCTGCTGAAGGGGCTCGCTCAGACATGCTTGG
>CADEEJ010000501.1 GCA_902826315.1 uncultured Steroidobacter sp.
CCCAGTGCTGAACCGTTTCAGCGCAATAGCCAACTCATAACTACCGGTCGGCAACGACCAAAGGACCCCATCATGAATCTCGTAGCCGACCTAGCCATTGCCGCACTGGCAATCCTCTTACTCCTATCCTTTCTGTGGATAGTCCGATTCTGGGTCAAGCACGCGAAAGACGACTCCACCGTGTGGCAGGGGGAAATCCGTCGTCTGGAAAAGCTCGATCGACTCGCTCCGCCGCGACCAGGCGCCGTCCACTTCCTGGGCAGCTCCAGCTTCCGCTACTGGAAATCGCTCGCAGCCGACATGGCGCCGTTGAGCGTCGTGAACCGCGGCTTCGGCGGATCGCAGATCCACGACGTCACGTACTACGTGCAGCGGATCGTCGTGCCTTTTCAGCCGCGTGCGATCGTCTTCTACGCGGGCGAGAACGACATAGCCGGAGTGCTGTGGTCGAAGCCGAAGAGTCCCGCGGACGTTCGGCTCGCATTCGAGAAATTCTGCCGCACGACGCACGCGCTGTTACCGAACGTGCCGATCCACTTCATTTCCATCAAGCCGCCGAAGGCGCGGCGCAAGCACTGGGCGACGATGCAGGAAGCGAATCGGCTCGTGCGTGAATACTGCGCCACCGATTCGCGCCTGCATTACATCGATATCGTGCCGGCGCTGCTGGATGAATCCGGCAATCCGCGGCTCGACGTCTTCCGCTGGGACGGCCTGCACTACAACGACAAGGGTTACGCGATCTGGACGGCGATCATCAAGCCGCTGTTCGCCTAGCGCAGCGAGACGAGGCACATGCATCTGCATGTGCCTCGGTTGTGCTCAGTTTGCAGGGAGGTGCTGTGACCCGCTCTCGACCGTTAGCATCGTGCAGTTTCCATCCTGGTCGTACCAGAAGCGGATGTAGGAGTACGCGGTGATGCTTTTAGCGGCTTCGATCATTCCGTCTTTGAGCAAGCAAACTCGGGACAAGCCGGCGGCGTTCCTGGCATGGCAGTACCCGCCAGCCAGCGGGTTGGGCGGGCTGGCAGGCAGCCCCCAGAGAAAGCAGGAGATGTACTCGACATTGTTGGCGGAATTCCTGACGCCAAGGGTGTTGCCCGAGGCGAAGCCTGCACCGGTGTCGTCGTCCAGGATCGTCACCGGTGCGCTCACTCCACTACCACCCAGGGCACTGCCCGCGCTCAGAGCCATAGCGGCCGCCACGACCGCCATCAGCAATCGTCGCGGCGCTTTCTTGATCTTCATATCGACAACCTCCGTTGAAACAACAACACACCACTATCTCAACTTGATCTCGTCGCGATTGACCGCCCTGCTCAGGCTGCGCATCGCTTGCTCGCGACTTGCCGGATCGAGTTGTGCAATCTCTGCCTGGAGCAGGAACATTTGTTGCTGCGTGATGGCGCCAGTGCTCTTGTAGTTCTGGACCTGCTGCGCGACCTCGTCTCGTCGCGCGCGATCTTTGGCTTCGTCCCTTGCAGGCGCCACCTGAGCAGGTGCGGGTTGCAAAGGAACCGATCGCTGAGCGAGTTCTTCCCGCAGGACTCTGCGCACGCACGCTTCATCGCAAGCTGCGGTAACCATGACTGAAGCAGGAGGTACGACCGGGGCGGTCGACGGAAGCGACTGCGGCTCGACGCCCGGCGATCGGACGATGAGCACGACGAGTGCCAGGGTCTGCAAGACACCCAGAGTTACCAGTACCTTCATCGGTAGCGGCCTCATTCTCCCCACTGTGCTGGCTAGCGTATCGAGCACCGCTCACCAGAAAGTCACCGGGCGTAACGAGCTGCTACAGTCGGCAGGCGAGCGAGAGTAAGCCAGCCATGTCGCCGGAAATTGCCTGTATCGTCGGGTTGATCGTGTTGTTCGTCGTCGGCACGGCGCTGCCGGTGAACATGGGCGCCCTTGCCTTCGTCATGGCGTTCGTTGTCGGCGGCCTGTACGTCGATATGTCCGGCGCCGCGATTCTCGCCGGCTTCCCAGGCGATCTGTTCGTGACGCTGGTCGGCATCACGTATCTGTTTGCCATCGCGCAGAACAACGGCACGATCGACTGGCTCGTCCGGCAGGCCGTGCGCAGCGTGCGCGGTCGCACCGTGGCGATTCCGTGGGTGATGTTCTTCATCACGGCACTGCTAACGAGCGTAGGAGCGGTGAGTCCCGGTGCAGTGGCCATCATCGCGCCGGTCGCCCTGCGCTTCGCGCAGCAATACCGAATCAATCCGCTGCTGATGGGCCTGATGGTGATCCACGGCGCGCAAGGCGGCGGTTTCTCGCCCATGAGCGTCTACGGAGGAATCACCAATCAGGTCGTGCAGCGCGCGCAACTGCCCGGCAGCGACATGCATCTGTTCATTGCGAGCTTGTGCTTCAACCTTGCCGTCGCTGTCGTCGTCTTCTTCGTGTTCGGGGGGCGAGGTCTGCTTGCTCAGCGCGCCGCGCCGCTGGAGCACGCGGATGCAAGCGACGTCGGCGCGCGCGGCAAGCGGCTCACCTACCAGCAGATGCTGACTCTCCTCGGACTCGTGGCGCTTGGCGTTGGCGCACTCGTGTTCGAGCTCAACGTCGGACTGGTCTCGATCACGATCGCAGTCGTGCTGACGAT
>CADEEJ010000502.1 GCA_902826315.1 uncultured Steroidobacter sp.
CCGTCGACGCATGTGTCATGTCGCTGCGGCTTCGCCCTCCGCTGCGGACAGTTCACCGCGTTCTGTTCAACGTCGGTGCGCTCGCACTCTCGGTCTGGCCATCTGCGCAGCTCTACTTCTTCCTCGCCGGTATTGCTCCCGATAGGCCTGCCTACGGCGACATCGGTTCGTTCGTAGGCCCGCTATACATCTTCGCTGCAACTGTCTTCCTTCTAAACAGCTCTCTTGTCGCGGTCGCCGTTGCGCTTGATCGCAGCATGCCGGCGGTCAAGGTGTGGAGGAGTCAGTTCCTCTCATTCGCAGGCAGCTACCTGGCCAGCGCCGCGATCGCGGCTATTCTGATCGTCCTCGCGAACGCCAAAGACTACACGTTCGTGGCATTGCTCCTGCCCCTTGCTGTCGTCTCGTTCCTGGCCGTTCGCACCACCCTTGGTCGATTGGGCGACGAGCACCAGCACCTCGTCGAAGTGAATCGGCTGTATCTGTCGACCATAGAAACACTGGCGATGGCCATTGACGCCAAGGATCAAGTTACGCACGGCCATATCCGCCGGGTTCAGAAGTACGCCGTTGGTCTTGCAAGGGTGATCGGAGTCAGCGACGAGCAGCAGATACGCGCGATCGAGGCTGCAGCCCTACTCCACGATATGGGCAAGCTAGCGATTCCAGAATTCATCCTGAACAAGCCTGGAAAGCTGACTCCTCGTGAATTCTCCGTAATGAAGACCCATGCGGCCCTCGGGGCAGATCTGCTGTCGTCGATTCAATTCCCCTATCCGGTCGTTCCAATAGTTAGGCATCACCATGAGCACTGGGACGGCACGGGTTACCCTGATGGCATTCACGGCGCCCACATCCCGATCGGGGCGAGAATTCTTGCCGTAGTGGACTGCTACGACGCGCTAACGTCGCATCGCCCCTACAGGCCCGCCATGGATGCTTCAGCCGCCCTCGAGATTCTTACTCAACGTCGCGGCAGAATGTATGATCCGCTCATCGTGGACGCCTTCGTTCGGGAGCACGACTTGTTGCGATCGCAGGCAGACGTTTCATCGACGCCTGCGATGATTCGAACTTCTCAAGCAGACGCTCTCGTTGTGCCGCGGCCTGAGTCCGAGTCAGCCAATCTTCCTCCGATCGAGTCCCTTCGTGCCCTTGCTGCTCTCGCCCCGCTGAACGGTGGCGCATCGGCGCTCTCAGTATGTCGGCAGCTCGTTCTTGACCTCCGAGCTATCGTCGCCTTCGATACTGTCGCGGTATTCGTTTTGGACGACGCTGCAACTGTGTTGCGCGCTGCGTTTGCCGAAGGTTCAGCCGCTGCTATCACGAAGACACTGAGCATCCCACTGGGCGAACGCCTGACGGGATGGGTCGGCGCCCACCGCGCCCCGGTTTGGAACGCTGACGCTACGCTCGACTACTTCGAGGGCACGGAGCTTAGATTCGGCTCAAGCGTCCCGCTTGTGCTGGGCGACACTCTCGTGGCGGTGTTAACCCTTTATGGCAGGCCGGATCAAGAGGCCAGTATTGACGAGCGCCGAGCAGTCGAGAGTCTGCTGCCCGCAGTTGCTGCGGCTCTCAGCGGTGCGACTAGGCGACCTTCGATTGCGATCAATTGCGAGCAGCCAGAGGCTCGGTCGGTAGCTCTACAAGCGCTGGACTCTCTCTTGTCCCACGGTCGCTACAGTCCAGATGGAGCGTTCGGCTCAATCGTGGCCCTATACGTCGCGCCAATCGCGAGCGACATCAAGCAGCGCACTAATTCTGTTGACGCTGTAGGCTTCGCCGCCTCGATCTGCCCTGCCTTCTCGTCTTCTCGCTGCGTGATGTCCTTCGGAAACGGCCATTATTTGGTTTGCTCGCTCGACGGCACTCGTGCCGACGATCTCTCACGCGAGATCTGTACCGTGTCAGCGATGCTCCCAGTAAACGTCAGCGTGATCTCAGTTGCGACGAATCTCGACCTGCAGGACAACGTCCGACGAATGCTCCAGCCTGCGGACTCCCACCTGCAAAGAGCCATGGGCGAGGGTGTCCACTAGTTGCGCGCCGCTGTTGCCAGGCTGGTCGCGGTCGGAGCTATTAATGAAGCTCTCGCGCTGATCGCCGAGAGCCGCACACACACGCACGCTGAACGAGCCGTCGAATGCGAACTGGAAGCGGTAGCGGGCCGACCGGACCGAGCCTATGAGCTCGCCGTGCGGCTGATCTCCGGTGACGCTTCACCAGAGTCGACTGCTAGGGCGCTGTCCGTTGCGGCCCGGCTCGATCTCAGGGCCGGTCGCTTCGTCGAAGGGCAGTCTAAATTCGGCAGGGCCTGCCAGCTCGCACTCGATACCGGGAACGCTGACCTAAATGCCCTCATCCAGGCTCGCAGAGTCGACGGACTACTGTCGTATCACTCGCTTGAAGCAGCGGCACCATACCTCGCCGATTTCAGGCGTGCAGCGCTTCGGGGGGCCTCGCCCGCGGCGCTCTTCGAACTCCATCGCGTTCTAGCGAACGCTGAGCACATATGCGGTCGAGAGCTTAGGGCGCTCCATGAACTAGAGCTTGCAGCGGCGCACCTCGTCTCGCCTCCTGATGCTGTACGTCAAGCGCAGCTTGAG
>CADEEJ010000503.1 GCA_902826315.1 uncultured Steroidobacter sp.
ATGTCGGTCTCGCCGCGGCAGAAGCGCTTGAAGCCGCCGCCGGTGCCGGCGATGCCTACGGTGACGCGCACCTTGCCGCGCTTGCTGATCTGGAATTCCTCGGCGACCGCCTCGGCGATCGGGAACACCGTGCTGGAGCCGTCAACCTTGATGACGCTCTGCGCCGCGGCGATCTGTGGCGTGACGACTGCAGCAAGCCCGCTCAGCACCACTGTCGCGCCCAACTTGTGCCACAACTTCATGGATTTGACCTCGTTGTAGAAATTCGGATCGGCAGCGAGTGTGACCCGCTTCGATGACATTCGTGTTACACGGCCCTGCCCCTTGCCTAATCAGCAAGCTGCGAGCGAATCTTCCTGTCACACACGCGTAACAACAGCGGCTTGCCGCGGCCAGAGGTCTTCGCTATAAGACCGCGCCCACCTCCCTCCTTGGCCGACTTTGGAGGCCTGACTTTGTCGACCGACGCCGACGCGACCCTCGCCCTCGCCCAGGATCTGATCCGCCGACCCTCCGTCAGCCCCGAGGATCATGGCTGCCTGCAGCTCATCGGCCAGCGCCTGGAAGCGCTCGGCTTCCGCGTCGAACGCATGCCGTTCGGGCCCGTCGAGAATCTGTGGGCGCGGCACGGCAAGGCCCGGCCGGTGCTGTGCTTCGCCGGTCATACAGATGTCGTACCGACAGGCCCGCGCGAGGAATGGCAGACCGACCCGTTCGAACCGGTCGTGCGCGACGGCATTCTCTATGGCCGTGGCGCGGCCGACATGAAGAGCGGCCTCGCGGCGATGGTCACCGCCAGCGAGCGCTTCATCGCAGCACATCCGGATCACACGGGCTCGCTCGCGTTCCTGCTGACGAGCGATGAAGAGGGACCCTCCGTGGACGGCACGCGACGCGTCGTCGAAACACTGGAAGCGCGCGGCGAGAAGATCGATTGGTGCGTGGTCGGCGAGCCGAGCAGCACCGACGCGCTCGGCGACACGGTCAAGATCGGCCGCCGCGGCTCGCTGTCGGGCAAGCTGACCGTGCACGGAATTCAAGGTCACGTCGCCTACCCGCATCTCGCCGACAATCCCGTGCACGCGCTCGCACCGGCGCTGACCGAGCTCGCGGCGCGCGTCTGGGACAAGGGCAACGAGTTCTTCCAGCCGACGAGCTTCCAGGTCTCGAACCTCAATGCCGGCACCGGCGCGCCGAACGTGATTCCGGGCGAGCTGAAGGCCCGCTTCAACATCCGCTTCTCCACCGAGCAGACGGTCGAAAAGCTGCAGCAGACGATCACCGAGATCCTGAACCGTCACAAGGTGAACTACACGCTCGAATGGTTCGTGTCGGGGCTGCCGTTCTTCACGCCACCCGGCGAGCTGTCCGCGGCAGTGGAGCGCGTCGTCAAGACGAGCACTGGACGCAAGCCGGAGTTGTCGACGACTGGCGGTACTTCGGATGGCCGCTTCATCGCGCCGACGGGTGCTCAGGTCGTGGAGCTCGGCGTCATCAACGCGACCATCCACAAGGTGAATGAGAACGTGCGCGTTGCGGACATGAGCGCGCTGTCGAAGATCTACGAGCAGGTGATGACGGAGCTGTTGTCAGCCTGACTTGCGGTAGTTCACCAGCAGCGCCCACACCCCGAGCACGCCGAGCGAGATCGCGACCCACCACGGCATCGACAGGCCGAGGAACGTCCAGTCGATCTTGCCGCACTCACCCGACCCGGTGAGCACCTTCGACACCACTTCCGTGACCGGCATGATCTCGAGCAAGTAGTCGAGATCGGCTCCGCACGCAGCGACCGTGCCCGGCGGTTGCGCCTGGATCCAGATGTGCCGCGCCGAGATCAGGATGCCGCCGAGCGCGGCGACCGCGATGAGCGCTCCGTAAACTCTTGCACCGATGCCGCGCGGGTTATGAATCGCCGCGATCAGGAACAGCACACCGGTGACGATGGTCGCGATGCGTTGGAAGATGCACAGCGGGCACGGAGCGAGCCCGAGAACATACTGCGCGTAGAGCGCATAACCCATGAGACCCGCACAGGCGACAAAGCCCAGCGCGTTGCCGGAACGGCGGCTGATCGCTGACAGCATGCGCGGCTACCGGCTCGCCGCTTCTGGATTCTGATTGCCCTGATTTCTTTGCGCCCGGGATTGCAGGTGCTTCTCCACCTCGTCGATCGACAGGTGGCGGATGTCCTTGCCATGGACCATGTACACGACGTACTCGCACACGTTCTTGGCGTGATCGCCGATGCGCTCCAGCGCCCGCGCCACCCACAGCACATCCAGTGCGCGGCGGATCGTGCGCGGATCCTCCATCATGAACGTGATGCACTGGCGCTGGATCGCTTCGTACTCCTCGTCGACCAGCCGGTCCTTCTTCGCGATCGCCACCGCGCCTTCCGGATCGAGGCGCGCGAAGGCATCGAGGGATTCGTGAACCATGTCCGCGACCAGCCGGCCGAGATGCTTGATCTCGCGGTAACGATCCGCGGGCCGTTCGACTGCGGCGAGCCGCGAGCCGATGTAGCCGATCTTCTCCGCCTCGTCGCCGATGCGCTCGAGGTCGGTGATGGTCTTGATGACTGCGACGATCAGCCGCAGGTCGGA
>CADEEJ010000504.1 GCA_902826315.1 uncultured Steroidobacter sp.
CCGCCTTCCGGATGCGGTATCCGCGGATCTGGGACGTGCTGCCGATGCGGCCTGCGCCGCGCCTCGCGGCGATTGCGGCGCGTCTCGGCTTCCGCGACTGAGGGAGCTGCGGGTGTCGGAGTGGATCGAGAGACATCGTTTCGCTTGGTCGCGCAATGCCGGCCTGCGCGGCTTCTACGCGGGCGAGATCTTCAATCGCATCGTTTCAGGCCTCGGCCCGGGGCCGACGCTCGAGCTCGGCTCAGGGCCGGGGTTTTTCGCGGAGACGGGACGCTGCGACGTCGTCACCGACGTGGCGCCAGGGCCATTCACCAACGTCGTCTGCGATGCACTGGCGCTGCCCTTCGCCGATGGAAGCTTCGGGAACGTCGTGTTCATCGACGTGCTCCATCACCTCGGTGCACCGGACCGGGCGCTGGGCGAGATCGCACGTGTCCTGCGGCCGGCCGGGCGATTGCTGTTCGTCGAGCCGTGGGTCAGCGACGTCCTCGGCTGGTTCGTCTACCGGTACCTTCACCACGAAGACTGCGCAGTCGTGGCGGATCCCTGGAGCGCGCCATTCCGGTCGCGAAAAGACCCGCTTGACGGGAACAACTATCTCCCTAGACAGCTGCTTGAGATCGCGCCGACGGTTTGGGCGGAGCGGTGCCCGCATCTGAAGAATGTCGAGACGGAGCCATTCGCCATGCTGAGCTATCTTGCCACCGGTGGATTTCGCGCGAGAGGCGCGCCGGCGTCGATCGTGCGCGCGTTGTCGCGGATCGAGCGTCGCCTGCCCGCCGCGTTGCGCCGCCGGCTCGCCTTGCGCGTATTCGCACGGTTCGAGCGCGTCTGATCGACATGGAAAACCAGTTGGCGGTGGGCAGTCCGTCGCAAAGCCGCGCCCTGCGCAAGCAGCAGATCGTCGAAATGTCCGAGCGTGTCGCTGCCGACCGCGAAGACTGGTTGCGCCGCAACTCTTACTATCATGAGGACGACTACCGCTACATGCGCTTCCTCGTGCCGCCTGGTCAGCGCGTCCTCGAGCTGGGCTGCGGCACCGGCGATCTGCTGGCGTCGCTGTCGCTTTCCGAAGGGGTCGGCGTCGACATCAGCCCGGCAATGATCTCGCGCGCCCGCGCGCGTTTCCCTTCGTTGCGTTTCCATGTCGGCGACATGGAGGACACGGGCTTCCTGCGCTCGCTCGGCGGGCCTTTCGACGTGATCATTCTGTCGGACTCGATCGGCTATCTCGACGACGTGCAGGCGCTGTTCGAGAACCTGCTCGCACTCTGCACGCCGCGTACACGGATCGTGATCTCCTACTACTCGAAGCTCTGGCAGCCGATCTTGAGTTTCGGGGAGCGGCTCGGCCTGAAGATGCCGCAGGTCCAGCAGAACTGGCTGTCCGGCGCAGACATTTCCGGGCTTCTGTCCCTGGCCGGATTTGAGACCGTCCGCACCGAGCTCCGGCAACTCGTGCCGCGGCGGCTTCTGGGTCTCGGCGACGTGCTCAATCGCTTCGCGGGAACGCTGCCTGGCATTCGTCATTTTTGCCTGCGGAGCTATCTCGTCGCGCGGCCGCTCCTGGGCCCTGCGCAATCACGTCCTTCGACGACCATCGTGATTCCGTGCCGCAATGAGGCGGGCAACATCGCCGCTGCGGTCGATCGTGTGCCGCGGTTCTGCGATGACATCGAGATTGTATTCGTTGAAGGCCACAGCAGCGACGATACCGTGGGGGCGATCAAACGCGTTATCGCCGACAATCCCCACATCGACATCAAGCTCGTGCACCAGACGGGCCGCGGAAAGGGCGACGCGGTGCGGGAGGGCTTCGCGCGGGCGAGGGGCGATGTCCTTATGATCCTCGACGCCGACCTCACGATGCCACCGGAAGACTTGCCGAAGTTTTATGCCGTCCTCGCTTCGGGCCGTGCCGAGTTCGCCAACGGTACCCGCATGATCTATCCGATGGAGGACGGCGCGATGCGATTCCTCAACTCGCTGGGCAACCGCGCATTCTGCCGGACCTTGTCTTGGCTCATAAACCAACGTCTCACCGACACGTTGTGCGGCACGAAAGCAATGTTTCGGGACGACTACCTGCGTCTCGCCGAAGGTCGCGGCTATTTCTCCGAGATCGACCCGTTCGGGGATTTCGATCTGATTTTTGGCGCCGCGAAGCTGAATCTACGAATCGTCGAGGTGCCTGTGCGCTACGCCGCTCGGACCTACGGCACGACGCAGATCCGCCGCTTTCGGGATGGCTTCCTGCTCGCGCGCATGGTTTGGGTGGCGTTCCGGCGACTAAAAGCTTTCTAGCAGGTTGCCGAACAACAGAGTTCTTCCGCAACCTGCTAGACTCGATCGCGCTTGAACGGCGAGTGGCTTGCGAGCTCGTCGATGACTTGGTCGATGCCTTTCGTCTCGCGGCGCAGGAAGTCGGCGACGGCTTTCTCGAAGCCGGGTTCGCGAAGCCAGTGGGCGCTGTAGGTGCGCACCGGCAGATAGCCGCGCTGCAGCTTGTGCTCTCCCTGCGCGCCCGCCTCGACGCGCGCGATGCCGCGCGCGATCGCGAACTCGATCGCCTGGTAGTAGCAGCACTCGAAATGCAGATGCTTGA
>CADEEJ010000505.1 GCA_902826315.1 uncultured Steroidobacter sp.
GTGACCTTCGGTGCGAAGTGCGAGCGCCCGTGGCGGTCGCAGGAGAACTGCTTGCTGACCACTTTGATGTCGAGCTGGCGGAACAGCGTCGACGACATCTGTTCGAGCAGCTCGCAATGCTCGGGTCGCAGGCGGATGGTCTTCTGCGACAGCGTGACTTCCCGCCGCTCGGCCGGGAACACGATCGGCTCGTTGAGCGCCGCGGCCGGATTGCCCGTCACGCGCGAGATGAGATCCCGGCGCGACTTGTCCTTGTCGATCTCTGCCATCACGTCCGGTGTCGCCTCGATCGGGAACATGAGCCGGATCCGCACGGTCGAGAACTGCCGCTCGTCGGACGGATCGCGAAAGCGCTCCGTCGGATTCACCGGTTGCGAGCGATCCCACGAGGGCGGCAGGTCATCCTGGATGAGCACGAGCTCGCAGTCGTTCACTCTGACCTGCACGTCGTCGCGCGCCCCGAGCGCGCGCAGGATCGTCGCGACGTGGTTGCGCAGCTCGTCGCACGCGAAGAAATTGGCGACGCTGCGATAGGCGAACTCGACTTCGCGGGTCTTGAGAACGGCAGCGACCTGCCCGTCGGCGAGCGCCGCGCAATTCATCGTGAGCGAGCCGGCGGCGAACAGGACGAGCGCGAAGTGCCGGACGTGCAGCGACGTGTGCGGCATGACTGACGAAAGGGTGTTGATGTGCGTCCGACTGTACTCCGAAAGGCCAGGCGACGAAAGCCGACAGGAGTGGTCATGAGCGAGCGGTCGTGGGTTCATGTACGCACGCGTCCGTAGCGTCATACCAGCAGCGCGCACACGCGAAAATTTTCCGTATTTGTCCGCGTTCGACGACGCTCGTTCGCTTCTCATCGCGAACGGGCGCGAGCATGCTCCGCGCGTCTCAGCAGCGGGGAGGGGAACGACTCCAACAAAAAAATTACGTCTCATTCAATCTACCGGGGATATGACATGACTACTCCAACTACTCGAGAAGTGGACGCCGCCGTCGCGCCCGCTGGGTGCCCGATGCACGGCAAGCAAGCGGCTGAAGGAGTGAGCCGCCGCGGATTTCTCGGCGCGCTCGGTGCTGCGGGTGCAATGGCGCCGGGTGTATGCATGATGGGCTCGGCCGCACACGCGCAAACGGTGACGGCCACGCTGCGCGAGGATCGCTTCGGCCGCATCTTCCGCGACCTGCCGCCGTTCGCTGCGCCGAGCCCGCAGCTCATCGCGGCACTCACCGAGCTCGGCAAGCCGGGCGGCCTCATGGATGCGAAGGATCCGCTCCAGGTCGGCCCGATTCTCCTCATCACCGACCCGGCGAACAGCGTCAACAATCCGGACAACACGGCGCACACCGCAGGCACGACGTTCTTCGGCCAGTTCGTCGATCACGACGTGACGTTCGACCTGGGCTCGCGACTCGGCGAGCCGACCCGGCCGGAAGACTCGACGAACTCGCGCTCACCGGCGCTGGATCTCGACTCGGTGTATGGCGGCGGACCGGTGCGCAGCCCGCAGTTGTACGGTCGGCGCAGCTCGCGCGAGCCGCTCGCAGGCATCAAGCTGCGCGTCGAGCACGGCGGATTGTTCGAAGATCTGCCGCGCAACGCAGATGGCACGGCGATTCTCGGCGATCCGCGCAACGACGAGCACGTGATCCTCGCCGGCCTGCACGCATCGTTCCTGATGTTTCACAACGAGGCGGTCGATTACGTCGCCGCGCGCAATCGGCGGTCGAGCACGGACGAGATGTTCCGTGAAGCGCAGCGGCTGACGCGCTGGCATTACCAATGGATCATCGTGCACGAGTTCCTGCCGCAGATCATCGGCCAGCCGCTGGTCAACGACATCCTGCGAAACGGCCGGCGCATCTATCGTCCGTCGGTCGGCTTCATGCCGGTCGAATTCCAGGGTGCGTGCTATCGCATGGGCCACAGCATGGTGCGGCCGTCGTATCGCGCGAACCTGGCGGGCGACAACGGCGCGCCGTTCTTCGCCTTCATCTTCGATCCTTCGCAGGAAGGCGCGACCGACCCGACCGATCTGCGCGGCGGCGTGCGTACGCCACGGCGCTTCGTCGGCTGGCAGACGTTCTTCGACTTCGGCGACGGCGCCGTGCGGCCGAACAAGCGGCTCGACACGACCTTGTCGACGCCATTGTTCCAGCTGCCATTCCAGACGATCGCTAGCGGCGACGGACCGCAATCGCTCGCAGTACGCAATCTCCTGCGCCACATCACGTGGTCGTTGCCGTCAGGACAAGCGATCGCGCGTGCGATGCGCGCGCCGGTGCTCTCGACCGGCGATCTCGCAGACCTGCAGCCGCTCGGCGCGAACCTGACTCGCTCGACGCCGCTGTGGTTCTACATCCTGCGCGAGGCGCACGTGCTGGCGCAGGGACGCACGCTCGGCCCCGTCGGGGGCCGGATCGTCGGTGAAGTGTTGCTCGGACTGCTGCAGCTGAATCGCAATTCGTACCTGAGTGCGAATCCGCGTTGGCGTCCGACGCTGCTCGACCGCTTCGGCCAGCAGACGAACGACTTCAAGATGGTCGACATGTTGACGTTCGCCGGCGTCGCGCCGGCCCAACGAGGTCAATAGTCGAAGT
>CADEEJ010000506.1 GCA_902826315.1 uncultured Steroidobacter sp.
GGATCGAGGTCGGCGATCAAGTGCGTGCCTGGCACCGTGCCGTCGCTGCGCCAGATCACCGGCCCGCGCTGCCTGTCCAGGATGGAGAATATGACTGCGCCACCGAACCACCCGATGGCGATCGGCTCGCCGTTGTAGTCGTCGACGGCTGGGACGAACCGGCCGGTGCCTGCCACCGTCCCGTCAGTCTGGATGATCTGCGACTTGCCGCCGACTTCGCCGAAGAAGAAACGGCGCGCGCCCTCGCCGACGAGGGGGAACGACTGCGGCGTGCCATCGAAGATTTGCTGCGTTCCCGCGTTCGTGCCGTCGCTGCCGTACAGGTCGCAGCCGCCGCTGCTGCCGGTGAGGCAGCCGATGAACACGAGTCTGTTGCCGATCACGCTGTAGCTGCTGGTGAGCAGCGCTTCGCCGGGCATTAGATCCGTGACCTGCTGCGTGCCGGCGTCCGTGCCATCCGTGCGCCACAGCTCCACGTCGTTGCTCAGTTCTTCGCGGGCGGAGAAGTACACGAAGCCACCCATGGCAGCGAGGTCGAACTTGGAGATGCTGACCATGTCGACGTCGTTGCGAACGAGCCCGGTCCCGCCGGCGGTGCCGTCCGTCGCCCACAGTCGACCCGGACCGCTGTTCTGGTATCTGAACAGCACGCGCTGTCCGAGCGTAGCGAAAGCGGTCGCGAACGAGCCCGATGAGCCGGGCGTGATATCGGCGACCATGAACGTTCCCGCCTCGGTGCCGTCGGAGCGCCACACTTCATTGGAGTTGGCGCCGCCATCGTCGTCGGCAGCGAAATAGACGACGCCGTTCAGCAGGGCGTGATCGAACAGCTGCGGATCGCCCGAGGCTTGGCCGGGAGCAATGTCCGCGATGCGCCGCGTGCCTAGCGCGGTGCCATCGGTGCGCCACAACTCGCGACCTGCTGTGCCGTCGCTGGCGACGAACAGCGCGAAACCCGGCATCGCGACGAACTGCGTCGGATTGGACGACTCCTCCCCCGGCGCGATATCGGCGACGAGCCGCGTCCCGTTTTCCGAGCCGTCCGAGAACCACACCTCGCGCCCGCTGGTGCCATCGTTGGCGACGAACAGCACGCCGTTGTTGAACGGCAGATAGCCATCGGGCTCCGAGCCCTGCGGGATCGTCGTCGGATTGAGATCGCCGAGACCGGCAGTACCGCCGGCGGTGCCGTCGCTCGTCCAGACTTCGAAGCCCGTCGTAAACGTGAACGCCTGGAAGAAGACCTTGCCGAGCGCAGTAAACAGACCAACGATCTGCGAATCGGCCGGGCCCGGATTGATGTCCGCGACGGGTCCGGTGCCTGCGGGCGTGCCGTCCGTCGACCACAGCTCGCCGCCTGCAGGATCCGAAAGTCTGCCGCCGTAAAAGTAGAGGCGACTACCGAGTCTCGCCAGGCCGCCGGCGATGAATGGCTGCGGCATCTCTGCATACAACTGCGTCCCCGCGCTCGTGCCGTCGGTGCGCCAGAGATTCACGGTATTGCTGCCGGACTGCTGGTACGCATAGAAGAATGCTTCGGTCGCCGTGTGCTCGACGGCAAACGTGGTAATCGCCGGAAACAGCGGTACTCCGCCCGGCCGCAGCGGCGTCGTGCCGGCCGCAGTGCCATCGGTCACCCACAGCTCCTGAAAAGCACTCAGCGGGTCGCCGAACTGAATGACGGCGCGATTGCCGACCCGCAAATATTCGAACATGCCCGGGAACTGCACGTTGTCGAGTACCACAGCGACCGATTGGCCGCTGAAGCGATAGAGGCGCGTCGGTACGCCGGACGCAAACGCTATGAACAAAGCGCTATCGCCGATTTGCAGGAAGTGGTGTGGATCCGAGCCCAGGTTCCTCGTCGGATCGAGCGTATCGAGTGTGGTGTTCAAGTCCGCGGCCATGCGAGCGCCGCCGGTTGCCGTCGCTGTCCACGGCTCCTGGTCGTGCAAACCGTCGTTCGCACTGAAGAACAGAGTAGTGCTGCTGGCGACCGCGGGTAGCAGGCTGTTAATTCCGCTACGTGTACCTGGCCAGATATCGGTCACGAGTGTCGTGCCGGCGACGGTGCCGTCAGTCATCCACAGCTCACGTCCGTGCGTGCCGTCGTCAGCTGCGAAGAAGACGCGTGTGCCGACGACGATCAAATCGTTCGCCTCCGAGCTCGCGGTGCCTGGATTGATGTCGGCGAGCCGATAGGTTCCAGCGCGCGTGCCATCCGATCGCCACAGTTCCCAGCCGGACGCAGTGTCGGCCGCGCCGAAGTACATGACTCCCTGCAATGTCGTGATCGGCCGGCTGTTGGTGACGACCGCGCCGCCGTCAACGCCCGGGCCGATATCCGCGACGATGAACGTGCCCGCCGTGGTGCCGTCGGAGCGCCACAGATCGGTGCCGTTGGTGCCGTCGTTCGCCCAGAAGTAGAGGACGCCGTTCAGCACCGTGAGTTGGGCGATCTCCGATCCATCGGGTCCGGGATTGATGTCGCGCACCAGGCGCGTGCCTGCGGCGGTTCCATCGGTGCTCCAGAGCTCGATGCCGTGTTGGCCGTCGTCGAGCGCGAACAGCACGCGATTGCCCAGCTCCACATG
>CADEEJ010000507.1 GCA_902826315.1 uncultured Steroidobacter sp.
GGGTGACGGGCTGGCCCGACACGATCTGGCTGACGGAGCAGGAGCGTATCGATCGCGACAAGGCGATCTTCGGCGAGCTGACCTACGACGTCACCGACAAGCTGACTGTCACCGGTGGCCTGCGCTGGTTCGAAGCGGAGAACTCGCTGCAGGGGTACTTCGGATTCGGCGACGGGTTCAGCGGCAGCGGCAATAGCGGCGAGACGCTGTGTAGCGATCTCGCTGTGCCGGGAGCCGAGCCTGGCTCACAGCAGGGCGACACCTCGAACTGGGTGCCGTTCGTCAACAAGACCGGCACCGCGCCGTGCACGAATCTGCAGCAGCGGGTGGATGAGAAGGACACGATCGGCAAGGCCAACGTCTCGTACAAGTTCAACTCGGACGTGATGGTGTATGCGACCTATTCGCGCGGCTACCGGCCGGGCGGTATCAATCGCTATGCCTCCACTCCGCCGTATATCTCGGACTTCCTGACGAACTACGAGGTCGGCTGGAAGACCACGTTCGGCGGCAACCTGCGCTGGAACGGCGCGTTGTTCACGCAAAATTGGGACGACTTCCAGTTTGCGTTCCTGGGCCAGAACGGCCTGACGATCATCCAGAACTCGAACCAGGCGCGTATCAACGGCCTGGAGATGGATGCCGAGTGGCTGGTCGGCGGCGGGTTCGCGATCACCGGCGGCGTCGCGTTCATAGACTCGGAGCTGACCGAGAATTATTGCGGCTTCGGGGACCCTCAGACCGGAAAGCCGATCACGAACTGTCCGGCCGGCGTGCAGGACCCGCGCTTCGATGAGCCGTTCGTGGGACCGTTGGCTCCGAAGGGCACCGAGCTGCCGGTGTCACCGAAGTTCAAGGCCAACCTGACTGCACGCTACGAGTTCCCGATCGGCAGCTTCGACGCGCACGTGCAAGGCGCGGTCGTATATGCCGGCAAGCGCTGGGCGGATCTGCGCATCGAGGCACGTGACATCATCGGGCGGCTCGACGCCTACTCGATCTTCGACATGACCGCCGGCATCGACAACGGCACTTACTCGCTCGAGCTGTTCGTGGGCAACGTGTTCGACGAGCGAGCGGAGATCACGCGGTTCGCGCAGTGCGCCGAGAGCGTCTGCGGCTTCCAGACCTACGTCGTGACCAATCCGCCGCGCACGATCGGCGTGCGCTTCGGACAGAAGTTCTAGAGAACAGCAGCGGATGGATCGAGGCGGCTCGCGCGAATGCGAGCCGCCTTTTTCATGTGCGACGCTTGGGCGAGCGCTTCTGCAGATCGTCCAGGATCCGACACGCAATCTCGATGGATCCTCGTACGCGATTCGTGTCGCCGACATATCCAGCTAGTGCGGCTTGCGCACGTGTGCGTAAGCCGCTCGAATCGACCAGCTTGAGCTTGGCGAGAGAGACGATGTCGTCACGATCCTGCTCGGCGAATCTGCCAAGCTTACTGACCGCGAGATCGAGCGGGGACAGCAGGCGTACATCGAGGAGAGCGGGGTCTAAGCCGTCGAGCTTCAGCGGTATCGAATCGTCGTACGCGTCTTCGTGCAGCAGCCCGAGCGTGTCGTTGTACTGACGATCGAAATAGAGGAGCTCCGCAGTGCCGTCGGCACCTTTGTAGGAAACCTCCAAGTCGTCCGGCAGCGCGATCCGGTGCGAGAAGGTCGCGTCTATGTCGTCGGACAAGCGCTCGCCTGTGTAGAGGTGGAGAGCGGCGCCGCCGGCCACGTACATCTTCACCGGGAGCATGCGCTTCGGTACGTGCGCCAACGTGCTCGCGATGCGACCTGCAAGCTCGCGAAAGGCCGCGAGGAACTCCGGGCGAACGTGCCGGTTAGGCTGCACGCTTCACCCGCACGCTGACCATCGGCAGGAAGCGGGAAGGGCGCAGCGGGCTCGCCTTCAACCAGCGGGCAAATACGGGTGGCTCACTAGCCCCTGGATGCAACTCCTCGGCTAGGGTCAGCAGAGCGCGACGATCGAAGTCACGTGTGCTGGCAAGCATCACAGCGAGCCCAGCCATGAAGAACCGCGGGCCCAGCTGCTCCCAGCGATCTGGATCCAAGGTGCGCGATGCGCAGAGGTCGAGCAGTTGCCGTTCGTAGTCGCGATCCATGCTCTCGGGAAAATGGCGGCCAGTTGCCGCAGCGGCTGGTGGCTCGACAACGACCAGCTCCGAGCCAACGGCCTGCGCCAGCGCATTCAAAGTCGAGAAATCGCAGGTGGCTCGGCTGCGCAGACGCGACAGCGTCTCCTTACGCACGCCCGCACGCTCGGCCCACGCCGTATCCGTGAGGCCGCGCTCGCGCGCTCGCGCGGTGAGATCGTTGAGGGCAGCCGCCAACGCCTCTGTTGACTTAGGCATCAACAGAACATAAGACTTGTTGACTTGTAAGTCAACAAGGCCCGCAGGAGCGATCCGCTACTTCGACGGGTCGATCAGCGCCTGCATCGTCAGGGCGCGCGACAGATCCTCGATGTTCGGGCCGGGCGAGGGTCCGGCCCAGCGCTGGATGATGCCGACGAACACGACGTCGTTGGTCGGGTCGACCCAGAACCAGGTGCCGGCGATGCCGTCCCACA
>CADEEJ010000508.1 GCA_902826315.1 uncultured Steroidobacter sp.
GCCCGACGCGCGAGTGATGATCTTCTACGGCCTCACTCAGAAGAAGTTGCCTGAAGAATTGGTCGTGCAGGCTCAGCCGCTTGGGGCTCGCCTACGCTGGATCAAGATCTCTGGGCAGGGGCCGAATGCGCTCGACTTCCACATCGCGTTCTATCTAGGCCAGGAGTTGACAACACGTCCCGATTCCGACTGCGCAATCCTTTCGGGCGACACGGGATTTGATCCTCTGGTCCGGCATCTGCGGGCACTCGGCCATGCGTGCGGCAGAGTCGTGTCCCTGAACGAGGCGTTCGTGGCTCGGCCGCGCACCAGCGTCGACCCGTTCACCCGCTTGTTGATGCTGCTGAGGAAGGAGAAGGCACTTCCCACGAAGCTCAAAGGCCTCGCCGGCAAACTGAAATCCTGGTTCCCTGGCCTCACCGAGGAGGAACGCGCGGGTTTGTTTAAGCGATTGGTGACAGAGTCCCGAGTGCGGGAGTCAGGCAAGCTCCTCACGTACAACCTGGGTTAGCTTCGATGGGGGACGTATGGAAGAGTGCGTCGATCCCAGTCGCGCTTCCTGGCTCGCGACGAGGGCGAATGTGCCAAGGAAGATGGCATAGGGCATTCCAAAGCGGCAAAGCCCTCACCCGAAACAAACGGCTAACGATTCGCTATGGACGTATTTCTAACAATCTCCGACACAGTGCTGGGCGTCCCCTATTTTCGCTCGTCCGATGATGCGAACAGCGCGAGCTACATTGACTTGAGACTCACGCCAGAGAAGATCGATGAAGTACCGGAGGCGCAGGAGTGGCCCGTCCTGCGCGAGCTGCTGATCGCCATCAACTCGCCGCAGAGCAAGTTGCTCTCGATCGGTTGCGGCGTGTTCGTTTATCCGTCGTCGGCCCAGACGGAACCATGGACCGCGTTCGCCTATATCGGCTATGGATTGAGCGACCTTGAGCTCGCCAGCGATGCGCGCGTGTATTTCCCGCAGTTCTTTCATTTCAGTCAGCACCACCGGGAGAAGAAGGACACCGGCGCGAATGTCTTCTTCGAACTTCGGCAGACGTCGTTCTATGACTTGAAAGCGAACTGTTTCACGGTCGACTTCATCGTGCGCGCATGGGGATCGTCCGAGGCAGAGCTCAGGACGCGCATCGACGCGCACTTTGGATTACTGCGTGAGTTCCTGCCATTGATGGGATTGACGCCGCCGTAGCGGCGCCGAGCCTGCGCGCCACGCTTGCGACCGGTGCTCATGACCGCGCTCGTCGATGCCCTCGGTTTCGTGTCGATGACGTTCAACTCCGGCATCGGCAGTGAGGTGCAACGAACCCTTGCCATCGTGGTGATCGGGGCGTCGTGTCGTCAACGCTGCTGACCCTCTTCGTGCTGCCAGCGTTGTATTGAGTGGTCTGGGGCACGGCGATAAAGCGTCGTTCGCGGATGAACGAGTTCCTGAGCGCGCGAACGGGCCTTGATTATCGCGTCAAGTCGAAACGGTCACGCACATCCCATCCCAACTACCGGCACCGCTCATGTCGAAGGTCTTCTCATTGCAACGCTACGCCATTTACGTGCTGTTCGCTGCCGCGCTGTTCGGGGCGAGTGCGCCGGTCGTAAAGTTGCCGCTCGAACGCGTAAGCCCGGTATTGATTGCGGCACTGGCGTATTGCGGGGGCTGGCGCTCGGTATTGGGCGGCTTATCCGTCGTGGCTCGCAGGCCACAAACCACGGCCGGGGAGCTGCTGAGAGATCGCTGCCGGCGCTACAGGCGCAAAGGCTAAGCCGTAGCGGTCGAGCGAAAGCGAATAAGGGCGGCGACGATCGCGCCGCTTGCAATGTATGCGACCGAAAGTGCGGCCGAAGCAACGAGGCCGAGATCCAGCGAACCCAGAGCCGTGACGGCCAACGCAACACTCACAGACGAAACCCAAACAAGAACGCCAGCTCGCCGCTGCCCGAGTTGGTAACCCATCCATGCACCCGCGACTGTACCGACGAGTGTGCAGACCGCGGTGCAAAGCGCTGGGTTGGATGAGCAACCCAACTGCATCAATGCGACGGCGACCAGTAGAGGCAGCATGCCAGACTTCAGGCCGATATCTACGGCCTGGACGCCGCGCCCACCCAGCCAACGCAAGGTAACCGCAAAACCACCAATGGATAGCGCAAGGTATGCGCATGCCGTGGGAGTGGTGCTCAGCAGTGTGCAGATGACACTGAGTGGCAACAAGAATAGGAGAATTCGCGATGACATCCGCAACCTGCCGAACTCGTAGGCGCGGATGGCGCGCTTGCGCAGTTGCTCTTGATCAACCATTAAGCCTGTTCCATGCGATTCGCAGCCTTGTGAGTGCACGCTGGCGGCGTTTGCGAATCGCGGTACCGGTCAGCGCTACCTCCGGGCTTGCCTCCCCGATCCCGAACAGCGCGCGGTCAGCATCGCTGAGCTCACTTAGCGCACTTGCCAACATTCTTGAGATTTCCTCGTCAATCATGAGATCGACCGCTGAAGGTGACGGATCGGCCGGCTCGGCATCCTCCGCGAGCGGCGGGACTTCTC
>CADEEJ010000509.1 GCA_902826315.1 uncultured Steroidobacter sp.
TCGACCCGCACCACTTTGGAGCCGCGCTGGATCGGGACGGCGTCTTTCGCCGCAGACGGCACGTCTCCCAGCGTGGTCCAGACGACTTTGAAGTCCTGGGCGACAGCTGCCAGACAGCAGCCCAGCACCAAAACACCGACGATTCGCTGCATCCTCAGGTCCTTTCTCTTGCCTTGGCGCAAGACCTGCTGCTAGATTCGGCCCATGCGTACGATTCAGCAACAGTCCGCGCTGCCCCTCCGAGGCAGTGAGCTGCTGCGTACGCGCCTGCACCTGCGTCGCTAGACGCAACCCCCCGATCGCTCGCCAGGGACTGGCGCAAAAATCTCTCCGTTTGCTTCCGGCCTCACAGGCCGCCCCCAGCACAGGAATGCCTACGATGTTGCAGGATCCCAAGAACAAATATCGCCCGTTCGCGCCCATCGACATCAGCGCACGGACCTGGCCCGACCGAGTGCTCACCGCCCCGCCGCTGTGGTGCAGCGTCGACCTGCGCGACGGCAACCAGGCGCTGATCGAGCCGATGGACGCCGCGCGCAAACGCCGCATGTTCGATCTGCTGGTGCGCACCGGCTTCAAGGAAATCGAAGTCGGCTTCCCGGCAGCCTCGCAGACGGACTTCGACTTCGTGCGCGAGCTGATCGAGCGCAACCTCATTCCCGATGACGTCGTCATCCAGGTGCTGACGCAGGCGCGGCCCGAGCAGATCGAGCGCACTTACGAATCGCTGGTCGGCGCGAAGCGCGCGATCGTGCATCTGTACAACTCGACGTCGACCGTGCAGCGACGCGTCGTGTTCTGCCTCGACCGGCCCGGCATCATCAACATTGCAGTGCAAGCTGCGATCTGCGTGCGCGACCTCGCAGCTCGGCAACCTGAGACGGACTGGCATTTCGAGTACAGCCCCGAGAGCTTCACCGGCACCGAGCTCGACTTCGCGGTCGAGATCTGCGACGCGGTGAACGAGGTGTGGCAGCCGACGCCCGAGCGCAAGGTGATCATCAACCTGCCGGCGACGGTGGAAATGGCGACACCGAACATCTACGCGGATCAGATCGAATGGTTCGGTCGCCACATCGCGAAGCGCGATTCCATCGTGCTGTCCGTCCATCCGCACAACGATCGCGGTACCGCAGTCGCCGCAGCCGAGCTCGCCGTCATGGCGGGCGCGGATCGCGTCGAAGGTACGCTGTTCGGCAACGGCGAGCGCACGGGCAACGTCGACATCGTGACGCTCGCGCTCAATCTCTTCAGTCAGGGCGTCCACCCGGGCCTGGATTTCTCCAACATCAACGAAGCGGCGCGCTGCGCGGAGTACTGCAACCAGCTGCCGATTCACCCGCGTCATCCGTACGTCGGCGATCTCGTGTTCACGGCGTTCTCGGGCTCGCACCAGGACGCGATCAAAAAGGGCTTCGCGGCGCGCCGCGACGGCGACATCTGGGAAGTGCCTTATCTGCCGATCGATCCGCGCGACCTCGGCCGCACGTACGAGTCCGTCATTCGCGTCAACAGCCAGTCGGGCAAGGGCGGCATCGCCTATCTTCTGGAACGCGACTACGAGCTGACCATGCCGCGCCGACTGCAGATCGAGTTCAGCCAGGTCGTGCAGGCGGTCACCGATGCGACCGGCAAAGAACTGTCCTCGGAGCAGATCTGGTCGTTGTTCGGCCAGGAGTATCTCGGCGAGAACGGCGCATATGTCTACGCCGGCCACCAGCTGTCGCCCATACGCGAGCAGCAGAATGTCGAGCGACTGACGCTGAAGCTGAAGTGCAACGGCCAGGGTGCGCTGCTGCACGGCGAAGGCAACGGCCCGATCGACGCGATCGTCGATGCACTGGGGCTGCGTTTCGACGTGCTGTCGTACGAAGAACACTCGATGGGTTCGGGCAGCGACGCGCGTGCGGTGGCGTTCGTGGAGATCACGACGCCGGCGCGAGCCACGCTGTTCGGCGTGGGCCTGCACGAGAACATCGTGACGGCGTCGTTGATGGCGATCCTGAGCGCAGTGAATCGCGCGCTTCAGCGCGGATTGCTCGACGACTCGATGCCCGCTGCAACCGCGGGTTAGCCCGCGATGTAGCGCTCGAGCTGAGTGATCGTCTGCTGCTGTTCCTCGATGACGGCCTTCACCAGGTCGCCGATCGAGATGATGCCGATCAGCTTGCCCTTCTCGACGACGGGCAAGTGGCGGATGCGCTTCTCGGTCATGATCTCCATGCACCGATGCACCGCCTCGTCGGGCGACACGGTCACGACGTCGGACGTCATGATCTGCCACACCGGCGTGTCGGAGCTGGAGCGGCCGAGCAGGATCACTTTGCGCGCGTAATCTCGTTCCGAGACGATGCCGACGAGCTCCTCTTCGCGCAGCACCGGCAGCGCGCCGATGTGCTTGTCGGCCATGATCTGGATCGCCTCGAGGACCGGCTCTTCTGGGCCGACGGTCCAGACGCTCTTGGGCTTGAAGGTCAGCAGGTATCTGACTTTTAGCATCGTCATACCCTCCGCCCGGAACAAGGCGCTCGGCAATAGGGACTAGGCC
>CADEEJ010000510.1 GCA_902826315.1 uncultured Steroidobacter sp.
AGCGATAACGCGCGGCGACCTGGTCGAGATAGTACGGAGCGAGCTGCGTGCGCAGCGCTCCAAGCAAGCGCTTCGCGGCCTTGGGATCGGACTGCGCCTTGTTACGGTCCTGACGCAGCTCGGAATAGGTCTTGAAGATCTCGGCGGACGACGGCAGTAGACGGAACTCGTCCGGCAGCGGGCGCGAACCGACGAGTTGCTTGTCCAGCCAGGCGCGGGCATCGGTGCGCGCACGCTCCAGCTCGCCCGGGCGGGCGCCCAGGCCGAATCGATTCGCCGCAACGACTGCGTCCAGGGTCATGCCCCAGACAACGCACGAGCGGCGCAGAGGTTGACGCGGGTTTCAGGAGCCGGTCATCGGCTCGTGGACCAGCTCGGCATCCGACTTCTTCGCCGCGAGCAGGTCGACGACGCGCTCGTCGCTGCGCAGGACGAAGCTGTTGCCCGCCTGCTGTTTCGCCAGCTTCTTGACGTGCGCGAGCAGGTGCGCGACGGCGTCGGCGCTGCCCGCGCCGGTCGTCTGCGAGTCCAGGGCCGCGACGGAGACCGTCAGCAGCGGATACGTCTGCTTCTTCTCATCGCGATCCGACGCGCTGATGTGACCCGCTGCCGCGTGTTCCGGCGAATAGAAGTTCGCGACGGTCGCGGTGAAGCGCTGGATGATGCGATTGACCCGCTCGCGCCAGTCGGCGGAGCGCATGACCACGATGAAGTCGTCGCCGCCGACGTGCGCCACGAAATCGAGCCGCGCCGAGAACATGTTCTTGAGCAGGCCCGCGAGGTGCAGGATCACCTGGTCGCCCTGCGCGTAGCCGTACACGTCGTTGTAGGGCTTGAACGAATCCAGGTCGAAATACGCGACGACGAAGCGTTTGCGGTTCTCGATCAGGCGGTCGATACAGCTGCGCAGCGCGGCGTTGCCCGGCAGCAGCGTCAGCGGATTGGAATGCTTGGCCGACTGCAGCTGCTGCTCGGTGATCAGCCGCAGCACGTCGATGGTCTGGCCGAGGCCGTGATAGCGGCCGTCCTTGGTGATCACGAACTCCTCGGTCAGGCGCGGGCGACCCTTCTGGGTCACGAGCCGGCTCACCTGTTCGAGGCGCAGCTGGCCGTCCACGAGCAGCGTCGGCGACTCCATGATCGCGGTCACCGGCTTCTTGTTGTAGATCTCCGGATGCAGCGGCTTCGCCAGCAGGTCGAACAGCTGTTCGCGGCGCACGACGCCCAGCGGGCGACCCTCCTGCACGACCGGCAGAGTCAGATGGTCGGGATGATCGCGGAACAGGTCCGCGAGCTCCTGCACGCGCATGTCGGGCGGGACCGGGCGAACGTAAGTGGCGATGTGCTCGGCGCACAGCGCGGTGTGCGTGACGATCGAGCGGTCGAGCGACTCGAGCTGCTGCAGCGCTGCCATCGGCGCGACGTCGGGCCGCCCGAACAGATTGCCCTGCAAGCGGTCGATGCCGAGATCGACCAGCTCGCGGCACTCGCGCTCGGTCTCGACGCCTTCGGCGATCACGCGGCAGCCCATCGCGCGGCCCATGTCGAGCATCGAGCGCACGAACTCCCGCTTGGTCTGGTCGGAGTCGATGCCGCTGACGAAGTAGCGGTCGATCTTCACGTAGTCCGGCTTGAGCTCGGACCAGGTGCGCAGGCCCGAGGAGCCGGCGCCGAGATCGTCGATGGCGATCGCGCAACCGGATTCGCGCAGCCGCTGCAGCGTCGAGCGCAGGCGCGCGTAGTCATCGAGCAGGCTTTCTTCGGTCAGCTCGATGACGCAGCGGTCAGGCGGCACGTTCGCTTGAGCGGCGTAGTCGAGGAAGCGCGCGGCGAAGCTCGGCTCTTCGTAGACCGTGTCCGGCGAGACGTTGATGAACAGCAGCCCGGCGACGCGCGAGGCCGCAAAACGCTTGAACGCGCTCTGGATGCACAGGAAATCGAGCTGCAGCTTCACGCCGCTCTTGCGCGCCGCCTCGAACAGGTTCTGCGGCGAGTGCAGCCAGCTGTCGGACGGGCCGCGGGTCAGTGCCTCGAAGCCGCAGATGCCGCGGGAGCGCGGGTCGACGATCGGCTGAAACAAGGTCGAGATGCGCCCTTCGCGCACGAGCTCGGTGAGCTCGTGCGTCGCGGCGTCGAGCCTGCGCAAACGCAAGGTCGGCGAGTCTGGGCGGACTTCGGACATGCGCCAGGGCTACCCGTGTGCGGGTGGTGATTCAGGCGCATTACGTTAATCGCCCGGGCCCGCGCGGTCCGAGAAGCGCATCGCAACACTGAGGCAGAACCTGACGCGAACGTCAGGCAGTTACCGAGGAAGTGTGATGCAGTCGACGTCCCGTCAGGGATGTCGTCCCCGCGCAGGCGGGGACCCAGGTTCGCCGGATGGATTCCCGCTTTCGCGGGAATGACGGGCTACCGCTTCATCGCGTCGAAGAAGTCCGCGTTGGTCTTCGTGTCCTTCATCTTGTCGATGAGGAACTCGATCGACGCGAGCTCGTCCATCGGGTGCAGGAGCTTGCGCAGGATCCAGATCTTCTGCAGCT
>CADEEJ010000511.1 GCA_902826315.1 uncultured Steroidobacter sp.
CAGCTGCGCTACCGCGCCGTGCAGATCATCGACACCATCAGCGTCGGCAGCGAGAGCCTGGACGAGATCAAGGAGCTGCAGCACGTCGTACTGGCGATGAGCGTGTCGCCCGATACGTCGCTCATCCTCGTCGTCGATCAGAACCAGCGCATCATTGCGGCGAGCCGTTCCAACCTCATCGATCGTCAGGCAAACGGCCAGCCGCAGCTGCACAGTGCCGCCGATATCGCCCGGGTCATCACGACGCACGAGCGCTTTCTCCAGCACGTCAACGGTAATGACTTCGACTTCGTCGCGCCTATCGCGATCAACGGCGTGCTCGTCGACTCTGACCGCGAGCAGCGTGGCGCAGTCCTGGTACGCATGGACGTGCGCGCGATTCGCCAGGACCTGGCCCACGACGCGATGCAAGTCGCGGCGGGGCTGTTTGCAGTGGTTGCACTGCTCTCCCTGGCGGCCTGGCGTCAGCTGCAGCATCACGTGCTGCGCCCAGTCGATCGCATCGGCGCTGCCGTCGAGAAGCGCCGTTCCGGCGATCAGGGCGCACTGCAGCGTGTCGCACCTGACGACGAGCTCGGCGAGCTTGCAAATACGCTCGATGACGCATTCGTGCGCATCGACGCGCACGGCCAGCAGATGGCAGAAGCGCGCGACGAAGCCGAAGCCGCCAATCGCGCGAAGAGCGAATTCCTCGCGGCCATGAGCCACGAGATCCGCACGCCGATGAACGGCGTGATCGGCTTCAGCAACCTGCTGATGGATACGAAGCTCGACGCCGAGCAGATGGACTTCGCTCGCACGATCCGCGGCTCCGCCGAGAGCCTGCTGGTGATCATCAACGACATTCTCGACTTCTCGAAGGTCGAGGCGGGCCGCATCGAGCTGGAAGACGTCGCGTACGATCTCGACCAGGCCGTGGAAGAAGTGCTGGACCTGCTCACGGCGCGCGCTACGGAGAAAGACATCGAGCTGGCGCTGGAGATCGCCGACAACGTGCCGCGCGGCTTGATCGGCGACGTCGGGCGTGTCCGCCAGGTACTGCTCAATCTCGTCGGCAACGGCGTGAAGTTCACCGACCAGGGTTACGTGCACGTCGCCGTGCGCCTGGACGAGCAGCAGTCGAATGGCAAAGCGCCGGCTGTGCAGCAGCTGCTGTTCAGCGTGAGCGACACGGGCATCGGCATAGCGGCTGATCGTCAGCATGTACTGTTCAAGCGCTTCAGCCAGGCCGATTCGTCGACGACGCGCCGCTACGGCGGCACGGGCCTCGGCCTCGCGATCTGCAAGAGCCTGGTCGAGCTGATGGGTGGCGAGATCGGCATGCGTGGACGCGAAGGCGGCGGTTCGACGTTCTGGTTCCGCTTGCCGTTGCGCGTGGCGCCGTCAGCGACGCTCATGTTGCCGCCGTCGTTCGCAACCCCCGGCCGAGTGCTGGTAGTCGACGATCTGGAAATCAATCGCCGTGTCCTCTCGCGGCAGCTCACGAGCTGGCGCATCGAGCACCAGTGCGTGAACGGAGCGGCCGCTGCTGTTGCCGCTCTGCGCGGTGCCGTCGCCCAGGGCACGCCGTATCGACTCGCGCTGATCGATCACATGATGCCGGAGGTCGACGGCCTGACACTCGGACGTCAGATCGCCGCCGATCGAGAGCTGCAGAGCACGGCGATGGTCATGCTCTCTTCCGCCGGTCAGCAGAATGCCAAGCGCTTTCATGAAGCGGGATTCTTCGCAGTGATGGTCAAGCCGGTCGTGCGTGCACGGCAGCTCTTGAACGTACTCCAGGCGGCGATGAACGCGGCGCCTCGTACGATTGGCGAAGGCGCTGCACCGGCAACGAAGGTCGCGCATGAGGTGCGCTCGCCTGCGGACGCATTCCTGGAGACCGTCAAGGTGACTCCGCGCCGCGTGCTGCTCGCAGAGGACAACGTCGTCAACGCGAAGCTCGCTGTGCGCCTGCTGGAACGCCTGGGTTGCCGCGTCGACGTCGCCAATAACGGTCACGAAGCGCTGAAGATGGTTCAGAGCATTCCGTTCGATCTCGTGTTCATGGATTGCCAGATGCCGGAGATGGACGGCTTCGAGGCGACGCGCGCCATTCGCTCGTGGGAAGCGGCCTCGCGGATCGGCACGTCACCCTCGACACTGTTGCCGATCGTGGCGCTCACTGCGAACGCCATGCAGGGCGATCGCGAGCGCTGTCTCGCCGCCGGCATGAACGACTACATCACGAAGCCGCTGAGCCGCGGCGACCTCGCGCGCGTTCTCGAATCGACCAAGCCGAAGGCAATACTCGCTGCATCCGTCGCACCCCGTGCGACGCCCTCACTAAAGTAAGTTTCACGCAGCTACGCGGTGACAGCGTCCTGCAACTGCGAGAGCTCGTGGCACTCGCGCTGCTGTATTCGCCTCGCAGGGAGCTTACAAGCTCCCGGCGTGCCCCGAGAGCAGTCGCCAGCCGCTCTCTGTCTTGACCCAGGTGTCCGTCACCCGAAGCTTCACGTCGAACGGCTTGCCCTTGT
>CADEEJ010000512.1 GCA_902826315.1 uncultured Steroidobacter sp.
CGCTGCGGATGAACTTGAGGGAATTGCGTCGGCGTGCGAAGCCCTCGACTGAGCAGCCGTTGGTCGATTCTGATCGAGATTTCGGGGAACTTCCGTGTGTGCGCGTTGATGTCTACGCGTATCAGCCCAGATGATGTGACTCCACCTCGCACATGACCGCTGGAGTCTTACCCACCACGCCCCTCGCCACCGCACAACGTTGCAGCTCAGAAGCTCCATGAGACCGTAGGGTCAGTGCGCCGATTCGTCGGTGCACTGAGGCCTGCTCTTTCAAATAAAAGGAGACCCGAGCTGTGACCCGCATTGTAGAAGTAGACGGCGCGGACCTGCGCGTGGGCGACACCATCGAGGTGTGGTGGGCTGGCCATCGAGACACCATCACGGCGCTGCGGCCCTACACCGGACCGCTCGCGTGCCTTGAGGGCGCGAGACTGGCGGACTTCGCGCTCCTCAAAACGGGCATGACGATCGAGCCTGGATCGCGCCACGTTCTGTTGAGTCGCACATCTCGGGCGCGCGTTCGCGATCACAAGGAGCATTGATCATGTCCGTCTCACTATCCGGCGATCTTTTCTCCAGAAGCACTCGGGACACCGCGATCGACGAACTGCACGCAGCCACCGCGCTCTACACGCAAGATCCGATCGTCGTGCAGTTGCTGGATCAGATCGCCTGGCCCGCCGGCCACGGCGCGTTGCTCGACACGAGCTGTGGCGACGGTGCGTTTCTCGGCCGAGCGCTGGAGCGCTTGCTGGAAACGCACGCTGATGTCAGCGATGTGGAGCTGTGCGCGCGGCTTGAAGGCTGGGAGATTCACTTCTTCGCTGCCAGCGAGGCCCGCACGCGATTGCGGCGCGTGCTCATCGACCATGGACGAGACGCATCGAGTGCCGATGCGCTGGCTTCGCAGATGATCCGCTGTGGTGACTTCCTCACCGAGGGACCACGGCGCGGCCAGTATCAGGCCGTCGTTGGAAACCCTCCCTACTTGCGCATGCTCAACGTGCCCGAGCCGTTGCGAGGCGAGTATGAACACCTGTTGCCCGAGTACGCACGAGCGGATCTTCTGCACAGCTTTCTCGATCGCTGCGCGGCGATCCTTGCGCGCGACGGCGAGCTCGCCATGGTTACCGCGGACCGCTGGCTCTTCAATGAAAGCGCGGCGCGCGTGCGCGAAGTCGTCGGCCAGCACTTCGGCCTCGCCGGCTTGACGCGACTGGATGCCGACTCGGCTTTCTACCGGCCGAAGCTCAGACGCGCGGGCACACCGCCACGCATTCATCCCGTCGCTGTGGTTCTAAAGAGTCGCACAGAGGTTGTTCAACCGATCGGCCGTGCGCCGATCTATCCCGACGAACGGCGCGCTGGTGTCGAAGTGGCGCCCGCGCATGTGCTGAGCGAAATCGCCGAGGTACGTCTGGCGCCCTGGCTCGGAACGCCCGGCATCTTTCTCATCGATGCCGCAGTGTCTGCGCAGTGGCCCGTGGGAACGACAGTGCCAGCCATCGACACCGACGACATCCAGGCCGGCGTACTCACTTCTCCACGCCGACGCGCGATTGTCACGCGGCCCGAAGAACCCCCCGCGTCGGACGTGCTCGCGCATCTGGATCGCGAGCTTCCACGCATGTGCGGCCGCGGTCGTTCCGCCGTTCGCTGGATGCCGCCCGAACCCTTTCACCGCTTCGATCTCTCTCAGCCGTCGCTCCTCGTCCCTCGCATCGCGAAGACGCTCAAGCCGGTGCGCGTGCCCGCCGGCGTGCTTCCTGTCAATCACAATCTCTCGATCGTTCGCGCAGGCTCGATGACGCTCGATGAACTTGAGGCGCTTCTAAACAGCCAAGCTGCGAATGATTGGATCGCACACCGTGCCGCGCGCCTGGAGAACGGCTATCGCTCGATCACGACGCGCCTGCTGCGCGCGTTGCCGGCGTTCCGATGAGCAACGGATGAGTCTCGGAAATGGACTCGCACACTGCTCGGGTCGAAATGGCTCAGTTTCGATGTGCGGATCTATACCCACACGCTGCCTCGCCGCTGTGCCAATGGCCTTTGGCTCAACCTTGCGGTTTCCAATCCCCATGCGAACGTTGATGGCTCTGGCAGTCGCAGAGGCGAATCCATGTCCCCGAGAAACTCGTCGTCAGAAGCAAGTCAAGAGTCCAACCAGGGGATGCGCATGCCGTGCATCAGCGAGCGCGGCTTCCCGCTATTCGGTTCGGAAGAGCTGGCATGGGACGTCGGCCTTTACATGACGATCACCGAAGAGCGAGCCAATTTCCTGAGAGCGCGTACGGTAATCACGGCCATGGCGGTGCATCGACCTGACCAACTGACGCGCGAGCGCGGCCAGCTTCGCTTCGACTCTCTGAATCGAGTGTTCGGCCACAACGCAGCGCGAGAGATGCGCCTTGTTGATGAGGTGCTGTCGCGAACCGCATTCCCTGACACGATCAACGCCTGACTACCTGCCGCTATCCGCTGGCCGCGACGCGTTCACGGCGAATGC
>CADEEJ010000513.1 GCA_902826315.1 uncultured Steroidobacter sp.
CGTCCAGCTCCAACTGCGTCGATTGCGGCACCGCGTTGATCGCCATCACCGACGCCGACGGCGACTTCCTCAGCTACTCCGTCGACGTCACTTCGCTGAAGTTGAAGAAGGCTAACGGTACGCTGGTCGAGACGCTGCCGGCGACGACGCGTATCGACTTTGCACAACTCGTCGACCTGACGGAGTTCTTCACGGCCGCCACCATCCCCAACGGCGACTACGTCGCGGCTACGTTGCGTCTCGACTATTCGAACGCCGACATCAGCGTCGAGCAGAACGGCGCGCCGGTTGCGGCGCGCGCAGTGGATGCAAGCGGCAACACGCTCGGGTCTGTCGACGTCACCGTGAAGCTCGACAACCGGCATCACCTCTTCGTGGCGCCGGGCAGACCTTCGTTGTTCACGCTGGACTTCAATCTGGCTGCGACCAACGCCGTCGACCTGACGACAACGCCCGCCACGGTCACCGTGACCCCGGCGCTGGTCGCGTCGCTCGATCTCGTGGACCAGAAGGACCTGCGCGTGCGGGGTCCACTGGTGAGGGTGAACAAGACCGCCGGTACGTACGTCGTCGACCTGCGTCCCTTCCACATGCGCGCACAGCGCTTCGGTGAAGTCACCGTGCACACCGACGCGAGCACGACGTTCGAGGTCAACGGCACGAACTACACCGGTAGCGCCGGTCTCGACGCGCTGGCCGCCGCGGGCACAGGCACGATCACGGCCGCTTTCGGCACTCTTACGACGGCGACGCGCGAATTCGACGCGGCCTCCGTGTTCGCCGGCACCAGCGTGCCCGGCGCGGGGGTCGACACCGTGATCGGCGAGGTGATCTCGCGCGCGGGCGATGTCCTGACCGTGCGCGGCGGCAACGTGATCCGCAATAGTGACGGTGCGCACTTCGCGCGCGGCAATGTGCAGGTGACGATCGGACCCAACACCAAGGTCGTGAAGGGCGGCACGTCGCCGGCGACGATGGCAGCACCCGATGACATCTCGATCGGTCAGTCGATCGAAGCGTTCGGCGCGGCTACGCCGATGGTCGCCTCGTCGCTGTCGGGAGACTGGACCCTGGATGCAACCGCGGGCCGTGTGCGCATGCACCCGACGCCGATCTACGGCTTCGTGAAATCCGCGTCGACGGGCGCGCTCACTCTGCAGCTCGACTCCATCGCCGGTCGCAGAGTGTCAGCGTTCGATTTCGCGGGCACGGGCACGAGTGCAGCAATGGACGCCGACCCGGCGAACTACGAGGTCGCGGTGTCGGGCCTCGATCTCTCGGGCCTGTCGACCGGTGAGCCGACCAAGCTCGTCGGCTTCCCGACGCCGTTCGGCCTGGCGCCGCCGGATTTCAGCGCGCGCACCGTGGTTGATTTTCCGCGGCTGCCGGCGATGCTGTCGCTCACCTGGATCCCGAGCGGCACGATCGCGCCGTTCGTGAGCCAGAATCCGACCGGACTGGTGCTCGACCTCGCCAACCCGGCGATTGGCCGGTTGCACGTGCTGACGATCGGGCCGCGCGTGTTGAACCTGCAGACGCTGCCGTCGTCGCCGAGCATCGTGCCGCCGAGCGACGGCCCGAGCGCGTACCTGATCGTGATGCGCGACGAGTCGCTCGCATTCCGCGATTTCGCGGACTTCGTGGCCGAGCTCGGCACGCGGCTCGACGGTTCGACCGTGATGCTGACGTTCAACGCCAGCGGCTCCTATGACGGCGATACGAACGTGATGACCGCGCGCTCGATCACCGTGATCTTGAAGTAGACGAGGCAGGAACGACGGCAGGAGGCGGATCCGCACGGGTCCGCCTCCTCATTGCGTTCGCGCCGTATGCGCGGGACGACCGCGCGTCGTCGTCAGCCTTTAGGAAGTTCGGCCTGCGTCAGCACCAACTGACCGTCCTGCACGGGAATACGCTCACCCGGGTGATGGTCCATCTGCACCGAGCTTTCGACATCGCCCAGGCGATAGCGCACGTCGTAGCCGACTTGCTTCTGGTGCGTGTCGTACACCGTCTGGCAGCGCTGCTCATTGGTCGTATAAGTATTGCCCTGCTGCATCCGATCCTGGATGCGATTGCCGGCGTAGCCGCCCGCCGCAGCGCCCGCGACTGTAGCGATCTTGCGCCCATCGCCACCACCCACCTGATTGCCCAGCACGCCTCCCACTACTGCACCGATAACGGTGCCTGCGATCTTCTTCTGATCTTTCGCTTCGCGCGTGTGCGTGACCGACACGTCCTCGCACACCTGGCGAGGTGTCTTCACCGTCTCCATGACGGGCTGCACAGCCACGACTTGCGCGAACTCCGGTCCGCTCAACATTTTGTAGCTGGCGAACACGCCGCCGGCGGTTACCGCTGCCGCGCCCGCCACGAGACCGGTCAACAAGGACTTGTTCATTCAATTTCCCTCTCAGGCTCGAAGAGCCACCGTCGGGAATTCTCGGCCGAGGTGTCGTCCGGAGCCAACTGCCGCCGGTTGGCGACAGGAAATTGGACATAAGC
>CADEEJ010000514.1 GCA_902826315.1 uncultured Steroidobacter sp.
GTGGCACAGCCCCGCGAAGCGCGCAGAAGCCGAACGGCACTTCGACCCAATCATCGTGCGGGCCTTCTACGACGACATCGAAACCGCTGCTACGAATTCGTGGGACGTCCGAAACGAACTGCTTCCGCTGCCGACCGCCCACGAGGGTTACGCGCATGTGCTCAATGTCGGCACCACCGGGGTCGGAAAGACCTCGCTCCTGCGGCAGCTCATCGGTTCGCATCCCGAGCATGACCGCTTTCCCTCCACGTCTGCCTCGCGCACCACAATCTGCGATATCGAGGTGATTACCTCCGAGGATCCGGGGTTCCTCGCCGCGGTGACGTTCTTCCCGGAGCCGACCGTGCACACGAATGTGCATGAATGCGTCGCCGATGCCTGCGCGGCGCTGTGGGATTCGACATCTGACGGGAAGTTGGCCGAGCGTTTGCTAACGCACCGGGATCTGCGGTTCCGTCTGGGCTACGTCATAGGCTCATGGGAACAGGCGGCGGTCGCGCGCAGTGCGGCCGACGATGACTGGAGCTACGACGAGAACGAGAGGACGCCGCAGCCGGATTTCGAATCCGACGGTGTGCTGCCGACGCAGTCTGAGCTCGCGGCCGGGCAAGCCTTCCTGGACTCCTGTCTCACGCGCATCAGGGCACTCGCCGCCGAAGCGAAAGAGCAGCTGCAGGGCACGCTCGATGTGGACCTGCAGGCCGTGACGGGGTCGGAGAAGGAAGCGGCTCAAGATCTGTTTGAGGACTTTGTCCAGTCGCTCCCTGACTTCGATGACCTCGTCAACGACATCATGGATGAGGTCCGTCGACGCTTTGACCGCATCGACTCTGGCGAACTTCGCACGCACTCGAACGGATGGCCTCTTTCTTGGACGTTCTCCAGCGAGAATCGTGAGGAGTTCATCCGCGCGGTCCGTCGCTTCTCGTCCAACTACGCTCCAGCCTTCGGCACGCTGCTCACCCCGCTGGTGGACGGCATCAGAATTCGTGGGGCATTCTTTCCGGCCTTTACCGATCGCCGCCCCCGGTTGGTACTCCTCGATGGTGAAGGCCTTGGTCATGTCGGGGATCCCGCAGCGGGCCTCGCCTCGCGAATCGCGCGGCGCTTTGCGGACGTGCATGTCATCTTGCTGGTCGATTCCGCCAAGTCCCCGATGTTGGAGGCTCCGGCGTCGGTTCTGCGCGCGGTTGCCGCCAGTGGCTACCAGAAAAAACTCGCCTTCGCTTTCACGCACTTTGATCTCATGAAGGGGCAGGCAAACCTGCCCACGTTTGAGGCGCAGCGCGCGCACGTGCTCTCGGTCGTGCACCAGAAACTCACGAGCCTGCGTGACGTCGTCGGCCAGCCCGCAGTCCGCGCGATCGAGCGCGGCCTGGATGAACGGTGCTTCATGTTGGGCTTCCTCGACCGCGTGCTCACCGAGAAGCAGCGCGGGCCGGCCAGCGAACTCGTGAAGCTGATCGACTTCTGCGAAGCCGCCATCACTCCCGTCGAGGTCGCGCAGGTCTGTCCGGTGTACGACACCGCAGGACTGGTGCTCGCGATTCAGGCGGCCGCAGCGGAGTTCCACGCCCGCTGGAACGCAATACTGTTCACAGGTTCGTCGGGCGTCCGCAAGGCGCATTGGGCGGAGGTAAAGGCGTTGAACCGGCGCGTCGTGCTGGACATCGACGAGGGCGAGTACAAGGACCTCAAGCCGGTGGCGGACCTCGTCGCGCGCCTCTCGGAGGCGATCACCAAGTTCCTCGACAAGCCGATCCGATGGGAACCGCGACTCCCGAGCGAATCGGAGTCCGATGCAGCGCTCTCTCAGGTCCAGCGCGCCGTGTTCTCCCGCCTGCACGAGTTCGTCGGGAACAAGCTCCTGCGCGTGCCCCGTAGAGACTGGATGCGGGCCTTCGAGTATAGAGGGCGCGGCTCGACCTACGATCGCGCGAGCGTCATTCGCATGATTTACGAGGCATCCGCTCCCATCCCAGGGCCGGCGCTCGATGCGCACTCCGAGGAATTTCTCCGCGAGGTCAGGATCCTGCTGCACGAGGCGATTCGCGAGGGCGGCGGTGAACTGGTGAGCGATGTGCTCGGCGCGCCGCGAAGAGTGGCAAACGCTCGTGATTGATCCCTTGGTTGCATTGACACCGATGGCTAAGAGGTACGGTCCATGCAGATGAGCAAACAGGTCTTGGAGAAATGGACGCAATACCGAGTCGCGGCGGGGCGGGAGCCGGCGACCGAGACCGTCGATGACTTCGAGCGCGTCCTCGGTGACGCGCTGGATGAACGACCTCTGCAGACGGTCCTGGCGTCCTTTCCCGTGCTGCTCGGGCCGCTCGCACCACCGGGCGGAACACTCTGGTGCCTCGACCGGCCGCGGCTGGGCTCTGAGTTCGTGCCAGATTTTCTGGTCGCCTCGATCACATCGGTCGGTTTCCGCTGGGCAATGGTGGAATTGGAAGGCCCGCACGAGAAGCCGTTGA
>CADEEJ010000515.1 GCA_902826315.1 uncultured Steroidobacter sp.
ACGATCTCGCTGCGCCAGTCTTCGGTCGTGTCGGCGAAACCGGAAACCTTCAGCGCCTTGCCGACCTGGTCGAGCAGCTCCTGCTTGTCGACGGGCTTAGTGAGGAATGCGAACGCACCGCTCTGCGTCGCCTGCACCGCATCGGGAATCGTGCCGTGCGCAGTCAGGATGATGACGCGCAGCCCCGGCGCGCGGCTCTGGATTTCCTTGAGCAGGCCGATGCCGTCCATCTGGTCCATCCGCAAGTCGGTGATCACCAGATCCGGGCGCACGCGCCCCAGCGCTGCGAGCGCCGCGGCCGCGCTTTCGACCGCGTCGACTTCGTAGTTTTCTGCGCGCAGACGGATCGTGAGCAGCCGCAGCAGCCCCGGATCGTCGTCAACGACTAGTAGACGAGCTTTGCGTTTCACTTGAGTTGGCATCGCGACTGCCAGGGGGCGTGGGACTGCGTTCAATGATGGTCCTCTCGATTTCTTTGATCGCATCCAGCTTCTGCTGGGCCTCGGCAAGCTGGCGGCGCAAGCGAGCGTTTTCCTCTAATTGCGCCTGCACGCGTTTGTCCGAGTTTGCCTGCGACCGGCCGCGGTCGTCGAGTGTCGCCAGCAGCCGACGATTCTCCGCTTCGAGCTTCAGCCGCGTGTTCGTCTCATGCAGCAATACTGCAGTGAATACACGCTCTTCCTGGGTCATTCGTTCCGGGGTAGCGAGCAAAGTTTCCAACAACCGCTTGCCTTCCTGCGGGTTGCTCGCTGGATGTCCCGGAGTTACACGCGCGAGCGCGTATCGCAGCGTGCTGGCAGTCGTCGGTGCGCGCGTGAACTCGCGCTCCACTTCATAGAACACATCCGCTTGTCGCGCCGGGTCCGGGCTCGCGAGTCCGTCCATCGTGTCGAGATAAGCGCGCAGGCCGCTCGCGGAGATCTGCGCCGGCGCGACGATCGGCGTGGGCAGCGGCTCGCTGGTGAGCTTGTCGGCGAGCGTGCAAGCGGCGAGCGTGCTCGCCAGGCTCACGACGATGCAGCGGGCGAGCATGGCTACGCCGGCTCCGCTTCGAGCTGCGGCGCGAGCGGCAGGCGGATGCGAAAGTGCGCACCCGGAAACACGCCGTCCAAGATCTCCACCGAGCCTCCGTGAGCCTGCACGAATTCCGAGACGACCGACAGGCCGATCCCGGTGCCTTTCAGGTGGCCGGCCGTGGGGGCGCGGCCCGAATAGAACGCCTCGAAAATCGCTGTGCGCTCATCCTTGGTGATGCCCGGGCCGGTATCGGCCACGTCGAGCACCAGCAGGTCTTTGTCCGCGTGCGCGTGAATAAAAATCGTACCGCCGCGCGGGCTGTATTTGAGGGCGTTCGACAACAGATTATCCAGGATCAGTTTCAGCTTCGCACGGTCGGCGCGCAACTCCACGTCCTGCACCTTGAGGTCGAGGTGCACGCGTTGCGCGAGCAGCGTCAGCTGATGCGTCTCGAGCGTCGACTTGATCAGCGGCCGCAGCCGGAACTCGCTGATCTCCAGCCCCGAGTGCCGCGCCTGCCAGGCGCTGAATGACAACAGGTTCTCGATCAGCTGCTGCAGCTTGATGCCGTTGTCGCGCAGGATCGTCGTCACCTCGCGCTGTGCGCTGTCCAGCTCACCGACCGCGCCGTCCATCAACAGTTCCGTTCCTTCGCGAATGCTGGCGAGCGGGGTCTTCAATTCGTGCGACATGTGGCGCAGGAAGCGGTTGCGCTCCTGCGCGAGCTCCAGCAGGCGCATGCGCAGCCATTCGAGCTGGCGCCCCAGGTTGACCAGGTCGGTCGGGCCACGCACGACGATCGGCTTGGAGAACGTACCCTTGCCGAGCTGGCTGATGGCGCTGTCGATCGCGCGGATCGGGCGCATCAGCAGGAACGTGAACACTGTGACCAGCAATGCCGTCAGCAGGATCAGCGCCGCGGACTGCCAGAACAGATACTGCTGAGTCGCGGCGGTTGCGGTCTGCAGGCGCGACAGACCGGTTTCGATGCGCTCGCCGGTCGAGGCGGACAGCTCGAACGCCGCTTCCCACATCGGTGCAATCGCATCGACTGCATCGCGCACGAGTTCGGGCGGGACCTGGCCACGCGCGAGCAATGCGCCGTCGACTCGCCGCAGCGACTGACGCAGGACTTGCAGCTGAGTGCGGTCCGCGCCCTCGGCAGCCGCCGTCTCGATGTTGTTGAGCGTGACGAGGAAACGCTCGCGGCTGTCGCGATAGACGTCGCTGAGCCCCTGATCGTTCAGCACCTGGTACAGCTTGGCGCTGCGCTCGATGGAGGCGATCTGCTGGAACAGTTGCTGCGTCAAGTGGGCAGTCTCGACGCCGTTGCGCACCAGCGCGGCGCTCTCTTCGGACAGCGCGCGCACCTTGGTGGCGGCTATCACGACCGCGAGCAGCAGCGGTACCGAGACCAGCGCGAAGCCGGTCAGCATCAAGCTGCTCAGGGACTTGGG
>CADEEJ010000516.1 GCA_902826315.1 uncultured Steroidobacter sp.
ACTCACACGTGTACCTGAAGACGCGCGCAGTCCTGCAAGGCGGCTCGGACAAGAGCTGCGTGGATTGTCATCGCATCCACGGTCCGCACGAGCCGCGCAAGAACGACGGCAAGCACTTCAGCGAAATCTGTCACTACTGAGAAGCGGCTCGAGCACGTCGAGCCGGAATTCGATGGCGCCGATATCGCAGTGACCGTCATCGCGCATCTTGCGCAATTGGTCATGGCTCAGGTCCGGTGTAGTCGCGCACACCAGGGTGTTGCCGGCATTGACCGCCGGGCCGCCGAGGCCGATGGGGAAGAAACCGCGGCCGGGCTCCGCCGTGCTGGTGAAAAGGCCCAGTCCCGCGCTGAGCGACTGTCGGTCGGCGAACTGCGTCAAATCGCACGAGCCGTCCTCGCCGATGTTGAAGCCCCACGAGACTGCAGCTCGCACCGCCACCGGCCCGAGCTCCGCCCAGCAGTTGCTGGCCTCGGTTCCGAACCCGTCATTGCCGATGATCGTGTTCATCGCGAAGGCGAAGGCGAAATCGAAGGAGGCGAGCGCATCGCCGATGTCCGCAGCGTTGCGCGCAACTGTCGCGTTGAGCAGCAGCACTCGAGCCCGCTGGGACATCGCGATTCCGCCGCCGTGTTCCGCGCTGTTGTTGGCGATCGTCGAGTTGATGATTCGCAGGTGTTCGCCGCCGAGTGACGCGCTCACTTCCAGGCCGCCGCCCCGGCGACTCGTCTGGTTCCCGAAGATGGCCGAGTTGCGGATGACGGACGTTCGGTCGGCAGGCGGGCCGATGAGCGCAATTCCGCCGCCGCCGAAGCTGGGGCCTGGGCCCGTTCGATTGAACGCGACCGTCGAGGAGCTCATGTCGAGCGTGCTGCCGTCGGTGAGTTGGATGCCGCCGCCGGACAAAATCGCGCGGTTGTTCGTGATGCGGGCACCTGACACGCGCAGATTCGAATCCTGGACCCACAGCCCACCGCCATGGCGGGCCCGGTTGCCCTGAACGACGCCGTTGAAATCTATTGTCGTGTCCTGCATCGCGGCGATGGCGCCGCCCAGCCCGGGAAACGCGTCATTGGCAGTGAAGGTCGCAAGATTGAAAACTGCGGTTGCGCGCATCAGCTTGACTGCACCGCCGGTCGCGCGCTCGTCGTTCATGCCGTTGTTGAAGTATTCGTTCGAGATTGCCAACAGCGAGCCATCCTCCAGGTCGATGGCTCCGCCATGTTCCGCTGAGTTCGATACGAAGCGTACGCGGGACAGCTCAACCGATGCCTGCCTGCTCAGAATTGCGCCTCCCTCGCGCGCGCAGCCGCGCGCGAGCTCCATGTCGCGCAGGATGAGCCTGCCTCCCTTGGAGACGGCAAAGAATCGAAAGCACTGCGCGCTCGGGTCGCGCACGAATTGCGCGCGCTCGTCCTTGTTGCTGCCCTGGATGAGTATTTCCGTGGTGATGAGCGGCAGGGCGGTCGGGCCCATTGACGTGTTGTCGACCGCCGTGAACGTAAACACCGGCGCTGTCAGCGTGATCGTGTCGGATTCGGGCGTGAGCTGTGCCCTCTCGATCGCCGCGACCAGGCACGAAACCGACCCGCAGGAAAAGGTGGCGGCGCCTGCGGGCTGGCTCGGCGAATAGAGGCAGATCCCGGCGACGAGCGCGGCGATACTGATTCGCAACGGTTGGCGCATCGTCCACCTCCGTCGTTCGACCTTCGGAGAGTCTTGTCCCGCGGCGCGTCTGGCGCAATAGCGCTTTAGCCTCACTTCCTACTCGACGGTCACCGACTTCGCGAGATTCCGCGGCTGATCGATGTTGCGATCCTTCGCGAGCGCGACGTGATAGGCGAGCAGTTGCAACGGAATGTTCAACAGCAGCGCGTCGAGCTCCGCTTCGGACTTCGGCACTTCGATCACGCCTTGCGTCGCCACCGGCAGCGCATCGCCGGGTTGCGTGACAACGTAGACCGGACCGCTGCGCGCGCGAATCTCCTCGATCGTCGAAACGTTTTTCGTGAACAGGTCGTCGCGCGGCATGACGACCACCGTCGGCGTCTGCGGGCTGATGAGTGCGAGCGGGCCGTGCTTCAACTCGGAAGCGGGGTAAGCTTCAGCATGCAAATAGCTGATTTCCTTTAGCTTGAGAGCGCCTTCCATCGCCACCGGAAAACCCGCGGCGCGGCCGACGAAGTAGGCGTCTTCGTACTTCGCGATCTCGGTCGCGAGCGCGGCGATGTGCTGCTCTTGCGCGAGGATGCTCTCGACTTGCGCGGGCAATGCTTCGAGCGCCTTCAGCAACCGTGCACCTTGCGCTGTCGAGAGGTCGCGAATGCGGCCGAGATGAATTGCGAGCAGCGAGAGTGCGACGAGCGTCGACGTGAAAGTTTTCGTCGCGACCACCGCGATCTCCGGACCCGCATGCAAATAGATGCCACGGCCGCACTCGCGCGCGACGGTGCTGCCGACGACGTTGACGATGC
>CADEEJ010000517.1 GCA_902826315.1 uncultured Steroidobacter sp.
TGATCGGCATGATCACGCGCAACGAGCGCAACGCGATCATCCAGCACGGCACGATGACGCTGGTGCAGCGGCAGGCGCTCGAACAGGTTGGCGGCTGGGCGGAGTGGTGCATCACCGAAGACGCGGAGCTCGGCCTGCGCTTGTTCGAGCACGGCTACGAAGCGCAGTACCTGCCGCGCAGCTACGGGCGCGGCCTGATGCCCGAGACCTTCATGGACTACAAGAAGCAGCGATTCCGCTGGGCTTATGGCGCCGTGCAGATTCTCCGAGCGCACGCGCGAGCGTTGTTCTCGCATTCGGACGAGCGGCTGACGCGCGGCCAGCGCTATCACTTCGTGGCCGGTTGGCTGCCGTGGCTCGCCGACGGGCTCAACCTGCTGTTCACGATCGCGGCGCTCGTCTGGTCGTTCGCGATGATCGTCGCGCCGCAGCTCATCGATCCGCCGCTCATCATGTTCTCGGCGCTGCCGCTCACGCTGTTCACGTTCAAGCTGGCGAAGCTCGCGCACCTGTATGGCGCGAGGGTCGGCGCGAATATCCGTCAGACGCTCGCCGCTGCGCTTGCAGGTCTCGCGCTGTCGCACACGATCGGTGTCGCGGTCGTGAAGGCGCTGTTCACTCGCAATCAGCCGTTCTTCCGCACACCGAAGCACAAGCAACCGCACGCGCCGGCGCAAGGAATAGCTGCTGCGCGCACGGAAAGTTTCATGCTGATCGTGTTGCTGGTCGCCGCGTTCGGGCTCACGCGAATTCCCGAGGAGCTGAAGGGCCCGGATGTGTCGGTGTGGATCGCGATGCTGTTGATCCAGGCTGTGCCGTATGCGGCAGCGGTGCTGGTGTCGGTCGTGAGCGCGCTGGAATTGCCCGCGCGCTGGCTCGGGCCGCTACCTTCGAGCCGGACTGAAGCGCGACCTACAGTTTGACCATCACGTGCCGCGGCACGGTGTAGTCCTCGAGCGCGTACATACTCAAGTCCTTGCCGTACCCGGAGCGCTTCAGGCCGCCGTGTGGCATCTCGCTGATCAGCATGAAATGCGTGTTGATCCAGGTGCAGCCGTACTGCAGCCGCGCGGCGACGCGCATCGCCTTGCCGACATCGTTCGTCCATACGGATGAGGCCAGGCCATAGTCGGAATCGTTCGCCCATTCGATCGCCTGGTCCGCATCCTTGAAGCGCGTCACCGACACGACCGGCCCGAACACTTCGCGCCGCACGATCTCGTCGCTCTGCCTCGCGCCGGCAATCACGGTCGGCTCGAAGAAGAAACCCCCGCCGCTGCGCGCTTTGCCGCCGGTCGTGATCTCGATGTGGCGGCTCTTGTCCGCGCGATTGACGAAGCCCGCGACGCGCGAGCGTTGCTTCGCGCTGATCAGCGGCCCCATCTCGACTCCCTCCTCGTCCTGCTTGCCTACTTTGATGGAGCTCGCGGCGCTCGTGAGATCGGCAACCAGCTTGTCGTAGATTTTCGGCCCGGCGTAGATGCGACACGCGGCCGTGCAATCCTGACCGGCATTGTAGAAACCGAAAGTGCGCACGCCGCTCACTACCGCTTCACGGTCAGCGTCATCGAACACGATCACCGGCGCCTTGCCGCCGAGCTCGAGGTGCGTGCGCTTCGCGCCCTTCGCTGCAGCCTGCAACACCTTCTCTCCCGTCGATACGTCGCCCGTGAGCGAGACCATCGCGACCTGCGGTTGCGAGATCAGCGACGCGCCGACTGTCGGGCCTCGGCCGTGAATGATGTTTACGACGCCGGGCGGGAACAACTCGGCGAGCAGCGTCGCGAGCCTCAGCGCTGTAATCGGCGTCTGCTCCGACGGCTTCAGCACGACGGTGTTGCCGCCCGCGAGTGCCGGCGACAGCTTCCACGCAGCCATCATCAGCGGGTAATTCCAGGGTGCGATCGACGCGACGACGCCGACCGGATCGCGCCGGATCATGCTGGTGAAGCCCGGCAAGTACTCACCCGCGACTGCGCCGTGCATCGTGCGCGCCGCGCCAGCGAAGAAACGAAACACATCGACGATCGCGGGGATCTCGTCGTTCATGACCGCGGCGTACGGCTTGCCGCAGTTCTGCGACTCCAGCCGCGCGTAGTCCGTCGCTTCCGATTCGATGCGATCGGCGACCTTCAGCAGCAGCGCTGCGCGATCCTTTGGCACCGTGGCACTCCACGCCGGGAAAGCCTTGGCCGCCGCCGACACCGCGCTGACGATCTGTTCCGGCGAAGCTTCGGCAACCGTCGCGAGCGGCTGTCCCGTGGCAGGATCGAGCACTTCTTCCTTCGCGCCCTTGCCGGCGACCAGCTTGCCGTTGATGAGCAACTTCGTATTCATGGAGAACCTCGACGGGTAAGGCGGTAGGCCAGCAGGATCGGGATGAACGTCACGACCATGACGATGACCGCGACCACGTTGGTGATCGGCCGCTCGCGCGGCCGGAACAGCTCGTTGAAGAACCAGA
>CADEEJ010000518.1 GCA_902826315.1 uncultured Steroidobacter sp.
TTCTGGGACTCGACGGCGACTACGTGGACCGCAAGTTGCTGGAGATACCCGCGGAGGCTTTTCGCGCCGCCGATCTGGCGGCGCCGATACGGATCGAGCGTGAATTCGACCTGGCGATGTCGCTCGAGGTTGCCGAGCATCTGCATGCACACCATGCTGAAGAGTTCGTGCGATCGTTAACTCGGCTTGCGCCGGTCGTGCTGTTCTCGGCCGCGATACCGTTCCAGGGAGGTGTCCATCACGTCAACGAGCAATGGCCGGCCTACTGGCATGCCTTCTTCAGAAAGGAAGGTTACGTTTGCATCGACTTGTTTCGCGACACCTTGTGGGAGCGCAGCGAGGTTCTCTACTGGTATCGCCAGAATTGCCTGTTGTACGTCCGCGAAACCTTTCTGCCGGGCCATCCTGCGCTCAAGCTCGCCCACGAGGTGCACGGCGGTGATCCCCGCGCGCTGGTGCATCCCGAGGCGTATCTGCGTAAGTGCGCTGCGACGACTTCCCTGCGGTCTGCGGCCGTCGGCCTGGTCAGGGCCGTGGGCACCAGCGTCCGCTCGCTGTTTGTTGCCAATGAAACCTCCAAAGGCGGTTCATCGCGATGAGCCTCGCCCCGGTGGTGATCTTCACCTACAAAAGGTTGCCGGTGTTGCGGCGGGTGTTGGCGTCCCTGCTGGCGAATCCCGAGAGTCCGCAAGTTGACCTGATTGCGTATTCTGACGGCCCCAAGTCTGCAGCGGATCGTGAGGGCGTGGAAGAAGTGCGGGCGTTTCTGCGCGAGTTGCACGGCTTCAAGAGCCTCCAGCTCAAGTTCCGCGAGCATAACTTCGGTCTGGCGCGGTCCTTCATCGAGGGGATCGGCGAAACACTGGCGCAGCACGAGGCTGCGATCTTTCTAGAAGACGACAATCTGTTGTCGCCGCATTTCTTGGCATTCATGAATGAATCCCTCGCGCGTTATGCCGCGGAGCCACGTGTCATCTGCATCACCGGCTACTCGTTTCCCATCTGGCCGAAGCAGAGGGCGCCGTATTTCATCCGCGGTGCCGAAACCTGGACCATGGCCACCTGGCGACGCGGCTGGCAGCAGTTCGAGGCGAACGCGGTGGTGCTGAAGCAGGGGCTCGATGCGCGGAATTTGCGCGGCAAGCTTGATCGCAGCGGCTTCGGCTTCTACGGAATGCTGCAACGGCAGATAGACGGGCAGATCGATTCGTGGGGCGTGCGCTGGTGGGCCAGCGCCTTCTTGAAAGATATGTACTGTCTATATCCGCCTGAACCTCTGTGCGTGAGCATCGGTTACGGCCTCGAGTCCGTGCACTGCGGTAGCTACAGCGCACTATTCCGCACTCCCGGCGAGCTGGCGACACGACCGATCACGATGCCGGCGACGAAGGTCTTGGAGAAGGCGTCAATGCCGTTTGTCTTGCGATTGATGAACTGGAAATTACGTTTGTTGAACAAGCTAGAGTCCTGGTGGCCGCGTCGACAGTGAGCTGAGCCTTGTGTGAATGGGTCCCCGCGCCCGCGAGGATTCGGAATCGAGCTTTCTGGTTCGTCTGGAGTTGAAATTGAGCCATTTTGTCCTGGCGGCCTTCTTCGAGGGCCGTGCAACAGACGGCGGCACGTACGTGCACAAACTGGGCACATTGCGGGTGCTGCGTCTACTGCAGCGTGCGGATTTGCAGGTCGTCGTCATCTGCGGCAGCGAGGACGCGCTCCAGGTCGTCCGCGAGCACGGGCTGGCCGGTGTGCTGCACCGGCAGACAATCCTCGGCAAGCTGCTCGCCCGCCTCTCAACAAGCAACCTAGTTCGGCTTTTCTTCAGCCGATCTTTGGGCGTGCGATTGTCCGCGCTCGACCGGCTCTTGACTCGTCTGGGAGTCGACCTGGTGTTTTTCGCCGACCAGGACTCGCGTGCCAGGCAACTGCACAGCCACGCCTATATCTTCTCCGTCCTCGACGTCTGTCATCTGGATAATCCCGAGTTTCCGGAAGTGGGACGCTTGGGCGAATTCGAGCGTCGCGAAACCATGTTCCAGAGCGTGCTGCGCAAGGCGATTGCAGTCATCACCGACTCTGAATACGGAAGGCGGCATCTGTCGCGCTACTACGGCGTTCCCAAGGAAAGGCTGCACGCCGCTCCATTCCTCATAAGCCAGGACGTTCTCGGATGGGTGGAGGATGCGCAGCGGCGCGGCGAGGTTGACGCGGCGTATGGGTTGAGCGCGCCCTACGTCTTTTATCCCGCCCAGTTCTGGGCGCACAAGAACCATCGTTATATCGTTGCCGCCCTGTACTTGATGCAAAAGAAATTCGGCTCGTGCCCGCAGGCCGTGTTTTGCGGCGGTGATCGGGGCACGCTGCAGCCGACATTGGAATACGCCGAGCGTCTCGGCGTGCGCGACAAGGTCATCTATTGTGGGTTCGTGCCCGCGGCAGATATTCCCT
>CADEEJ010000519.1 GCA_902826315.1 uncultured Steroidobacter sp.
ACAAGGGCAAGCCGTTCGACGTGAAGCTTCGGGTGACGGACACCTGGGTCAAGACCGATAGCGGCTGGCGACTGCTCTCGGGGCAAGCCGGGAGCTTGTAAGCTCCCACATATTCCCGTGCGTCGTGGCGGTCTCCTTGTTGATGGCCGCCCATTCCTGGTCGGCGCGCCGAGCTGGCGCTCGGCTACTGCGGCGTTGCCCACGACATGTGGCAAAATCCCCTGCACCTGCCACTTTGACGTGTTGTCATAATGATACGGAGCATCGTTCGGGGGCTCGTGGGGATGCTGACGCTGTCGGCCGTCTTGTCCGCATGTGGCGGAGGCGGCGGTGGTAAGGGTGGTAATCCCCCTCCGCCAACTTTCGTTGTCAGCGCCAACGTCAGCGGGCTTACCGGAACCGGTCTCGTCCTGAGGAACAATGGCGGCAACGATCTCGCCGTATCCGCCAATGGCGTGGCGACGTTCTCGAGCGCGGTCGCGAGCGGTGCCAGCTACAGCATCACGGTAGGGACGCAGCCTTCGGGACCTGCCCAGACGTGCACAGTAACGAACGGAAGCGGCACCATCGCCAACGCAGCTGTCTCCAACGTGGCGGTGAATTGCATCCTGAATGCACCCGATGCGCCCGTGGTCAGCTTGAGCAGCAAGACGAAGAGCGAATCGCTGCAGTGGGGTCCAGCGGCACGCGCGACTTTTTATCGCGTGTTCAAGACACGCAGCGACACGGACTTCCAGCTCATCAGCGGCGATCTCCTCGTCCAAACCTTCAGCGACGACCCGGTTGCGGTACACCTCGAGGACTGGGCTCATCTGCGCTACCGGGTCGATGCCTGCAATGCCACGGGTTGCACGTCCTCCGCGCCCGGTGTTCCGGCGAGCAACCTGCCACTCATCGGGTACTTCAAGGCGCAGAATTCCCCGCCACAGCATTTTTTTGGCACCAGCGCGGCGATTTCGGCGGATGGCAGCACTGTGGCGATGGGGGCGATCGGCGAGCACAAGCCAGGCTGTGACAGCGCGGGCGCCGTGTACATCTCCGCGCGCGTCAGTGGCCACGACACATGGTTCGAGCAGACCCACTTCAACGCAGTGGGCACGTGCAAGTTTGCGCATTTCGGCACCGTCGTGGCTCTTTCTGCCGATGGCAACACGCTGGCTGTCACCGCTGCCATACAGGATTTCCTGCAAATGGACCCGGCAGGTCTAAGTGGCGCTGTCTATATCTATACGCGGAGCCCATCGACCCGACTTTGGACCCAGCAGGCCAAGCTGCAAGCGTTGAATCCTGTTGCCCAAGATAACTTCGGGAAGGGGATGGCGATTTCCGGTGACGGCAACACGTTGCTGGTGGGCGCTCCCATCCTGGATGTCAACGTACATGGCAACGCGCCGGATTACGGCGCGGCGTACGTATTCACGCGCGACGCAGGCACATGGACGCTGCAGCCTTTCGTCAAGGCGTCGGACAGCGGGCCCGGTGACGAGCTGCTCCTCAATACGGTTGCCATCTCCACAGACGGTGGCACGCTCGCGATCGGCGGGGTGGCGGGAACCGCGAAAGCGGTTTATGTGTTCCAGCGGTCGGGCAACACCTGGGTCCAGGAAGCATCGGTAACGCCGCCGAACCCCGGCGGCGGGGCTCTGACTGCGCTGGCACTCTCCGGTGATGGCACCACCTTCGCGGTGACTTCGATCTCCGATGCCAGCAATGCGCGCGGCATCGGTGGCGATCCGACCAACACGAGCATGCCGTCGAGCGGCGCTGCCAATGTCTACGTTCGCAACAGCGGGACATGGACTCATCAAGCGTACGTCAAGGCATCCAACACGGATGCCAATGACCTGTTCGGAACCTCGATCGATCTCAGCGACGACGGCAATATCATGGCGATCGGAGCGCCGGGGGAGTCGAGCCGCGCTGCCGGCGTGGGTGGCGATCAAGCGGACAACGGCTCGACAAAGAGCGGTGCTGCCTATGTATTTCATCGCGTGGGCTCGACATGGACGCAGGTGAACTACGTTCACTCGCACAGCCCGGACGCGGAAGACCTCTTCGGAACATCGGTCAGCCTGACGGGAGACGGGGCGACCATGCTTGTCAACGCGCCTCAAGAAGATGGCAACGGCGACATCTTCAATGCCGATCCGGATGACGAGACGGCGATGCAAGCCGGGGCCGCCTACATCTTCTAAATCAGCGTCCGATCCTGCATCTCGCCGACGAGTTTGCCGTGCTTCGCGGCAGTCTCCTTGTTCGTGTCTGACCACTCCTGGTCGGCCGCGAGCTTACTTCACTGAGGGCGTCGCACTGGGCGCGACGGATGTAGCGGCGATCGCCGTCGGCTTCGTTGATTCCAGAACGCG
>CADEEJ010000520.1 GCA_902826315.1 uncultured Steroidobacter sp.
CGCACGATGGCGTCGCGATCGCAGATCTTGCCGCGAGCCGTGTTGACGATGTACGAGCCGCGCTTCATCTTGCCGAGCAACGCATCGTTGAACAGACCCTCGGTTTCCGGGTGCAGCGGCGCGTGGATCGACACGACGTCGCAGACTTTGACGAGCGATTCGACGTTGTCGTGATAAGTCAGGTTGAGCTCTCGCTCGGTGGCCGGCGAAAGGCGGTAGCGATCGGTGTAGTGCAGCTTCACGTCGAACGGATGCAGGCGCTGCAGCACCGCCAGTCCGATGCGGCCGGCTGCTACGGTGCCTACGTTCATCTGCTCCAGGTCGTAGGCGCGTTCCACGCAGTCCGCGATGTTCCAGCCGCGATCGATGACCGTGAGGTAGGAGGGGATGTAGTTGCGTACGAGCGCGAGAATCTGCATCACCGCATGCTCGGAGACGCTGATGCTGTTGCAGTAGGTCACCTCGGCGACGGTGATACCGCGCGCATTGGCAGCGGCCAGATCGACGTGATCGGAGCCGACGCCGGCAGTAATCGCGAGCTGCAGCTTCTTCGCCTTCGCGATGCGCTCGGCAGTCAGGTAGGCCGGCCAGAACGGCTGCGAGATGACGACGTCGGCGTCGACGAGCTCGCGGTCGAAGGTGGAGTTGCGGCCTTCCTTGTCCGAGGTGACGACGAAGGTGTGACCCGCAGCTTCGAGAAACTTGCGCAGTCCGAGGCCGCCGGAGACGCAGCCGAGCAGCTGCCCGGGTTGAAAGTCGATGGCCTTCGGCGTCGGCGCCGTCTGCCCGCCGGGATAGCCGGCGATCGCGGGAATGCTGTCCCGCGCGTAGGAGTTCGGATATCCGTCGACCGGATCGTCGTACAGGACGCACAGTATCTTGGCCATCGCTACCTCTCTTTGCTCGATCACTAAGCGGGTGAAGGATCACCGCTGAGTGATTCGACCGGCAGCGCATGCCCGCGCCATGTCTCGTCGCGAGAAGTGCGTTACGGCTGTAGCGGTCGTTGGCTTTCACCAACCCCAGCGTGCTTCCAGCGCCAGGTAGTCGCCAAAGCGACCGTCGTAGTGATTGGCTTCGAATGCGAGCGCAAGATCGCGGCGAGGAGTCCACTCAGCCCGGAATTGTAGATACGTGGCGATGTAACTGCCGCCGCGCCCGGCAGTCCCTGCAACCGCAATGACCGGCTGTAGATAGACCGCGTCGCGCGTCGTCTGCCGCCACAGTTCGCCGACTGCCGCGAGCACTTTCACGACAGGCGTCGGCGTCAGAGTCACTGCCTGCTTGAAATGGATCAGGTTCGAATAGCCGGTGAATCCCGATTGGGTCACGTAGTAGCCATTCGGGAAGAGCGGATTGAACGTGCCGAGGCGCCGGTCGGACGGATCGTCGTCGCCCGATGCTGCGTCCAACTGCACGCTGATCCGTGGTCGCCATGCTTTGTCGAACGTGTAGCCTGCGATCGAGCCGGCTGCCCACGCGCGGATCGAATCGCTGCCGACGTGACCTCGTTGCACGATTCCTTCGATGTCCCAGTCGAATCCATTCGCGGCGCCGCTGTAGTGCGCGTCCAGGCTGCGGCGCCGTTCGTTGCCCGACGCAAACAGAAAGTGCGCACCGTCCAGGCTGTATTCGGAGAACGTCGCGCTCAGCTGCGTAGCGTCGCCGAAACGGCCGCGCACTCGCGTACCGCGAAAGGTGAAGTGTCCGTTGCTGCTGTCGTCGAAGGCATCGTCGTTGTGGTACTGGACGGGCTGGCTCAGGAACACTGACGCGAGCCAGTGTTCGCCCTCGTACTGCGCCCACAGCGCGTCGAAAGCCTGACGCACGTTCGCGCCATCGCGCACCGAGGCGAACCGCTGCAGATCGAAAGCTACTTCCTGGCGACCGACGCGCAGTTTCCATGCACGGTCACCGATGTCCAGGAACGCGAGACGCAGGTCTGCGTCGTTGGCGTCGACGACGCTGCGATGCTCGCGGCCCGGCGCGAGTGCGTTCTCGAACTGCACGAACACCCGAGCGTCGTCGGTGATGTGGGCATCCGCGTGCAGCTCGAATCGATGCAGCAGGTACTGGTCGCCTTTACTTTCGAAGCGCTCGCGCAGCGTGATCCCGAACGACAGGTACCGGTCGGGGTCATCGCGCGCCAACGCGAGGTACTTCAGCGCGTCGCCTGGTTCGACGCGCCGGCGCGGATCGGCGAGCACCGACCAGTCTTCCTGCCACCGATAGAAGCCGATGGCGGGGCGCTGCAGGTCACCGGCGTGGCTGTGAGTCGCGATGCACGCCGCGCAAGCGAGCATCACGACTGCCTTCACATGAGATTCTCGATCCTGATCGGCAGATCGCGCACGCGCTTGCCGG
>CADEEJ010000521.1 GCA_902826315.1 uncultured Steroidobacter sp.
ATCGCTCGCGCGGTTTCCTGAACGGCGGTGTGGGTGACGAGTATCCGATACTTCCACTAGTGGCCCGCGGGTTCTTGGTCCTGAGTTTTGACAGGCCTGAGGATGAGGACATCTTGTCCACCTACGTTGCGTCTTCCTTGGAAGCGCAGGGTCAGTCCGAAGCTCAGCTCTGGAAGGATGGCTACACACGTCGGCAAGCGCTGTCAGCTTTGGAAATCATTCTCGACCGGCTCGATCGCGGGGGCCTAATCGATCCCCTCAAGGTCGGAATCACCGGTCTCAGCGACGGAGCCGAGACCACTGAGTTCGCGCTTTTCAACTCACATCGCTTCGCGGCGGCCGCACACAGCGGGAATTGGTCACCCGAAGCTTATGCGCTAACAATCAATGGATCCATGCGGCGTTTCTATCGAGATATGTTGATGGCTACATCGGGCCCCTCTGCGATAGATAAATGGAAGGCGCTTTCCCTGGCTCATCACGCCGACAGCGTAAGTGCTCCACTGCTCGTGCAGGTCTCCGACCGCGAGCTTCTTCTGGCATTGCCTTCCATCGTTGCGCTGAAAGATGCGCATCGGCCGGTGGACGCGTATGTGTTTCCGGATGAATATCACATCAAGTGGCAGCCGCAACACAAGCTGGCAGTTGCGGAGAGGACGGTCGACTGGTTCGAGTTCTGGCTACAAGACCGTGAAGATCCTGATCCGTCGAAGGCAGAGCAATACAAGCGCTGGAGGCAACTCCGGGAAGCTCAGCAGATGCTGAGCACAGCAAATGGCACTCAGGAGTGACCGTGCGAGCCGTCCGGCATCGGTCAGGCTATGGCTGAGAGGCTATGACCGCATTGCTTTGACTGAGGCTTTTGATCGAGCCAACTCCGCGCCCACAGTTCGGTTGCGATGCACGCAACCACTGAATACATCTGCGCCGGCTTGAATGGCTGTCGTTTCACGACATAGGGCTCGAGCGCGTTGCGTTTTACGATCCCTTCACGGACGAGGATGCCGTCCATCAATAACTCTTTGACAAACGTCTCACTCCGGCGAATGGCCTCTCTCACGTGTGCGGCAGCATCTCCCTTGTCTTCACGTTGGACAATCGGAAACGGAACGCGGTCTTGAAAAACGTCTCTCGCTAGGGCACGACTGCGCCCACCCTTCAATAACAAATAGGTCGGTATCCGCAAAGAGAGTTCCATCAGCGGCTGACTGATGAGAGGGTGGAGCTCGTAAGCAACTTCCAAATTTGGAATGGGCCTCTGTCTGTTCAAGAGATCAGCAAGCTGCTGAATTTGAAATTGCTTTCCTTTGGGTACGTCCTCAGCCCCGAGTGCCCACGGATTTGTCGCGTATTCGGAGATTTTTGGTGGGAGTGTCTCTTCATTCACGAAATCGGTGGCCCTATCAAGGAGTGCGGGGTCGGTAACCCAAAGGCTGCGACGTCGACCATGTCTCCAAGCGTCGCGCAACACATGAATGTAGGGGTGCCCAGAGAGACGCGCGCTGTCAGCGATCACTGAAGGGAGCCCAATTCCGAGGCCAACCTGTGAGATGTAGTCCGCCGCTGCGAGTGCATCGCGTGAGGTAACGAAGAGATGATCTCCTCCCTGTCCGGTCCAAACGACCTCTGCTCCAAGTTTGGCAACGAGATTGTTCGTCGGCTGCAGATCGAATGCGCGAAAGAAGAAGGGGATGGTCGGCTTGGCTGCACGAGGTAGTCGTAAGCATCGGTCGTCGAACACGCCGGCCGCCGTGTCTCGGGGCTGCTCATGCAACTCCACATTTGCTTCGCTTGCTGCCAGTCTTGCGTAATCCCGCTCATCGTCTGGCATGTCGCTGGTGAAGTAGTTGATGCAGGAAACATGTGGCGATTTCGGCGATCGCTGCAAGGAACCCAGCACGACTGCTGAATCGAAACCTCCAGACAGGCGAAGGACAATCTTCGTATAGACAGCCGCCCACGCGTCGATGCAGCGCTGCGTAGTCTCTTTCAACGCTGCTCGCGCAAACTCGTAGTCATCCAGCGGGTCCGTCATGCAAATAACCCGTGGATCCCAAATAGAATACTGGCGCGTGGAGCCGCTCCCGACCTCTAGGCAGTCGCCGGCAAGAAGCTCCGTAACCCCGTTCAGGCCGCACTCTTTGACGTTTATGAGATCGGTGTGAACAAAGGCTGCCAGATAGGTCTTGTTGAGTGAGAAGGGAGGAAGGGGTAGCGACTGAATATCCTCGATATCGCTGAACGCGACTGTGACGCCATCGTGCTGACTCCAATAACAGGGAAGCCTTCCAGAGCAGTCGCGAAGAACGTAGTGCTTGCGTGCACTACGCAGTAGGGCCACGTAGGTTCCCCAACAGTCATCC
>CADEEJ010000522.1 GCA_902826315.1 uncultured Steroidobacter sp.
CCAGCAGGAAGCTGTTGCCCGCGCTGGTGCAGCTCCAAGCGGGGAACGCTTTCCACGAGCGCAGCTATATCCTGGGCGTTGGCCGCACGCCGATGCGCGATGCAGATTTCCGTGAGCGCGTGCAGGCACCTGTCGAATTGCTGGAGCGCTGCTTTTTTCAGGTCGTCGACTATGAGGACGCAGCTACTTACGCCACGCTGGCTGCCCGCCTCAATGAATTGGATCGTGTGCATACGGTTGCTCACAGACGAGTGCTTTATCTCGCAACGCCGCCAGGAGTGGCGCAAATCGTCGTGGAGCGTCTCGGCGCAAGCGGTCTGTCTTCCACTTCGAATGACGGGTGGGTGAGGGTGGTGCTTGAGAAGCCCTTTGGCAGCGATCTCGCCAGTGCGAAGCGCATGCATCAAGTGCTGAGTGGCGTGTTCGACGAGTCGCAGATCTATCGCATCGACCATTATCTCGGTAAGGACACTGTGCAGAACCTGCTGGTCTTCCGATTCGCCAACGCGATTTACGAGCCGATCTGGAACCGCAACTACATCGATCACGTGCAGATCAGCGTTGCCGAAAGCGAGGGCGTGGGACGCAGAGCAGGCTATTTCGATCGCACTGGTCTGCTGCGCGATATGGTGCAGAACCATCTGCTGCAGCTCTTGTGTCTGACCGCGATGGAGCCGCCGTGTACCATGCACGAGTGCTTTATGCGCGATGAAAAGGTACAGGTGCTCGCGGCCGTGGCGCCGTTGAGTCCCGCAGATGGTCAGCGGTGCAGCGTGCGCGGGCAGTATGCAGCGGGGCAGATCGGCGATGAAGTCGTGCGAGGCTATCGCTCCGAACCCGGCATTGCGGCTGATTCGGCCATCGAGACGTTCACCGCCTTGCGGCTTGAAGTGGACAACTGGCGCTGGCAGGGCGTCCCATTTTATCTGCGCGCCGGTAAACGCCTGGCCCGTCGCAGCAGCGAGATCGTCGTGCAGTTCAAGGCGGTGCCTGCCTCTGTTCTGCAGCCGTTGATAGCCGCACAGCTGACGCCCAATCGGCTGCATTTTCAGTTGCAACCGGCAGAGGGCATCCAATTGCGCTTCGAAACGAAGGCGCCCGGTCCGCAGCTCCGCGTCCGGACGGCGGCAATGCAATTTAACTATGCCGAAGCATTCGGCGGCCCGCCACCGGACGCCTATGCACGTCTGCTGCTGGACGTAATGCTCGGGGATGCAACACTGTTCTTGCGTCAGGACTGGATTGAGCATGCCTGGACCGTGCTTGCGCCCGTACTCGAGTACTGGTCGCATGATGCGAGGGATCTCGCGTTCTATCCCGCCGGGTCGTGGGGCCCCGCGGAATCAACTCAGCTGCTTGCGCGCGACGCTCGCGAATGGCTCGCTAAGTGATCGACCCTGATTCGATTCCTGCAGTGCTTGTCGATGCTAGGAGGTAGGCCTCGGTAGCATAGCGTCGCATCATGCGGTGGCTATTTATAGAAGACGAACGATTTCTAGAGATCGCACTCCCGCGCGCACGCTGGAGGGCACGAACATTTCCACGCGAAAGCGGCAGTGCAGACCCACCGCCGCTGTCAATTGTCGATGCTAGAGATAGGCCTCGGCGGCGTAGCGCCGCATCATGCGGTGACTGTTGAAGAGCATGCCATTTCTGGAGATCGAGGACTTCATCACGTACGTCCATCCGGCTCGATCCTCGTAATACAAAGGCAGCACGCGCTGTTCCAGCTTGTCATACAGCGAGCGAGCGTCGTTGATGGCGGTTTCGATACGCCCGTCACCGATAGCCCAGCCGGTCACGCCTTCGATGCATCCTTCGGCCCACCAGCCGTCGAGAACCGATAGGCTCGGCACGCCGTTCATCGCGGCTTTCATGCCGCTCGTACCGGACGCTTCCAAGGGCGGCTGCGGCGTGTTGAGCCAGACATCGACACCAGCGACGAGCTTCTGCGCCATTGCCATGTCGTAGTTCGGAAGGTAAACGCCGTTGATCTCCGGCGCGAGCGCACGCAAGGCTCCATGCAGGCGCGCGATTCGTTCCTTTCCTTCCGCATCGCGTGGATGCGCCTTGCCTGCGAGGATGATCTGAAACGGTGTGCGCCGAGCAATGGTGCGCAGACGCTCAAGATCCGAGAACAGCAATTCCGGTCGTTTGTAGGACGTCATACGTCGCGCGAAGCCAAGGATCGGCTGCGTGGCGTCGAGCGACGCGCCGCTCTTCGCGCGCACGTACTCGACTAACGCCGTCTTGGCGGCCAAGTGGGCCTGCCACACATCTTCAGGTGCCACACAACAGTCCACACGCACGAGTATTTCAGGCTCGTTGCACCATCCGGGCAGGTGACGGTCA
>CADEEJ010000523.1 GCA_902826315.1 uncultured Steroidobacter sp.
TGTATCGCAAGCTGCGCTCGCTCGGCGTGGACTTCCGGCAGCTCGCCGAGGATTAACCGAGGCGCCGGCGTGAGTCTCCACCTGCGAATGCTCGGGACTCTGAGCGTGTCGCATGACGGGCGCACGCTGGAGCTGCCGGCATCGCGTAAGGTTCGAGCTCTTCTCGCCTACCTGGCTGTGGCGCCGCGCGCCGTTCCGCGCCACCGACTCTGTCGTTTGTTGTGGGACACCACCAGCGATCCTCGTGGCGAGCTGCGCTGGTCGCTCAGCAAGTTGCGTGCAGTCATCGGCGCTGCGCGCGTCGTCAATGGCGACGACTCCATCCGGCTCGACCTGGCCGACAGCGGTATCGATGCGCTCGAAGTTCAAAGCGCCGTACAAGCCGGCGTCGGCCACCTTGCAGCGGCGCGGGCACGCGATCTGCTCGCACTGTTCGGCGGCGAATTCCTCGAAGGGCTGGAGCTGGACGACTGCCCGGAGCTCATGGGCTGGGTGCTCGCACAGCGGCATCGGTTCAACGCCTGGCGCGCGGCGCTGCTGAAGCGGGTCGAGGAGGAGCACGACGAGTCTCGCGGCTACGGCGCCTACGACTACTACCTGCAAGGACGGCAGCATCTCGCTCGCATGATGCACCGAGGCCTGGAAGCGAGCCGCGCGATGTTCGTTCGCGCGCTCGAGCTGGATGCAGACTACGCTCCGGCGTGGGCCGGGCTCGCCACGGTGCATGCTTGTCTCTACGAGTGGTTCGATCCGAGCCAGGTGGTGCTCGCCCAGGCCGAACAGGCGAGCCGGCGCGCGCTCGCAGCTGCGCCGCGGCTCGCCGAGGCTCATGCAGCGCGCGGTCTGGTGCGCTCGCTTTCGCGACACTACGACGAAGCGGTCGGCGAGTTCGAAGCGGCGATTCGCATCAATCCCTATCTGTTCGATGGGTACTACTACTTCGCCAGAACCGCATTCGCGCGTGGCGACATGACGTGCGCGGCTGAAATGTTCAGCGCCGCCGCGCAGCTGCGCTCCGAGGACTTTCAGAGTCCCATGCTGCTCGCCACCGCTGACCATGCCCTCGGGCGAGAGAGCGCGGCGCACGACGCGGTGCAGACCGGTATCCGCCGCGTCGAGCTGGTGCTCGCGCTCAATCCGCACGATGGCCGGGCACTTTCTCTGGGAGCGGGTACGCTCATCGACGCTGGTCAGACCGAGCGCGCGCTCGAATGGTCGCGGCGCTGTCTCGCGCTCTATCCCGGCGACACGAGTGCGCTGGTCAATGTCGCTTGCGTGCACGCGAGGGTCGGGCAGCGGGACGAGGCGCTGACTCTGCTCGAGCGCGTTGCCGCACGAGGTTGCGGCAAGCGCGACTGGATCGTGAACGATCCGGATTACGCCAGTTTGCGCCAGGAGCCGCGTTTCCAGCGGCTGCTGAGCCGGCTCGCCTAGTTACGTTCCCACGGTTGTTCCCACGCCTGCGCACTAGACTGCTGCGATGAAAATCTGCAGCCTGACGAGGCGCTCGGTGCTGTTCGGCGTCGGCGCAGGGCTCTGCGCGCTCGCTCGCGCTGCCAACGACACGAGGACCTCTGCAATGCCACGTTTCATCGAAGTCAGTCACGTCATCGAGCCGGGCATGGTGACGTATCCCGGCCTGCCGGAGCCCAAGGTCGAAGTGTTCGTCGATCACGACACTTCGCGCGCGCGTTATCAGAACAAGTCGGAGTTCCTGATCGCCTCGCTCCATCTGTGCGGCAACACGGGGACGTACGTCGACTCCCCGCTCCATCGATATCGCGGGGCGACGGACCTGGCGGGACTGCCGCTCGAACGCGTGGCGCACGTGCCGGTGCGCGTCTTCGATGCACGCTCGCTCGGTCGCGCAGTGGGTCCCGAGCTGTTCCGCGGCGTCGACCTGCGAGGCACGGCCGTGCTGGTGCGGACCGACTTCAGCAAACATTGGCGCACGGAGCGCTACGGACGCGAGAACCCATTCCTGACCGCGAAGGCATGCGAGTTGCTGGTGGACGCGGGCGTGGCTTTCGTCGGCATCGATTCCCTGAACATCGACGACCTGGCGGACATGGTCCGTCCGGCGCACACGATCCTGCTCGGCGCGGGGATTCCGATCTGCGAGCACATGACGAATCTGGCTGCGCTGCCGACCGGGGGCGGGCGGCTGCACGCGGTGCCGATTGCGTGGCAGGGTGGCGCGACGTTCCCGGTGCGGGCGTATGTGCAGTACGGATCGGAGTCGAGCTGAGGTTACTCGCCGACTCGGATCACTAGTGCATCTATGCGCGCGTTGCGCAGCTTGCTGCGCGTGTCTTCCAGCTGCTGCAGGTTCGTGATCG
>CADEEJ010000524.1 GCA_902826315.1 uncultured Steroidobacter sp.
TACCACCGATATTTCGCCTGGAAGTTGATTTCGCTGCCCTCGAGCGGGCGCGCCAGGATAACACCGCCGGTACCGGCGGCCGTGCCGAAGATGCGCGAGTTGGCTTCCGTGAGGCCGAGCTCGTCCGTCACGTTCGTGCCGCGCAGGCTGAACAGCCAGTTGTCCCCGACGCTCGCGGCGAGGCCGAAGTCCCAGGTCTCGTACGTGCCCAGTTGCTGCAGCCCGGACTGATCCTGCGTGTGATCCCCGACGTGCGTGTAGCTGACGAACGCCTCCAGGTCGCCCCACGGCAGCAGGAACGTGTAGCTCGGCGTCAGCATGTAGCGCAGCTTCGGCTGACGCTGCAGCTGCTGGCCTTCGATCCGCGCACAGCCGTTGCCGGTCACGACGTTGGTGAACGGCACGCACTCATCGCGATCCGTGTATTCGCCGTCCAGATAGTTGGCGAGCACCCGGAAGCGGAAGTTGTCGGTGGGCTGGATCCAGCCGATGAAGTTGATGCCCTTGGACTCCGAGCCGTACTGCAGCCGCGCGCCGGTCGGTGAGCCGTTCGCCGTGGTCTGCTGATACTGCAGACCGGTGAAGTCGCGGTAGTAGGCGCTGATGTCGGCATAGATCAGGTCGTTCTCGAACTTGAAGCCGACCTCGAAGTTGCGGATGACCTGGATCGGCGGGGTGTTACCCGTCGTGCTGCCGCGGATGCCGTTGTCGAAGTCCGAGAAGTGCCCGCCGCGATTCACCCGCACATAAGTGGCCATCGAGTCCGTGAAGCTGTAATTGGCACCCACCGTCCAGGAGGTGAAGTCTTCGTCGTAGTCGGTGATGGCGAGCGTGCCGTTACACACCGGCACCGAGTTGTTGTACAGCGTCAGCGGATTGCCGTCCGTGTTGACGTTGCTCAGGTTGCAGACGCGATTGGTGGCGTCCTGATTCTCGAAGCGCACCGAGGCATCGAGCAGCCACTGATCGATACGCCAGGAATCGGACAGGTACAGCGCCCGGTTGAAGGCATGACCGGCCTGCGCGATGTTGAAGCCGCCGTTGTCCAGGAAGCCCTGGTTGTCGGTCAGCTGGAAGGTCTGCCCGCCGTTCACGAAGCTCACGGTGATCGGCCGCGCATTCGGGGTGTTGGTCATGAACATCTGGTTACCCAGCGCCCATTCGTCGTCCATCGTGTAGTAGGCGGTGTACAGGCCGACCGTGAGGGTGTTGCCGTCGAACAATTCCTTGCTGAGCCGGAAGTCGTTGTTGAACTGCTCCAGCTCCTTGTGGATGAACCACCAGCCCTGGTGGATCACCCCCTGCGTGGCGGGGACCGCGCCGCCGCCGACGAAGTTGGCTGTGGCCGAGTTGAGCGGCAGCTGGAAGCCGCCGAGATTCGTCGGGATCGTGTACAGCTCATCGAACAAGGAGGCCGGATTGGTGCCCGAGAACAGCGCGTTGGTGTCGACGTCGCCGCTGTTGAACAGGAACTTGTCGCTGATCGACCAGCCGTTGTCGAAGTCGTAGTCGTAGTTCGCGCCGAGGAAGACCATCTGCGCGCCGCGGCCGTTGGCCAGATCCGCGTTGCGCGGCCCGCCCGGATAGCCGTCGAGCCGCACGTGCTGAATCGCCTTACTGTAATAGGTGTCCGTCAGCGGATCGAAGCCCGGGAACTCGCTGAAGTTGTCGGTGCCGCGCTGGATCAGCGGAATCGGCGTGATGAACTGGTTCTTGTCGTCAAGGTAACGCGCATACAGGATCAGATCGCCCCGGTCGGACTCGCGCTTGAGCGTCGCCGTGAACTGCCCGCCCTTGTCCGCATCGAACTGCGGATCGCGCACCCCATCGGACACGCGATAGAACCCCCCGACGCTGCCGTACCAGCCCTCCGAGATCTTGAAGCCGTAGAAGCCATCGACCCGATACAGATTCTCATCCCCGATCGTCAGGCCGAGACTGCCGCTCGGCTCATCCGAGCCGGTCTTGAGCAGGAAGTTGCTGGTCGCGCCCATCTGTCCGCCGGCGAACACCACCGAGGGGCCGCCTTGCAGGATCTCCACCGAGCGAATCGTGTCGTCGAGACGGAAGATCGTCGTGGTCTCGAAGAACGACAGCGTCGGCATGCCGTACAGGGGCGAGCTCATCAGCTGCGTCGTGAAGTACGGCGCATCGCCACCGCCCGGAAAGCCCGCAATCTCGATGTTCGCGCCGGTCTGACCGCCGGTCGACTCCGGCCACAGCCCGGGCGAGATCTTCAGCAGGTCGGCCGTGCTCTTCGGATTGGAATTGCGGATCTCCTCCTCGTTCGCCGTGACGATGTTGTAGCTCGCCTCCAGCTTCTTCACGCCCCC
>CADEEJ010000525.1 GCA_902826315.1 uncultured Steroidobacter sp.
CGCCTTCGCGCGTCAGCAGCTCGACCGTGCCCATCTCGCGCATGTACATGCGCACCGGGTCGGTGGTGCGGCCGAACTCCGCGTCGACCGTGGCGAGCGCGGCGGCAGCTTCTTCAGCGGCTTCTTCGTCGGCGACGACCGGCTCCGTCAGCAGCAGCGACTCGGACTCCGGGGGCTTCTCGTAAACGGGAATGCCCATGTCGTTAATCATGTTGACGATATCTTCGATCTGCTCCGGATCGACGATTTCGCTGGGCAGGTGATCGTTGACCTCGACGTAAGTCAGGAACCCCTGTTCCTTGCCACGGGCAATCAGCAGCTTCAGCTGCGATTGACGCTCGTCGGCAATCTGTGCCGGTTCCTTCTTTGCTGCCAAAGTCTTGCTCAAGTTAGGGGCCCTCTGAATTCGCTTCGGACTCACCCCGGGCTCGGATTCGCCCAGAATGGTGCGCGGGCTTAAAAAGACCGCGCAGTGTACTTGGATCGCTCTACGGATGCTAGGTTCGCCCGGGATTTCAAGTGGACCGGCTCGCGCCCGGGGGGTCGAGCTCGGCCTCGGGGCCGTCGGCCGACCCAGGCTTATGTCTACTGACCAGCTCGTCGTAACGGCGCTGGCTCTCCTCCTCCTTGAGCAATCGTTCCAGGGCGCCCAACAGTTCCTGGGCGGCCCCGGCCTCGTCCGCGATGTGTAACTCCATCATGGCGAGCTTTTCGAGGTGCTCAACATCGGGGCGGCCGCGCCAGCGTTCAAGCAAAACGGCCGTCTTGTCGCAGGGTTGATCATGCAATTCTTCTACGAGCTGCACGATCAGGGAGATTCCGGGTCGGTCCAGTGACGCCAAGGCGCTCAGATCGCGGACCTTGTCGGCGATCCGGGGGTAGTGAACCAGGAGTTGGACGGCTTGGCGAACCAGGTTCCTGCGCCCGCCGGCCGCGGGTTTTCGCGGCAGCGGCGGCGTGGGTTTGCGCTCGCTGGCGCGAGCGTTCGCGGACGTTCCGGTATTCAGCGCGGCCGCGAGGCGCTGGGGGTCGAGACGGACGACTTTCGCAATCTCGTCCGCGAGCAGCTCGCGGTAAATGCCGGCCGGAATGCGTTCGAGCAGCGGTTTGGCGAGCTCGCCGAACTTCGCGCGGCCGTCGACCGAGCTCATGTCGACCTGCGATTGCAGATGGCTGATGAAGTACTCGGACAGCGGCACCGCCCGAGCGAGCCGCGCTTCGAACGCCTCGCGCCCTTCTGCGCCGACCAGCGAATCCGGGTCGTGCCCGTCGGGCAGGAACAGGAAGCGCAGCTGCCGGCCTTCGCGTACCTGGCTCAGCGAATTCTCCAGTGCGCGCCAGGCGGCGGCCCGGCCCGCACGATCGCCGTCGAAACAGAAGATCAGCTCGTTGCAGATGCGGAAGACGCGCGACAGGTGCTCCGGCGTCGTCGCGGTTCCGAGCGTGGCGACGGCGTACGTGATGCCGGCTTGATGAAGGCGGACAACGTCCATATAGCCTTCAACGATGAGCAGTCGCGTCAGGGTTCTCGATGCCTGGCGCGCCTCGAACAGGCCGTATAGCTCGCGACCCTTGTGGAAGAGCTCGGTCTCGGGTGAGTTCAGGTATTTCGGCTCGCCCTTGTCGAGCACGCGTCCGCCGAAGCCGATCGTGCGGCCGCGCGCATCGCGAATCGGAAACATCACGCGATCGCGGAAGCGGTCGTAGTAGCCGGGATTCACGCCGGCCTTGCGCTCACGCTCGATCACCAGCCCGACTTGCAGCAGCTTCAGGCGATCCGCTTCGCTCGCGCCGAACTGCTGGAGCACGCAGTCCCACGCATCGGGCGCGTAACCCAGCGAGAAGGTCGCAGCGGTATCGCCGGTGAGCCCGCGCTTCTTGAAATATTCGATGGCGCGCTCCGAGTCCTTCAGCTCGCGCCGATACAGCTCGGCTGTCTTGTCGAGCAGCGTGAACAGGCCATCGGTCGGCGGCGGCTGGCGCGTGCCCACTTGCTCTTCGCGCGGCACGTCGAGCCCGACGCGTGCGGCGAGATCTTCGACCGCTTCGACGAAGCTCAGGTGATCGTGATCCATCAGGAACGTGATCGCGGTCCCGTGCACGCCGCAGCCGAAGCAGTGATAGAAACCCTTGTCGGGCACGACGTGGAACGACGGCGTCTTCTCGCCGTGAAACGGGCAGCAGGCCTTGAACTCCTTGCCGGCTTTCTTGAGCGGCACGCGGCTGCCGATCAGCTCGACGATGTCGGCGCGGGCGATCAGCTCGTCGATGAAGTGTTGTGGGATGCGGCCGGCCATAAGGAAGCGGGAAGGATATGCCGCGGTCG
>CADEEJ010000526.1 GCA_902826315.1 uncultured Steroidobacter sp.
GCGCTGTCCGGCAATGAAGGCGATGGCTTCGCCTGGAGTATGCAGGCGAACTATGGCGATGACCGCAATAAGCTCTGGCTGCGAACGCAAGGTCTGAAAGTGCCCGGCGAACTGGACCCGACCACGAGCGGTGAGGCGCTGTGGTGGCGTCCCCTGACGGCGTTCTGGGGTACGCAGCTCGGCGTCCGACAGGATTTCGGCGCGGGCGCGCATACGTATCTGGCCGCAGGCATCGAGGGTATCGCACCCTACTGGTTCGAAGTTGAAGCGACTGCGTATGTGGGCGAAGACGGCCGACTCGCTGCGCGACTCAAAGGGTCCTACGACATCCTGTTCAGCAACCGGCTGATTCTGACGCCCAGCCTGGAAGCCAACCTCTACAGCAAGTCCGAAGACGAACGGGCACTCGGGTCCGGATTGGGCAATCTCGAAGGCGGTCTGCGGCTGCGCTACGAGTTCAGTCGCAAGGTTGCACCTTACGTGGGTTACGTGTGGGAGCGCTCGTATGGCGGCACTGCGGATCGTCGACGCGCCGAGGGCGATCCGGTCAACGAACACCGTTTTGTCGCCGGTGTACGGATGTGGTGGTGACGGACTTGATTAACGACTTACTCCTGCGAAGGTTGAGAGGACTCCAGAGTCACGCGGTCCGCAGGACGCTCTCATCGATTCGATCGCGTTGCATATTCATCGCGCACGACGATTGCTAAACCTACACTTCGGTAACCGGCGGGAACGCACATGCAGAGCGAAACACACGACGTAGCCCTTTACGCACAGAGCCGTCTGAATCTGCTGGCGCGGGCAGGTCAGAGTGCGTGGCTGGATTTCATCACTCGCGATCTGCTTCGCAATGGCGAGCTTGCGCAGCTGATCGAATCCGATGGGGTTTCCGGCGTGACGTCCAATCCGTCGATATTTCAGAAGGCGGTCGCAGAGGGCACGGCGTACGGATCGTTGATCGACGGCTACGCGCAGCGAGGCATGGCACCGCTGCAAGTCTACGAAGCGCTCGCCATCACCGATATTCGCGAAGCTTGCGACTTGTTGGCGCCGGTGTACGAGCGCACGCAAGCCCGTGATGGCTACGTGTCGCTCGAGGTGAATCCGCATCTGGCTCACGACCCGTCGGCGACATTGTTGGAGGCGCGGCGTCTGTTCAGTGCGGTCGCTCGCCCCAACGTCATGATCAAAATTCCTGGGACAGTAGCAGCGTTGTCGGCGATCACTCAGGCGCTCGCCGACGGCATCAACATCAACGTAACGCTGATCTTCTCGGTTGAGCGGTACGAGCAGGTACTTGAGGCCTGGCTCGGCGGACTTGAGGAGGCGGCGCGCAAGAGTACCCAGAGACTTTCGCGAATCGCCTCCGTGGCGAGCTTCTTCATCAGTCGGGTCGATACGGCGGTGGATGCGCGGCTTCAAGCCCTCGGCCACGAGCACGCCGCGTTGCAAGGCCTCGCCGGGATCGCAAACGCCGCATCAGCGTACGGGCGCTTCTTGAACATGCGTGAAGGCGCACGCTTCCGGGCGCTTGCTGCGCAGGGGGCGCAGGTACAAAGGCCGTTGTGGGCCAGCACCAGCCCGAAGAGCGCTGCTTACCGCGATGTCGTCTATGTCGAGGGCCTGGTCGCGGCAGATACGGTCAACACGCTGCCGCCGCAGACGTTGCAGGCGTTTCGGGATCATGGCGAGTTGCGCGGCGATCTTGCGCAGGCGACAGCTCAGGTAGACGCCGTACGTGTGCTCAATGCCTTGTCTGCTGCCGGCGTCGATCTGAATGCGGTCGCAGCGCAACTTGAGCGCGACGGCCTCAAGCTGTTCGCAGATGCGTTTGATTCATTACTGCAAACCATCAGCCGCAAGTCGGCGGCCGCCTAGCGTTGCGATTCATGCTGTCGCGCCACTACGAAACGAGCGGGTTCGTTGCAGCGAGCGCAGAGCAGGTGTTTGCGCATCTGGACGATCACACCCGGCTCTCCTCTCATATGAGCAAACCGTCATGGAAGATGGGCGGAGGAAGGATGGAACTTCAGCTCGATGAGCAACAAGGAAGAAGCGTTGGATCGCGGATGCGTCTGGCCGGACGCGTGTTCGGCATTGCCCTGTCCGTTGAGGAGATCGTCACGGAACGCCACTCACCTTTCCGCAAGGTTTGGGAAACCACAGGCGCGCCTCGACTCCTGGTAATTGCTCACTATCGGCTTGGCTTTGAAGTAACGCCTAAGGGAAGCGGTTCGGTGCTGCGTGTTTTCATCGACTATGCGTTGCCTGAGAAGGGAGTGGCGCGATGG
>CADEEJ010000527.1 GCA_902826315.1 uncultured Steroidobacter sp.
GCGATCCGCAAGGCGAAGGAGATGAAGCCGGACCTGATCTTCATGGACGTGGTGATGCCGGGCGTCAACGGCTTCCAGGCGACGCGCAAGCTCGCCTCCGACCCGGACACGAAGTCGATCCCGGTGATCATGGTGACCTCGAAGGACCAGGAGACCGATCGCATCTGGGGCATGCGCCAGGGCGCGGTCGATTACCTGGTGAAGCCGGTGTCGATGGAAAAGCTGATCGAGAAGGCGCAGGCCGCCCTCGCGGGCTGAGGCCTGCCGGACCGAACGCAAGATGACGGCGAGCGCCACTCTCAAATCCCTGCGCGACAAACCGTTCGAGTTGCTGCTCGAGCTCGAGCGGCTGGCGCGCGTTGCATTGACCGGCCAGGGTCGCGACGCCGGCAGCGAGCGCGAGTGGGTCGGCGTCGCGTTCCGCATCAGCGCGGAGAGCTTCCTCGTTGCGCGCGAAGAGACGCGCGAGGTGCTCGGCTTCCCTTCAGTGGTGACGCGCGTGCCGGGTGCGAAGGCTTGGATCCGCGGCATCGCCAACGTGCGCGGCCAGTTGCTGCCAGTGGTCGACTTGCGCGCCTTCCTCGGCGGCGGCGCTACCAATACCGGTCGCTCGACGCGCGTGCTGGTGGCGCACCACCGCGAAGTGCCGGCCGGCCTGCTGGTCGACGAGGTCCTTGGCTTCCGCCGTTTCAACGAGGGCGAGTTTTCCAATGCGCCGCCGCCCACGATCGCTCGCTGCGAGCGCTACCTGGCGGGGGCGTTCCGTCGCGGCACGGAGAGCTGGCCGGTGTTCAGCCTGCGCACGCTGCTCGAGAGCCCGGAATTCCTGCAAGCCGCTGCTTCGTAGCGCGCCGGCACAAGTGAAACGACAGATGCGCGACGTATTGAACAATTCCCGGACCGAAGGACAGCGCCATGGCCGAGACTAAGATGGTTGGCGTCCGGTTCCTGCCGGTGCTGATGGTCATCGCCTTGGTGTGCGTTGCCGCGGCGGCGGGCCTGTTGGCATTCGGCGGCCAGGACATGGACGCGGGCGCGACCTCCGTGCGCAGCATCAACGAGCTGCTCGCCGTGTCGCAGAAGATTCCGGCGCAGGCGAACGCGGCGCTGAACGGCGATTCCGCCGCGCTCGAAAAGCTGCGGCAGTCGCGTGCGCGCTATTCCGAGCTCGCGCATTCGCTCGGCGGCGACGTGCAATCGTTCGACGGCTCGACCGAGATGCTGAAGCAGAGCCAGGTCATCCTCAGCTCGGGCGAAGCGATCGAGGGCGTGAGCAAGGCCGCGACCGACGTCCGCGCGCTGGTGCCGCAGCTGATGCAGAGCCTCGGCAACGTCGCGAGCGCGCTCGGCTCGCCCGGCATCGACGGCATGACGCGCCACCTCGAACGCTTCGAGCTGACCGGACTGAAACTGCAGCAGGACATGGAAGCGCTCGCCGGCGGCGTCGGCGATCCCACCGCGATCGCGCGGCGACTCGCGGACGGCAACGACTACATGGGTCAGGTCGTCGGCGGCCTGAGCGGCGAGGATTCCGGGCTCGGCCTGCCGAAGCTCACCGCGGCGGATGCGTTGGCCCGCTTCAAGACTACGAGCGCGCTGTATGCACAGCTGAGCGAGAAAGTGCGCACGGCAATCAGCTCGGCCGATCGCCTCAAGCTCGCCCGTGAGGCGGCTGCGTCGCTGGTCACGGCGGGCGATCAGATCTATTCGCGCTTCGACAGCCGCGTCGGTGTGCCGGCGGCCGGCGCCTCCGGAGTTCTGGGCAGTCGCGAGTTGCCGGTCGGCCTGCTGGTCGTCAGCCTGCTGTCGCTGCTCATCCTGTCGCTGCTGCACGCCATGGGCGGCAACATCCGCAAGACGCTGGAGATGCAGGCCGGCAAGAACGAGCGCAATCAGGAAGCGATTCTGCGGCTCCTCGACGAGCTGTCGAGTCTCGCGGACGGCGACCTCACCGTGCAGGCGACGGTGACCGAAGACATCACCGGCGCGATCGCCGACTCGATCAACTACGCCATCGAGGCGCTGCGCGAGCTGGTCACGACGATCACGGACTCCGCCGTGTCGCTCGACGCCTCGGCGAAGCAGACGCAGGCATCCGCCGGACACCTCGCCAAGGCTTCGGTCGCGCAGTCGAAGCAGGTTGCCCTCGCCTCCGAGTCCGTCGCGGCCATGGCTGCATCGACCGAGGAAGTTTCCGGCAACGCCGAGCGTTCCTCGGACGTCGCGCGGCACTCGGTCGACGTCGCACACAAGGGCGGCGAGGCCGTGCGCCGCACGATCGACGGCATGAAC
>CADEEJ010000528.1 GCA_902826315.1 uncultured Steroidobacter sp.
CCCGCCTCGCGCAGCAGCGTATCCGCGAACTCGACGTCGCTCTGCTGCGAAACTGCGCTGAAGTCGAGCAGCTGGAAGTAAGTACCGGCCGCCGGCGTCCAGCTGAAGCTGGAGTTGCGCAGGCAGTCCAAGAACCGGTCGCGCTTGCGCTGGTAGAACTCACCGAGCTGCGAGTTGTGGTCGGGCGCGGCCTTGAGGAAATCGGCAATCGCGAACTGCAACGGCGCAGCGATGCTGAAGGTGTTGAACTGGTGCACGCGGCGAATCTCGCGCGTCACCTCTTCCGGTGCGACCGTGTAGCCGACACGCCAGCCTGTGGCATGCATCGTCTTGCCGAACGAGAACACGGCAACGCCGCGCTCGTACAGCTCCGGATGCCCGACGATGCTGGCGTGGCGCTCGCCATCGAAGATCATGTGCTCGTACACCTCGTCCGACAGCACCATGGCCGACGTCGGGCGCAGCAGGTCGGCGAGCACGTCGAGATCGGAGGCGCTGGCGATGGTCGCACTCGGATTCTGCGGCGTGTTGATGATCACCAGGCGTGTGCGCGGCGACAGCGACTGCCGCACGCGGTCCCAATCGATCTGGAAACGCGGCGGTTGCAGCGGGATGTGCACGGGCCGCCCGCCCGCGAGCAACACGGAGGGCGCATACGAATCGTACGAAGGATCGAACAGGATCACTTCGTCACCCGGATGCACGAGCGCCTGCACCGCCGAGAAGATGCCTTCGGTTGCGCCGAGCGTAATCGTGATCTCGCTCTCGCTGTCGAGCAGCCGGCCGTAGGTGCTACCGAGCTTGAGCGAGATCTGCTCGCGTAGCTGCGGGACGCCGGTCATCGATGCGTACTGGTTGTGCCCGGCGGCGACGTGATACGCGACGAGGTCCTTCAGCTTGGCGGGCGCATCGTAGTCGGGGAAGCCCTGCGCGAGGTTGATCGCATTGAGCTCGCGCGCACGGTTGGTCATGACCGTGAAGATGGTCGTGCCGACGTGCGGGAGTTTCGAGCGGATCATGGCTACGTCACTTCAGCGTCGCGCCCGCCGCCAGCTGCATGTCGCGCTGTCGGCGCTTCTCCTGCCTCGCCATCAGGATGCCCGCGATGATCACGCCGATCGTCACCAGCAGCACCATGATCGTGGCGAGCGCGTTGATGTCCGGGCTCACGCCGAGGCGCACTTTCGAGAATATCACCATCGGCAGCGTGCTCGAGCCGGGGCCGGAGACGAAGCTGGTGATCACCAGGTCGTCGAGCGAGATCGTGAACGACAGCAGCCAGCCGGAAATCAGCGCCGGCGCGATGATCGGCAGCGTGATCACGAAAAAAACCTTGCCGGGACGCGCGCCGAGATCCATGGCCGCTTCCTCCAGCGAGTCGTCGAGCGTCGCGAGCCGCGACTGCACGATGACGGTGACGTAGGCGAGCGTCAGCGTGATGTGCGCGATGGTGATCGTCGTGAAGCCGCGGCCTTCCGGCCAGCCGAACACCTGCTCCATCGCGACGAACAGGAGCAGGAGCGATAGACCGGTGATTACTTCAGGCATCACGAGCGGTGCGGTCGTCATGCTCGACAACAGCGCCCTACCCTTGAACTTGCCGAAGCGCGCGAGCGCCGTGCCCGCCAGCGTACCGAGAATCACGGCACCGGTCGCATTGAGCGCCGCCACTTTCAACGACAACCACGCGGCATCGAGAATCTGCTGATTCGCGAACAGCCGCCCGTACCACTGCGTCGAGAAACCGCCCCACACCGTCACGAGCCGCGACTTGTTGAACGAATAGACGATCAGCGACAGGATCGGCCCGTACAGGAAAATGAACCCGACGATCAGGGCGCTGAGGCGGAACGCTGTGATTTTCTTGGCCATCGTCAGGTGCCCCGCGCCTCAGCGGCCTGGGCCCGCTGCAGCAACGCGATCGGAACCAGCAACAGCATCAGCAGCGCGATGGCGACCGCGCTCGCCACCGGCCAGTCGCGGTTGCTGAAGAACTCAGTCCACAGCACCTTGCCGATCATCAGCTGCTCGGGTCCGCCGAGCAGCGCCGGGATCACGAACTCGCCGACCGCGGGGATGAACACGAGCAGCGAGCCGGCGATGATGCCTTGCATCGACAGCGGCAGCGTGATCTGCAGGAACGCCTTGTACGGCCGCGAGCCGAGATCCGCGGCGGCTTCCAGCAGCGTCAGGTCCATCTTCTCCAGGCTCGTGTACAGCGGCAGGATCATGAACGGCAGGTACGAGTAGACGATGCCGACGTAGATCGCGAAGTCCGTCTGCAGCATCAC
>CADEEJ010000529.1 GCA_902826315.1 uncultured Steroidobacter sp.
CGAGCGCTTCGTCCGCATGTGGCGGCTGTACCTGCTCGGCTCGCAGGCGGCGTTCTCGGTCGGCGAGCTGCAACTGTTCCAGGTCGTGTTCGCGCCGGGCCGCAACAACCAGATCCCGTGGACCCGGGCCGACATCTATCAACGATGAGCAGGTGATGACCACACGCGAGTCGTGCGACGTCCTGATCGTCGGCGGTGGGCCGGCGGGTTCGTCGTGCGCGCGCCAGCTGCGTCGCGCGGGTCTCGATGTGCTGATCCTCGACAAGAGCGAGTTCCCGCGCGACAAGGTCTGCGCGGGCTGGATCACGCCGCAGGTCGTCGAAGAGCTGGAGATCGACACCCGCGACTACCAGCAAGGTCGCGTGCTGCAGCCGATCACGAGCTTCATCACGGGCATGGGCGAGCGTACTGCCAAGCCCGTGCACTACGACAGGATCGTCAGCTACGGCATCCGTCGCTGCGAATTCGACAACTACTTGCTGCAACGATCGGGTGCACGGTTGCGACTTGGCGAAGCGTGGGAATCGATGGAGCGCGTCGCTGGCCGTTGGCTGGTCAACAGCACGATCAGCGCGGGGCTCGTGATCGGCGCGGGCGGTCACTTCTGTCCGGTCGTACGCTTTCTCGGCGCAAATCTCGGCAAGGGCGAGCGTGCGATCTCCGCGCAGGAGATCGAGTTCGAGATGACCGACGAACAGGCCGAGCACTGCGACGTCGAGCACGACCGGCCGGAGCTGTATTTCTGCGACGACCTGAAGGGCTACGGCTGGTGCTTCCGCAAAGGGAATTTCCTCAACGTCGGGCTCGGGCGGGAAGGCAATCATCGACTGCCGGAGCACGTGCATGCATTCAGTCGCTGGCTGCAAGAGCAAGGCAAGATCCCCACCGATACGCCCGCGCGCTTCAAGGGCCACGCGTATCTGCTGTACTCGCACGCGCAGCGACCGGTCGTCGGCGATGGCGTGCTGATCATCGGCGATGCTGCCGGCCTCGCGTATCAGGAAAGCGGCGAGGGCATCCGTCCAGCGATCGAGTCAGGATTGATGGCCGCGCAAATCGTGGCGAGCGCGAGCGGCGATTACAGCAAGCAACGATTGAGCGAATACGAAACGCAGCTCACCGCGCGCTTCGGCGATCGCAACCACGGCGCTTCACTGGCAGGCTCGTTGCCGGAATCCTGGAAGCTCGCGCTGGCACGCGGTCTCATGCAGACGCAATGGTTCACGCGCAACGTCGTGCTGAATCGCTGGTTTCTGCACGCCGACCAGGCTGCACTGCGCGCCTGACTCGACTACCTGCTAGCGGGCAATCGCGCGTGCAATGTCCTTGATACTTGCGCCCAGCGTGAGCAAAGAGCGAATGAGCAGATCCAGCGAGACGGTCGGATCAGCGGCTTCCATCTTTGCGATCCGCGACTGACTCGAACCCATTCGCGCGGCCAGGTCGGTCTGCGAGATGCCACCCTCAATACGCCGCTCGCGCAACGCGCGGCTGAGCGACAGCCGCATTTCGATCAGCGCCTCTTCCTCATCCGACAGCCCGAGAAATTCCTTGACGGACCCCGACCGCCAGCCGGCTTTGCGCAGTTTCGCGGAATTCAGTCGCTTCACCTGTCTCGCTCCCTAAGCACGTAGTTGACGGTACCCGGCCAATCTTTTCCTGCAGATCTCGATGACGTTTGTCGGAGTGGCCTTGGTTGTCTTCGCAAACACTTCCAGGATCACTATGAAGTCCGTGTCCAGGAAGTACACGATGCGCCACGAATGGTCCGTATCCCGCATGCGCAACTCGTGGCAGCCGGATCCGATGGACGGTAGCGGTCGCGAATGCGGCATGCCCATGCGCTTGCCGCTCTGTAGCTGTCGCAACAGGAAGCCCGCCTCGATGCGCCCGGCCCGGGAAAACGGCGGCGTCTTGATCTCACCGTGCAACCAGACCAGCGGCTTGCCTTCCGTAGCGGGCAGCATGATATGTCATCCCTGGCATAAAAAAAGAGTGCCCATCGTATGGGAATCGGCGGGAAAGGCGCTCGCAGGAAACTCCGCGAATCGCCAGCCTTCGATGAGTGCGTCTTACTCAGTCCGCTCGATGCTGACGACTTTGCCGTCGACGATCGTTACCAGCATCGGCAGTACGCGGTTGCTGGCTTGGTAGCGCCAGCGCTCGGTGGTCTTCACGCCGACCTTATTGGTGTTGCCGAGTGAATTGCGGGCGTAGATGTCTTCGTGCGAGACGTCTTTCTTCTGCGGCTCGCCGCACT
>CADEEJ010000530.1 GCA_902826315.1 uncultured Steroidobacter sp.
CCTGCACCCGCCGCACTGTCCACGCGTGCGCACGGTTTACCGACGGTTCAGCACAGGGTCACGGAATTCATGCCCGGCTGTATCGGGATACGGCACTTCGCGCCGCCTCATTGCGCAAGCGCGCTGCACAGCCCTACGGTCCGCAGCAACGATCGGGAGACCGAGGAGGATTTGAGCATGCGTAAGCTTTGCATGGCGCTCGCAACCGTGTGCGCGCTGACGACGACGACTCCGCTGCTGGCGGCCGAGCGCACCGAGTTCCAGATCAGTCCGCGCGCCGGGCGTGGCGTGCTCAAGCTCGACCAGTTCCGCAACGTCGACGAGGACCTCGCCGAGCTGGACACCGGCGGCCTGGGCGTCTCGTTCGCCGTCGTGACGCCGGTCGGCCTGCTGGTCGAAGGCGGCACCGAGTCCTACGGCAATTTCGATTTCTTCAACGCGGACGACGAATTCGTGCTGCGCCAGGACTACGTGGCGCTCGGCTACCAGTTCGAGCTCGGCGACGGCTGGCACATCGTGCCGAAAGCCGGTCGCGCCAAGTGGAAGCTCACCAGCGAGAAGGGCTGGCTGCTGCACGACGACGACGTCGAGACCGACCTGCAGCGCGGCTACGAGTACTTCTGGGAGCTCGGCTTCGGCAAGCGCGTCAACGACGTGATGTCGCTGGGTGCCAGCGTGCGCTCGGGCAGTTTCGACTTCGGCGACTCGACGTCGGCGGCGTTCGTGATGACGTTCAGCTTCTGAGGACTCAGACCGAAGCCTGGCTGACAGGCTTCTTGTGCCGCATGTCGCGGCCGCTGGCGATGAACACGACCTGCTCGGCGATGTTCTTGGCGTGGTCGCCGATGCGTTCGAGGCCTTTGAGCGCGAACACCGTATCGATCGTCACGCCGAGGTAGCGCTGATCCTGCATCGCCAGCGTCAGCAGCTGGCGCAGCGCCGCCGCGAACTCCGCGTCGAGCTCTGAATCGCGCGCACGGACGCGCTCGGCCAGGTCGGAATCCGATTCATCGAGCGCACGAACTGCATCCCGCAGCATGCCGCTCGTAAGCTCTGCCATGTGCTGCAGATAACGCGCGACCGCACGCACCGGCCCTTGCGGCTCGCCGCTCGCCATGCGCGCCGCGAAGCGCGCGATCTTCTTCGACTCGTCGCCGGCGCGTTCCAGCTCGACAGTCATTCGCGAGACAGCGGTTGCCATGCGCAGATCGCCCGCGACCGGTTGATGCAGGGCAATCAGCTCGAACGCCTCGCGATCGACGGCGCGCTCCATTTCGTTGACCTGCAACTCGCGGGAAAGCACCGTCTGAGCGAGCGCCGCGTCCGCCTCGAGCAGCGCACGGACTGCGGTGGAAACCTGATCGATGACGAGGCCGCCCATGCCGACGGTATGCAGGCGCAGCTGCGTCAGAGCGCCGTCGAACGCTTTCGCGGTGTGGCCTTCTACCGGGTCGGAGTGCATGACTGCACGCTCCGGAATGGCAGGCTCAACCATAGCGGCCGGTGATGTAGTCTTCCGTCGCCTTCTTCGAGGGGTTCGTGAAGATCTTCGCGGCTTCGTCGAACTCGATGAGCTCGCCGAGGTACATGAACGCGGTGTAGTCGCTGACGCGCGCGGCCTGTTGCATGTTGTGCGTGACGATCAGCACGGTCACCTGATCGCGCAGCGTGGAGATCAGCTCTTCGATCTTCGCGGTGGCGATCGGATCGAGCGCCGAGGTCGGCTCGTCGAACAGCAGGATCTCGGGTGTCGTCGCGAGAGCGCGCGCGATACACAGGCGCTGCATCTGGCCGCCGGACAGGGCCAGCGCCGAATCCTGCAGCCGATCCTTCGCTTCATCCCACAATGCCGCTGCCCGCAGCGCCTTCTCCACCTCTTCCGCCAACGTGGCGCGATTGCGCATGCCGCGCAGACGCAGGCCGTAAGCAACGTTCTCGAAGATCGACTTCGGGAACGGGTTCGGCTTCTGGAACACCATGCCGATGCGCATGCGCACTTCGATCGGATCGACGCCCGGACCGATCAGGTTCAGGTCGTCTGGGTGCAGCGTGATGCTGCCTTCGTAGCGCGTGTCGGGCTGCAGATCGTGCATGCGGTTGAAGCAGCGCAGGAACGTGCTCTTGCCGCACCCCGACGGGCCGATCAGCGCGGTGACCTGCCGGTCCGCGATCGGGATCGTCAGGTTCTTCAGCGCGCGATTCTGGCCGTAGTAGAAGTTGACGTTGTCGACCGCCGCCTTGACGTTGAGCGTGCGC
>CADEEJ010000531.1 GCA_902826315.1 uncultured Steroidobacter sp.
GGCCCGCCAATCCGTTCGACTACTGTGCGTTGAACGTCGTGCTCCACTACGGTCGCTCGAATCGCTGGACGTTCACGGAGCGCCGACGCGACGAAGTGCTGCTGACACCCGCTACGTTCGTGATCGGGTCGAGCTCGTTGCAATGGGATGGCGAACGATTGAGCTTCGACATCAATGAGGTGACCGTGCCGGGCGGCAGGCCAGTGCGCGGCACGGTGACGTTCACGCCATTCTGGCTGAGCAACGCGCGTCTCGCGCTCGACAGCGCCGGCAGGCACTTCTGGTCGCCGCTCGCTGGCCGCGGACACGTCGAGGTCGCACTCAAGATTCCGCAGATGCGCTGGCGCGGCAGCGGCTACTTCGATTCGAACACTGGCACCGAGCCGCTGGAAAAAGCCTTTGCCGGCTGGCATTGGTCGCGCTCGCAGGTTACGGATGGCACCGCCGTGCTGTACGACGTCCAGCCGCGCGAAGGCGCACCGCGGAACCTTGCTGTGCAATTCGATCACACCGGTGTGCTGCGGGCATTCGATCCGCCGCCCCTGAGCGGTCTGCCCTCGTCACGTTGGGGAATCACCCGTCTGACGCGCAGCGATGATGCCGGCGCGGCGCGTGTCTCCAAGACGCTGCTGGATGCGCCGTTTTACGCCCGCTCGGTCGTGCGTACGCGATTGTTCGGTCAGACGACGACGTCGATCCATGAAAGCCTGTCGCTCGACCGCTTTAGTTCACGGTGGGTGCAAGCGATGCTGCGATTCCGGGTCGCCCGTCCGCTGCGGCTGCTCTGAGATCGTGCTGTTCTTGGCCGCTGCAGTCTTGGCGGCTGCCCGTCGACGGTCGTAGTGCAGGAGATAGAGCTCTATCAGCGCCCAGACGATGACGAAGGACAGCACGACGAACAGCTCGATCAATCCGCGCACAGTGTCATCAATGGACGTGGGTACGGAGCTTCTGTCGCTCGAGCCGCTCGAACAGATCCAGCAGCCAAACGGTGCGCGAGATCGGCGCGCCGGCGTGCTGATCGTGAGGTGCGGCGTCGAGAAGAAAACGCACTTCGTCGAGTGCCGCCGGTGACAGCTCGTGTCGCGGAATCGTCGACACAACGAGCGCCTGCAGCAGCAACCCTGACTTACGCCATGCAGCCACGTGGGCCCGCTGGGCGACCGAGTTCAGGCCGTTGCGCTCGACTTCGTGTCCGATCTCTGCGTACAGCAAGCGCGCGGCATGCATGCCCGGTCGGCAGTCTGCCGGGAGCCAGGCAATGCCCGCACTGGAGCGGGCGTAGAGCTGGTCGGCGGCACGGAGCAGGCGCTGCACGACCGAGCCGAGCGCTTCGTCGAACTTCGGGCGCTTCAGCCACCGCTCTGGATCGAGGCCGGCCTCGCGCAGCCACTCGAGCGGCAAATACAAGCGCCCGATACGCGCATCTTCGCCGACGTCGCGCGCAATGTTGGTCAATTGCATCGCGACCCCGAGGTCGCAGGCGCGAGCGAGGACTTCGGCGCGGCGCACGCCCATGATCAGGGCCATCATGCTGCCGACCGTGCCCGCCACACGTGCCGCATAACCGTACAGATCGCAGAGTTGCTCGTATCGTCGGTGGGCTGCATCCCACGCAAACCCTTCGAGCATCGCCTCGGGCAGCTGACGCGGAATGACGAACTGATCCACCAATCCCGCGAAGGCGCGGTCGACGGGATTGGTCAAGGACTGCCGCGCGTACACACGATCGAGCCGCTCGCGCAGCCGCTCAACTCCATCGCAAATGTTGGTCGACCCGTCGACTGCGTCATCGGCGACGCGGCAGAACGCATACAACGCCGTCGCCGGATCGCGGACGCGCGGCGGGAGAGCAAGTGAAGCTGCGTAGAACGTCCGCGAACCCGTGCGCAGCAGAGCGCGGCACTCCGCGAGGTCATCCGCACGGATGCGACCCTGCTCAAGATCTTGACGCGCCATGCGGAATCACCGTATCGAGGATTCGCGCCGAGGACAGCACGCCGGGCAACCCCGCACCCGGATGCGTTCCCGCGCCGACAAGGTACAGCCCGCGAATATCCTCGCTGCTGTTGTGCGGACGAAACCATGCGCTCTGCCACAGGATCGGCTCGGGACCGAACGCGGCGCCCCGATACGAAAGCAGTCGATCCTGGAAGTCCTGCGGGGTCATGACGCGTGACGTTACAACGTTTTGCTCCAGCTGCGGTAGTAGCGAATCTTCCTGCGTGCGCGCGGTTGCCTGGCGG
>CADEEJ010000532.1 GCA_902826315.1 uncultured Steroidobacter sp.
GCGCCTCGCGGTGGCTGGAAGAAAAAGCGGCAAGCGGAAGCAATGCGGCGATGATGGTCGTCGCGGGTGCAAGTAGATGGCGCATGACGTGGTCCCCTCAGTAGTCCTCGGATGTGGGTAAAGTCCCCTTGTGGCGGGATGTACGCGGGGTGCACGGAAGCGGATGCACGCGATGCGCTCGATGCGCACCTTTCGCAGAGCAGATGAGGAAGTGAGCGCAGCGTTCCGCACTGCGCCGACGAGGGAAGGTGCGTCTGCTTACCGTGCGAGCTGCTGGCTCGTCGTCGTCACGGATTCGATGAAGGTCGCGCTCTGATCCAGAACGGGTGTGCGTCCTCGCGCCGGAATAGAGAATCCGGCAACGGTATCTGCGTGACTTTTCCCCGGATAGAACTGCGTTTCGACACGCACGTGATTTGCTTGCAAGACGTCGCGCAGTTTTTCCGCATGCTTGATCGAGACGACATCGTCGGTCGTGCCGTGCACGAGCAACGTCGGCGGGGCCTGGGACGTCACGAAACGCACCGGCTGCCAGTCGGCTTCGGTGTAGGGATTGGCGAATATCGTATTCAGGATCTTCGAGTTCGGCTCCAGCGCATAGGGACCCGACAGACCGACCAGGCCGACGATCCACTCCGGCCGCGCTCCGGCTTTCTGCAGCAACGGCCGGTCGTAGGCCAGGAACGCTGCTTCGTGTCCACCGGCCGAGTGGCCCATCAGTACGATCCGCTGCGGATCGCCGCCGAATTCACGCGCGTGCTTCTGCACCCACGCGACCGCCAGCGCTCCGTCGTCGACGAAGATCGGAAACTTCACCTGCGGATAGAGCCGATAGTCGGGCACCACCGTGACGAAGCCCCGCTCCGCGAGCGCTGCACCGACAAAGCGATAGAGTCCCCGACTCCCCTCGGTCCACGAGCCGCCGTAGAAAAAGACCACCACGGGCCGATCCTTCGCGTCCTTGGGCAAATAGACGTCGAGCTTCTGTCGCGATTCGGGTCCGTAGGAGTGATCCGTCGAGCGGTCGTAGCGACCGGTCAGGGTCGCCGTGTTTGCGATGAGGAACGCGACGCTGGTGCAGCCGGAGGCGAAGACGACGACCGATGCGACGGTCAAAATGGCGATCCATTTCATGGCTCGCAATAGTACAAGGATTGGCTGTGCGTCAGGGCATGACCCAGGTATTGCGATCGACCAGCTCCTCCCGTGCGCCGAGGTCGAGACGCGTCGTGCGCCCGGTCATCTGTTTGTCCCCGACCGGGACGGTGATCTCGATCGGCATCAGGTAAAGCTCGGCGCGACACTTGGCGTCAGGCAGGATGGGCCCGCACAAGGACCCCATCGACGGCGGCACGCCGGGCGTGCGGCTGTCGATTCGCAGACATTCGATGCCGAAGCGAGTGGTTTCATAGCGCGCATCCGGACCGCGCGACGTGCGCGACTTCGCTCCGCCGTAACTGATGAGGCCACCGTAGCGTTCGCCGGTTTGGGAGCTGCGCTCGATCGTGCTGCCCACCACACGCACCGACTCCTCCGCTCCGTCTTCCTTCTTCAAGTAGACGCGCGTCACGCGTCGACTGACCGGGACGCACTTGGGTTGCGCTCTCTCGAGATCCAGGTGCCAGTCGTGCCTGGTGAGCCGTGCGTAGAAGGCATCGCGACTGTATTCCTTGTGGATCTCGTCGCGGCGCAGGGGCCATGCCGGCGTGCTGTTGAGATCGCCGTCAGGGCAAGGCGTGATGCCGGCGTAAGTGACCGGATCGTCGAACACGTAGTCCTGAACGAATGCGTCCGGGCATTGGCTGGTGGGTGGGGCACTCTGCGCCGCCGCGAGCGGGCCGAGGGCCGTGAGACACATCGCGGAGATGAAGCGCACCCTGCCGTTCACTGAAAGGCTCCTTAGACGCCTGGAGGCCGATCATAGCCAAGTTCGATCCTGTGTCGTGATCATGCCGGGAAATCCGATGGCCTTCATATGAAGGCCAACATCAGCTCGGTCCACTCGGCCGCAGCGAGCCCACCGCTACGCTCTACTGAAGCAACTGCCGCCCCGGCGGCAGCCGATCGTCGGGCATACCGCATGTCATCGCTGGACATGCTCCGCGGGCTGGTGATCGTGGTGATGGCGCTCGATCACGTTCGTGACTTCATGATGACCGCGGCCGTGCAGGACCCGACGGCGGATCCGAACGTCAGCCCGCTGTTGTTCGCCACGCGGTGGATCACTCACTT
>CADEEJ010000533.1 GCA_902826315.1 uncultured Steroidobacter sp.
CTCGCCGAGAAGGTGAAGGCCGGCGAGATGAATTTCGACGTGGTCGTCGCCAGCCCGGACGCGATGCGAGTGGTCGGCCAGCTCGGCCAGATCCTCGGCCCGCGCGGCCTGATGCCGAACCCGAAAGTCGGCACGGTCACGCCGAACGTCGCCGAGGCGGTGAAGAACGCCAAGGCCGGTCAGGTGCGCTATCGCTCCGACAAGGCCGGCGTCGTCCACTGCACGATCGGCAAGGCGGATTTCGAAGCGACGCAGCTGAAGGACAACCTGCATGCATTGCTGCAGGACCTGCAGAAGCACAAGCCGGCGGCCTCCAAGGGCATCTATCTGAAGAGGGTCTCCGTGTCCTCGACGATGGGTCCGGGAGTGCCGGTCGAGCAGTCTTCACTGCCAGCATAGTTTTCTCATCAGAGACCGCAGGCGGGATCGAGTCGCAAGACGAGGGTCCCTTAATGATCGCCCGCGCAGATGGTGTGACCCGAATCGGAGGGGCACCGTCAAAGGGTGGGTGCACAGGGATGCGCACCTGTAGTGATAGTGCTCTTCAACGCCAGGAGGAAACATGGCGCTCAGACTCGATGACAAGAAGGCGATGGTCGCCGAAGTGGCCGCGGTCGCTGCGAATGCGCAGTCCGTGGTCGCTGCGGAGTACCGCGGCCTGACGGTTACGCAGATGACGGATCTGCGGGCGAAAGCTCGCAAATCCAACGTCTACCTGCGAGTCGTGAAGAATACGTTGGCCCGCAAAGCGATCGCCGGCACGCCGTTCGAGTGCGTCGGCAAATCGCTGAAGGGTCCGCTGATTCTCGCGTTCTCGAAGGACGACCCCGGCGCGGCTGCGCGACTGGTCAAAGCCTTCGCCAAGGACCACGACAAGCTCAAGCCGACGGTGCTGTCGCTCGGCGGCTCGGCTTTGACGCCGAAGGACCTGGACAAGGTGGCAAGTCTGCCGACCAAACAGCAGGCGCTCAGCCAGCTGGTGGGATTGCTGCAGGCGCCGATCTCCAAGTTCGTGCGCACGGTGGCGGAACCTCACGCGAAGCTGGTGCGGACCATCGCCGCAGTGAAAGACCAGAAGGCCGCTGCAGCGGGCTGAAGCCCGTCTACAAGGCCTTGAAACCGATTCGGAAAGACATATCTCGGAGTGACGAAAATGGCTGCTAGCAAAGAAGACATCCTGAACGCGATTTCCAACATGACGGTCATGGAAATCGTCGATCTCGTGAAGATGATGGAAGAGAAGTTCGGCGTAACCGCCGCGGCCCCGGTCGCGATGGTTGCCGCAGGTGGCGCCGCCGCGGCTGCCGCACCGGCCGCCGAAGAGAAGACCGAGTTCAACGTGACGATGACCAGCTTTGGCGCCAACAAGGTCGGCGTCATCAAGGTCATCCGCGAAATCACCGGCCTGGGCTTGAAAGAAGCCAAGGACCTGGTGGAAGGCGTGCCGTCGTCCGTCAAGGAAGGCGTTTCGAAGGCCGACGCTGACGCGATCAAGAAGAAGCTGGAAGACGCCGGCGCCGCAGCGGAGATCAAGTGACCGAAACCGGGCGGACCGCTCCCGAGCAGGGAGCGGTCCGGCTGGTTCCTGTCCGTTTGGTGCAGGGACGCCGCACACGGTTGGTGGAGGAGAGCTCCACCGGCCGCGTTTTCTATTTGTTTCGTAGAGGGTGATCCAGATGGCTTATTCGTTCACCGAGAAAAAGCGCATCCGCAAGGATTTCGGCAAGCGGCAGAGCATCCTCGAGGTGCCCTACCTGCTGGCGATCCAGCTCGACTCGTATCGCAAGTTCCTGCAGGCCGACACGGCCGAGGACCGTCGCAACGAGCAGGGGCTGCACGCTGCGTTCAAGAGCGTGTTCCCGATCACCAGCTACTCCGGTAACGCAATTCTCGAATACGTGAGCTACCGCCTTGGCGATCCGGTGTTCGACGTCAAGGAGTGCCAGCTGCGCGGCCTGACGTACGCGGCACCGCTGCGCGTCAAGGTGCGCCTGGTCGTGTACGACAAGGAAACGTCGACCCCGACCAAGAAGACCGTCAAGGACATCCGCGAGCAGGAGGTCTACCTGGGCGAGATGCCGTTGATGACCGATAACGGCACGTTCGTGGTCAACGGCACCGAGCGCGTGATCGTGTCCCAGCTGCACCGCTCGCCGGGCGTGTTCTTCGATCACGACCGCGGCAAGACCCACAGCTCGGGCAAGCTGCTGTTCTCCGCGCGCATCAT
>CADEEJ010000534.1 GCA_902826315.1 uncultured Steroidobacter sp.
TGCACTCGATCCTGGACATCACGATCGTCTATCCGAACGGCCGCCCATCGATGACGGACCTGTTCGCCGATCGGATCGGCGAAGTACGTGTCGAGGTGCAGCAGTATCCGATTCCCGCCGAGCTGCGTGCGGGGGATTATCAGAACGACCCGGCGTTCCGCGAGCGAGTACAGGCGTGGATCAACTCGGTGTGGTCGACCAAGGACCGTGCGATCGCGAAACTGCTTACGGACCACTGCGAACGGGTTCCGTAATGATTGGTCGCACCCCGTGGTCAGTGCACGAACGCGGATGGAAGGTGCGGCATGAACATTTCCTCCACGGCGAAGTCGCCGACTGCGCCGCAGGTCATGTTGGCGGTGGCGTCCAGTTTCATCTGCCGGTCCATCAGTTCGTGGAAAAAGAGCGCGTCGCCGGTGACCGGATCCGTCTTCGGCATGTCGGCTCCCGTCAGGAAGTCCGAAAGCTCGGACTCCTCACCCGGCTCTCGGTTGGCGATATGCACGAACGAAGTCGAGGTTTCGGCGGTATGACAGCCATTACACGTGGCCTTCGCGAATTCGCGGCGCGCATTGATATTGAAGAGGGTTGCAGTAAGCGCGGCTGAGCCCAGCCACGGGAACCCCGCGCCGGGGTCGATCGCACCGCCCAGAAATGCCTCATCGTCCGGATAGCTGAGCGGCACCGTGTGCGTACCGGTCAAGATGGCGAAATTGTTGTCGTTGATGAAGTCACGCAACGCCGCTGTGTTCTGCAGCTGAAACGCCGGCGTCTGCGCGATCGTCGCGTGCTCGAGATTGCCGCTGCAGTCGACGTCCGCCGGACACAGCTTCGATTCGCGTAGCTGCCAAAGCCCAAGGAGGAAGTTCACGTCGTTGGTGCGGACCTGGTTGATGGCGCTGCGGTTCGGCAGCTGCGACGGACGCGCGTTGCTGGCTGTGAATTGATCGGTAATGCCCTGCAACGCTGCGTTGAAAGCCGCCGAACCCACGACGAGTGAGTCCAGCTCCTGCCATTGCTGCGCCCAGTCGCGCACGCCGAAGCAAGTCGCCTTGTCGATGCCATATTCCAGAATCACGGTGGACTCGGTGGTATCGCCGACGAAGTCGAACGCGCCCTGGCAATTGAGCAGACCGAAGACGAAGCGGGCTTCCCCGCCCGAGGTGCCGCCATAACCGGAGTTCTGGCGCAGGTCGATCCGGTTCACGATCGCGAGCAGGCGGAACGGTGCTGCGGCGAGATCGAGCCGCCCGTTCGGCAGCCGTGGCCACGCGTCGAGCAGGTCCTGAGCGCCGGTCCGTGCCGCGATGTTCCAGGTGTTGATGACCTGGCTCTGCGTCCACTGCTCGAGCCAGTGCTCGACGAAATCCTCGGGATGGATGCCGGTCGCGGAATGATTCGCGATTTCGGTCATCAGGTGTCCGAACGTCCACGGGCCCATCGGCGTGCCCTCATCGGTACACGCATCATAAGTACGGGCTGGATCCTCCACGACGTCGACGTCCGTGATGAGCAGCGTGCTCGCGGGATCCACGCCGAAGGGAAGGCCGGTGAAGTTGTCGACGACGGTCGGCACGTCCGTGCGCAGCTCCGTGACCTGTGACGGCCGGAATGGAATCCAGCGTTTGAGCTGCCGCTGTTCGAATACCGGCACGGATTTGAACCGCTGGGCCAGCTGCAGACGCCGCCGCTGCTCGATGCTGTACTGCTTGGCGTTGACCTTCACCAGCGCTGCATAGTTGCCGTCGCCTGGCTCGGCATCCGGCGCCTTGCCGTCATCGCGCAACAGCGTCGGCACTCGGCCGCCATTGATTACGATGGAAGTGCTCCTGCGCTGATCCTGAAACCGTACACGCAGCACGGCGTTCGCGATCTGCGTGGGGTTCGCGAGGAGTTGCAGCGTCGCTTGCTGCACACGAGGTGGATTGCGCGTCAGACCGGGGTCGTACTGGAGCTCCGCAATGGCTGCCGACGTGAAGGGCAGCGACGCGCAGACGATGAGACCCGTGAGCGTCAGGGAGCGAAGGGTTGCAGGCATGACGCTTCCCCTACTAACGACAATGTAGCGACGCTACTCCCTGGGTGTGGCGCAGGATATGGCCCGGATGGGCATCCACTTGCTCTGGTCGGCCAAGGACCGCACGATCGCGGAACTGCTGGGAAAACTCTGACGAGGAGTCACGCGATGAACGATCGGGTCGTCATTCACCTCGACAACGAAGGCGTC
>CADEEJ010000535.1 GCA_902826315.1 uncultured Steroidobacter sp.
AAGGTGTGGCGACCAAACTCGTCAAGCAACTGTCCGGCGAGCGCAAGGCGCAGGTGCGCGAGGCGGTATTGAAGAAGTTCATCAACTAGTAGGGTGATGCTGTGGACGGCACCCCACCTGACGGCGTCTAGGCGCCATAAGATGATCGTGTCGACGAATCATCTCGAAGGATAGGGAGCCGTCCATGAAGAGCATTACCACGATTGGTCTCGATCTGGCGAAGAGCGTGTTTCAGGTCCACGGTGTCGATGCCGACGGCAAGGTCCTCGTCCGCCGCAAGCTTCGCCGGACGGAGCTGCTGGATTTCTTTGGCAGACTGCCGCCTTGCCTGATCGGATTGGAAGCCTGCGCCAGCTCGCATCATTGGTCGCGCGAACTCGAGCGGCTCGGCCACACGGTGGTGCAGATGCCCGGTGAGTACGTGGCGGGCTACCGCCAGCATGGCCGCAAGACCGACGCCGCCGACGCGGAGGCGATCTGCGAGGCGGTGTCGCGGCCGCGCCGGCGCGTGGTGGCGACGAAATCGATCGAGCAGCAGACCACATCCATGCCGCATACGGTGCGCAATCAGCTTGTCGCAACGCGCGTCGCGCTCGCCAATATGCTGCGCAGCCTGATGGCCGAGTTCGGGATCGTCGCTGCATCGGGCGAGGCCGGGTTCTCCTGGCTGATGGGCATCGTCACGGACGAGGCGCGAGACGAGCTGGGCGCGGCTCAACGCGCAGCTCTTGCTCCTGTGGCTGCGCTGATCATCGATACGGACGCGGCGATCGAGGTGGCGAGCGCGCAGATCATCGCCCACGCCAGGAGCTGTCCCACGGCCAGGCGCCTGCAGAGTGCGCCGGGCATCGGCGACATCGTCTCGAGCGCATTCTCCTCGCTCGTCGACGCGAGCTTGTTCAAGAGCGGGAGGGCGTTCTCGGCCTGGCTCGGCCAGACGCCGAAGCTCAACGGCACGGGCGGCGAGGTGAGGCACGGCAAGATGTCGAAGGCAGGCAACGAGTATCTGCGCCGCCTGCTCTTCATGAGTGCGGCTTCACGGCTTGCACACACTATTCGCTTTCCGGCCAAGGCCGATCCGGAACTCGTCGAGCTGCTCGGCAAATGGGGCTTCAAGAAGGCCGCATGCGTGCTCGCCAACAAGATGGCGCGCATGATCTGGGCACTGATGGTGCGCGGTGGAACGTACGTGAAGCATCATCGACCGTCGGCGTACGCGGGCAACGCGTAAGGCTCGGCAATGAAGGAATGCGCTGGACCGGCGGCGAGCCCGCCGACCAGCCGAACGAGCGGCGAGGGTGCGAGCACAAGGTGAGCGCGCAACACGTGAACGGGGCGTAACCGCAAGACAACCCATTAACCGCACTGAACCGACAAGGTCGTTAGGGTGATTGGGACTTGCGGATGCGAACAACATCTAGGCACCACGACCGGTGGCAACATCGGAAGCGCTGGAAAGCCGAACACATGGTTGGCATCCCGCTACACGACAGGCGCGAGCATCGAAGATTCGCCTTGACCCGCAGGTGCCGTCCACACATGCGGTAGGGCGCAGCCCGTACCGCACCGTCGGCGCGCGAAACCGGTGCGGTACGCTGCGCTACCGCACCCTACGCCGCGCTTATCCCCGTGCTCCCACCCGCGATTATCCTGCCCGCAGCTTTCCTCATGAACGGGGTGATGGTCGACCGCACCACCATCGCGAGGAGGGCACGGCGCGTGGAAGTGCGAGACCGTCGGGGTCGAGTGTCCACGGAGCCGGAACCGCCGCCACCGAAATCGAGCCGCTTGAGCCGCGGGCCGGTCGCGTTCAACTCCCGGGCGAGCGCACCGAGCCGCGCGAAGGCCTCGCGGAACGGATCGATCGCGGTCAGCTGCGAGCCGATATGGACGCTCAGCGCCTCGAGCGCGACGCCGGGCAGGCCGCGCGCGAGCGCCGCGACATCGACCGCATGCGCCATGTCGATGCCGAACTTGTTCTCGGCCTTGCCGGTCGTGATCTTGGCGTGGGTCTTGGCGTCGACGTCGGGATTGACGCGCAGCGCGACGGGCGCGCGCCGGTCCAGCGCGGCGGCGACCTCGGAGAGCATGCGCAGCTCCGGCTCGGACTCGACGTTGAACTGCAGGATGCCGGCCGCGAGGCCGGCGCGCATCTCGTCGGCCGTCTTGCCCCCCCCGGCGAAGACGCGCTGCCACTCCGCAGCCCCCTCCGCCAGACCGCGCGC
>CADEEJ010000536.1 GCA_902826315.1 uncultured Steroidobacter sp.
GGATCACGCCGAGCCGCACTCTATGCACAGAAGCTGTGGACAAGTCTGTGCATGGGCTGGGATCAACAGACGCAAGTGCCGAATCGGTCGCGAGATTGTCACGTTGATTACAAATTACGCGCGACTGTCAGGTCGCGACCTAGTCACGATTCATCACGCGGACGAACTGCACGCCAGCGAACTATAGTGCAAACTCCCGCCAAAGAATCAGCGGGCGGCTCAGGGAACGTCACGGATGTCGGATGCGCTGGACGAGTAGAACGAACAAGAACCGGGAAGTACAGGCACTCACGATCTCGCAACAGGACTTTCTGTGGTCCGTCGGCAGCTTGTGCCAGCTCCACAGAGTTCCTTTCGACGAGCGCTTGCTTGCGGGCGAATTTCCCGGACCGCATACGACTCTGCGTCTGATCGAGGCCGGCACGCAGCTGGGATTCAAGTGCGCCCTGCGCAGTGAGCGAGCGACAGACATCGCCGCGTGGGCGACACCATGCATAGCATTCGTCAGCGACGAAGCGGCAGGCGAGAGCCCCACGCAGCGGCCCACCCTGGTGCTGCGTGCCGATGCCGAGCGCGTACTGCTGTTCCGGCCGGGCGAATCCGCCGCCGTGACTTTGAACCATGAAGAGTTCGGCAAGCGCTTCTGCGGACAGGTGTTCTTCGCCGCGCCCGCCGCGCAGGCCAATGCCTCCGACGAGGCGAGCGCAAGCCCACCGCGGTTCGGGTTCCGCTGGTTCGTGCCGGAACTGCTGAAGTACCGGTCCATCTGGCGCGACGTCCTGTTGGCTTCACTCGCTATCCAGTTGATGGCACTGGCGACGCCGCTGTTCACGCAGATCATCATCGACAAGGTCGTCGTTCACCACACGCTCAATACGCTGCTCGTCATCGCCGGCGCGATGGCGATCTTCATGATCTTTTCGGCCGTGATGAGCTGGGTGCGGCAATACCTGATCCTGCACACCGGCAACCGCATCGACGCTGTGCTCGGCTCGCGCGTGTTCGAGCAGCTCGTGCGCTTGCCGTTGCGGTACTACGAAAACCGGCCCACCGGCGTAGTCGTCGCACGCGTGCAAGGCGTCGAGCAGATTCGCGAGTTTCTCGCCAGCGCAGCGGTGACGCTGCTGCTCGACTGCCCGTTCCTGCTGATCTTTCTGGGCATCATGTTCTATTACAGCGTGCCGCTGACGCTGGTGAGCCTCGCGATCCTCGGCCTCATCGTCGCGATCAGCATCGTCGTCGCGCCCATTCTGCGTGAGCGGCTCAATCAGCAGTTCCTGCTCGGCGCCCGCAACCAGGCGTTCCTCACCGAATACATCGCCGGCATGGAAACGTTGAAGTCGCTGCAGATGGAGCCGCAGCTGAAACAGCGCTTTGGCGAGCTGCTGGCGACGTACATGAACGCCGGTTTTCGCACCAAGCAGCTCGGCAATACCTACAGCACCGCGGCCCAACTGCTCGAACAGCTCATGACGCTGACGATCCTGTGCTACGGCGCGTACCTCACGATGACCAGCACGGAGCTCACCATCGGCATGCTGGTCGCGTTCCAGATGTTCGCCGGCAGGTTGTCGCAGCCACTGCTGCGGCTGGTAGGACTGTGGCAGCAGTTCCAGCAGGCGAACATCGCTGTCCAGCGTCTCGGCGACCTGATGAATGCACCTGCCGAGCCCTACTCGGTCACGCCGAACCGCGAGACTGGCGGCGCCGGGCAGATCGAGGTGCGCGGCTTGTCGTATCGCTATGGCGAACATCTGCCGTTCCTGTATCGCAACCTGAGCCTGACGGTCCGCGCCGGTCAGTGCATTGCGCTCATGGGGCCGAGCGGCTGCGGCAAGAGCACGCTCGCGAAGCTGCTGCAGGGTTTCTACATGCCCACCGACGGGCAGATCGCGATCGACGGCCGCGACATTCGCAATCTATCCGCGAACGAGCTGCGCCAGCACTTCGGCGTCGTGCCGCAGGAAACCGTGCTGTTCTCCGGCACCATCTACGACAACCTGGCGCTCGCGAATCCGCTGGCGACCTTCGAACAGGTCGCGCGGGTCTGCCGCATGGCAGAGATCCACGACGCGATCGAGAAGCTGCCGAACGGCTACCAGACCATCGTCGGCGAGCGCGGCGTGGGTTTGTCCGGCGGGCAGAAGCAGCGCATTGCCATCGCGCGCGCACTTCTCAAGCGCCCCAAGGTGCTCATCTTCGACGAAGCGGTGAGCAG
>CADEEJ010000537.1 GCA_902826315.1 uncultured Steroidobacter sp.
TGCAAGTCCCGCTCGACGGCAACGCTGCGGAGAAGTTGATCGGGCGAATCCTGGCCCCCGACGCCGAATCTCGCCGATTTGCGGAGTGGCGCCACGTGCGTCGTCAAAGAGAACTGCGAGGGTTTTAGGTGTCGAGACCAGCACATCGCTTTCTTCGGAGTGCAAATGAGTAACGTCGCAGGTTTCGCAGACATTCCGATATCCGCAGCCGCAGTGCGCGGCATCGCCGAGGCGCTGGAGCACGCGCGTCAGGCGCTGCAGCTGATCCCACCGACGACCGTCAGCGACGATCCGCTCATGCGCAACTACGCATCAGCACTCACGCAGTCGCGCAACAATCTGCAGAACGTCGCGGGTGTGCTCGAACACCTGCTGGAGCGCGCCGCGCAATGTCACTAGCACTGTCCAACGTCGCCTACCGCATCCAGTACATCCCCGGCGTTGAGACGCCGCAGCCGGATCAGAATCTCCCGACTGCTCCGACAGATCTGTTCGCGACGCCTGGCATTGGCAAGGTGGTCTTGAGCACGACGGTAGGAATTCTCGCCGATGGGACCGGCGATATGTTCGAGTGGTATGCGGCCTCTGTGAACGATCGCACGACCGCGACGCGCATCACATCTGGAATTCTCGACACTCTCAATGTGCCGATGTCTGGGGGCGCGACGAAATACTTTTGGGTGCGGGTACGTCGACCTGTCGACGGCGTCGATTCGTTCTCTGCCTTTTATCCGACGAGTCCGACTGGCGGCGTGTCCGGAACTCCGTCGGCCGCAGGCACGACCGATATCGCTTTCGACGCGGCAACCGAGACGTACTCCACGACTGACGCGGGGCCGATCAATATCAATCTCAACGCGCCGTCGACTTCGATCCTCTTCCAGCAAGTGAAGTACGTAACGATCACGGCGGACGATGGTTATGACTACGAGATCACTGCAAGCTTTCGCTTGGGCGTGACAGGAACTACGGGATTCACGGTCACGACATTCCCCGCAATGTTCGATACCAGCGGCACGCAAGTAAACGCTTCGCAGGGCATCGACAAGACCGCCAATGTCTACGAAATGCAGAGCTGCACTGGACTGCTCACTCGTTTCGCTGGCACTTGGCGCGTAGGGATCGGGTGCTCCATAACCAACGGTGACGGTGTTAGCAATTACACCGCGACGTTTCGCGACTTGAACCTGCGCGTCGCGGTCATCAAGCGGTAAAGGCCCCAGCGATGCACGAAACATGGACCTTTGTAGACAGCCACGACATTCCGACCGGCGCGACGTTCACCGGTCCCGCGTCGGCACTCGCTGCGAACACTCCGGCCGGCTGCCGTGCTGTCGAGGGGTTGCTGGATATCCCGCCGCGCCAAGATCCAGAACTGATCCGCAGTCGCATCATTGAGCGACTCGAAGCGATCGAGCGCAAGTCGCTGCGGCGCATGCGCGAGCTGCTAGCCGCAGGCGATCCGCAGATGAAGGCGCTAGACGATGAGGCCGCGACATTGCGAGCGCAGCTGTGAACGCGCCGCCAACTATTCGACTGTATCGCGGCTACGACGCGCACAGTCCAACTTTGCGCGGCCCATTTTGGACAACGGGACTTGTGCGCGAGCGCGTGACTGAACTCGAGCCGCACAAGCGACGCATCAACGAAGGCAAGGTCGCGTGTTTCGGCGACTCGCTTCCCCCTGGCGTCATGCAGTGGTTCGACGTAGGCGTGCAGCCGCAGTCGGGCGATTACGTGATGATCTGGACTGCCGGCGATCAGGTTTGCAAAAAGCTGGTCGAGCTCGACGGCGAGTGGTTCGCAATCTGCCATTGGTACAGCTGCCCGCTCGGGTGGATGCAGGACGTGCGTGCGATCGGTGTCCTGGTCGCGGAAGCGCGCATACCTGGCTTGCAGCCGCTGCACGTGAGGCACCAGGTAATGGTCACTGACGAGAATGACGCAGAGTGGCGCCGCGAGCTGAATGCACAGCCGGCCGTACACCGTGCGATCGGGCGCATGCTCAATCGCGGCATTCCGAGGGCGGCATAAAAAAGGCCCGCCGAAGCGGGCCTGTGAAGTGAGGCAAGTTGGACAGTTGCTAGTTGAGATGGGTAACGATCGGGTTGCCCCGCAACCGCTGCAGCGTCTCTTGCACCATATGGAGTCTGCTATCCACGCCCCGCAGCAGGATCGCGATGTGTGCATG
>CADEEJ010000538.1 GCA_902826315.1 uncultured Steroidobacter sp.
GCCTAGGAATTCCGCTGCAATTGCGGCTCTCGCTGCAGCCGGCGCTCCCATTCCAGCTGCGAGCGCACGATCGCTTCCAGGTTGTCATGCCGCGGCGACCAGCCGAGCACCTGGCGAACCCGCTCGGCCCGGGCGATCAGCGACGGCGGATCGCCCGCGCGCCGCGGCTCCTCGATCGTCTTGAGCGGACGGCCGTTCAGCCGCTCGACCATCGCGATCACCTCGCGGACGCTGAAGCCGCGGCCATAGCCGCAATTGAGCGTGCTGGATGCACCGCCCCGGCGCAGGTAATCGAGCGCCTTGAGGTGCGCATCGGCGAGATCCTCGACATGGATGTAATCGCGCACGCCGGTGCCGTCCGGCGTCGGATAGTCGGTGCCGAAGATCGAGATGTGCGGACGCTTGCCGACCGCGACTTCGCACGCGACCTTGGTGAGCAGCGTGCCGTTGATCGTCGATTGCCCGATGCGTCCGCCAGGGTCGGAGCCGGCGACGTTGAAGTAGCGCAGCACGACGTAGCGCAGTGCAGTCGCGGCGCCGAGATCGCGCAGCATCCACTCGCTCATCAGCTTCGACGTGCCATAGGGATTGATCGGCGCCGTCGGCGAGTCTTCGGCCGCGATGCCGCCGGCAGGTATGCCGTACACGGCGGCCGTGGAAGAAAATACGAAGTGCTTGACGCCCGCTTCCTGGCAGCACTGCAGGAGACTGCGCGTCGCGCAGGTATTGTTGCCGTAATACTTCAGCGGATTCGACACGGACTCGGGCACTACCGTGTTCGCCGCGAAGTGCAGCACTGTCTCGATGCGCCGCTCGCGCAGCAGGCGGGCGACCAGCTCGCGATCGCCGGTGTCGCCGACCACCAGCTCGCCGTGGACGACCGCCGAGCGGAAGCCTGACACGAGAGTGTCGAGGACGGTTACCGTCTCGTTACGCTCGCCGAGCTGGCGGACGACATGGCTGCCGATGTACCCGGCACCGCCGGTCACGAGGATTGTCATGATGAATAAGTATCCGCCATCGGCCATCCGCTTCACAATTCGCGCATGAGCCCTTCATTGATGAGCCGTGGCAGCCGCAGCGACCCGCATCCGTACGATCGTCTCACGCCCGATGTGATCATCGCGGCGGTGGAGTCGCTCGGCTACGTGTCGGATCGCCGCATCCTCGCGTTGAACAGCTACGAGAATCGCGTCTACCAGGTCGGCGTCGAGCGCGGCGCGCCGCTGGTCGCCAAGTTCTACCGGCCGCAGCGCTGGAGCGACGCGGCGATCGCCGAGGAGCACGGCTTCGCGCTCGAGCTCGCGGCCGCGGAGATCCCGGTCGTGCCGCCGCTGGTGCAGGAGGGCCGCACGCTGTTCGACTACGACGGCTTCCGCTTTTCCGTGTTCGAGCGGCGCGGCGGGCGCTGGCCGGAGCTCGGCACGCGCACCGAGCGCGAGTGGATGGGCCGCTTTCTCGGCCGCATTCACCTGGTCGGCAGGCGCCAGCGCTTCCGGCAGCGCGGTCGCATCGAGATCGAGCGTCTCGGACAGGAGCCGCGCGACTACCTGCTCGAGCGCGACTGGATTCCTGCGCATCTGCAGACCGCGTACGAATCGCTCACTGCCGACCTGTTGAACGAGATCCACGCAGCATTCGACGCCGCGCAGGGCGTAGCCGAAGTGCGGCTGCATGGCGATTGTCATCGCGGCAACGTGCTGTGGACCGACTCCGGCCCGCACTTCGTCGATCTCGACGATTGCCTGATGGGTCCGCCGATCCAGGATCTATGGATGTTGCTGTCGGGCACACGCGCCGAGATGAGCGAGCAGCTCACGCATCTGCTGGAAGGCTATTCGCACTTCGCCACGTTCGACGCGCGCGAGCTGGTGCTGGTCGAGAGTCTGCGCACGCTGCGCATGATTCACTATTCGGCGTGGCTGGCGCGCCGCTGGACCGACCCGGCGTTCCCGGCCGCGTTTCCCTGGTTCATCGAGCCGCGTTACTGGGAGAACCAGATCCTGGCGCTGCGCGAGCAGCTGGCTGCGATTGCGGAAGGGCCGCTCGAGTTGTAGCGGCCGGGTCAACCTTTGAAATGCTTGGTTTTCGTCGGAGCGCCCGCTGTGGTAGGTTCGGCCCGCCCTGCATGGACCGGATGACCACGTGCTCATGAATTCGCGATCCCCGGGATTGGCTCGATT
>CADEEJ010000539.1 GCA_902826315.1 uncultured Steroidobacter sp.
TCCTGCGGAATTGCGAACGGGGTCTGCTGATTCCACAGGTCGCGCAGGTCATCTATCCCCGCCATCGCGGGATTGTGGAGCCGGATGTTCGTCTGCTCCGGACGTCCGACCCAGTCGATGCGTAATACCGCGGGTCCGAGGAGACCGCGCCGCTGCGAGATCGGAACGGTCTCGGCAATCGCGCCGAACAAAGAGCCCTTCGCGGGATCGAGTACGCGACGCGTATCGAGCTCGACGACCACGCAAAGGACGTTGTCGTGCTGCAGGAGATTCGGCAGCTTCTTCAGTGCGCCGACATCCCAGGCGAGGTAAAAAGGATCGGAGCGCAGCCCGGCGAACACTCGCACATCACCCTGCGGCGTCGAGGCCCCCTGCTCATCGTTCACCGTAAGCGACAGCGTGCGACCGTCCGGCAGGGTGCAAACGCCACGCTGGATCGCTTGCCCGACAGCATCGCGCTTCAAGACATCAAAGCGAAAGCTGAAGCGGATCTCGTCGTCCGCCGGCTGAAACTTCGTAGCGTTGCCAATGCCGGCAACGGTTACCCGACGGACAACGATCGAGTGATCGATGGCGTTGGAGAAGATCGCGTCTGCGCCAGCCGACGGAAAAACGCATGCAGCGAGAACCGTGTGACCGGGATTCGCAGGGCTCGTGAACGCGAAGAGATCGGTGACGTCCGCCGCGGGCTCGCCAATCGATCGCGGACCGTCAACGTGGTCGGACATCACTCACCTCCGTCATGCTGACGCGTCTTGCCTAACCGACCTTGTCGAGGAATTCCTCGACCGCCTTGCCGACGCGCTCGAGTCCTGTGTTGGCCCGTTCGCAATTGCACTCTGTGTAACCATGTCTGCTATCTCCTTTCGGTATCGAACGGTGTGTGGGTATCAGTTGTGTGCGGGATCAGTCGATCTTGTCGAGAAACTCGTCCACCGCCTTGCCGATGCGCTTCAGCCGAGCTGTCTCTGCCACGGTCAGGTCGGGATGAGCCACATACCAGCCTTCCGCCGTGATCTGATGCTTGGCGAGATAGTCCTTCGCACCGGGATCGCGAATGCCGGGCCAGCCGTCCCACGCGGAGTCGATGATGTCCAGATAGTCGGGGATCTTCGCCACGAAGTCGTCGATATAGGCGTCCCACTCGCCGTCATAGGTAGTCGCGAATAGCAGCCGCGTGTCGTTGTCGAAGAACACGAAACGCATGTTGTGGAGACTGCCAACGAGGTCGCCTCCCCGTTTCAGATTGCCGTTCAGCAACCGCAGGAACGCACGCAGTCGCTTGGCGCCGCCGGGTGCCAGCGGGACGATGATGGTCAACTCGGAAACCTTGTCCAGACGGCTGCCGACACGACCGGCACTCTCCACCGGAGGTGGCGGTGTCTCGGACGCATCCGACGTGATCTCCCGGAGTACATTTTCCAGCGCTTTTCTTCCAAGCTGCGGCGCGTCGCTGAACAGCTTGCGCAGCTGCTCGACTTTTTCATTGGCGCCCGGCGGCGGCTTGCTCACAGAAACGGAATTCGGACTTGCACTCATGATCGTCTCCTAGGGGTTGAGGTTCGAGAGCCAGTTCAGCGCAGACAGGCTCGGCAGAAAAAAGTAGTCGCCGCCGCGAAGTACGTTGAAAGTTTCGATGCCGTGGACGCGGCGGCGCACCGGCTCGTGCGGAATGGTGAAAGTCGCCCCCTCTTCCTGCAGTCCAACGATCGGATCGCGCTCGCGACCGGCGCCGATGAAATCGCCGTCGTTGATCCATTCCTGCTGCAGGAATTCGATGGTCGCCATCGCTTTCGCGCTGATGAACAGAAAGTAGGCACCGCGCGGCACCTCGTCATCCGCCGTGGAGAGCGCGTGCGGATCGTAGGGTGGTCCAAATGTGGTGCCGCGCCGTATGAGCCGGTGGATATTGATATCGCTCAGTCGCGTAAGCTCCGTGTCCCGCGGGTTCATGCGCCGAATGTGGCAACCGAACGGTACTTGCCGGCCGCGCGTGTCCTGCGAGTAGTCAAATCGGTTGTTTCGCTGCGGGTCCACGCCCAACGCGGGGTCGTCGACATCAGGCGCCAACGTCAGTGGTGCGCCGCTGCGCCAACGACCGACCAGCTTTGCAGCGAGCAGCTCGCGCTCCTGTTCGGTGCTGCCATGCGCATGGAG
>CADEEJ010000540.1 GCA_902826315.1 uncultured Steroidobacter sp.
TCATCATCAAGGATGCGATCGCCGACATCACGCTGCAGCAGGTGCTGACGCGTCCGGAGGAATTCGACGTGATCGCCACGATGAACCTCAACGGCGACTACCTGTCGGACGCGCTGGCGGCGCAGGTCGGCGGCATCGGCATCGCGCCGGGCGGCAACATCAACTACGTCACGGGCCACGCCGTGTTCGAAGCGACGCACGGCACCGCGCCGAAGTATGCGAACCAGGACAAGGTGAACCCCGGCTCGGTGATCCTCTCGGGCGAGATGATGCTGCGTTACATGGGCTGGGTCGAAGCAGCCGACGCGATCATCAGCGCGATGGACAAGACGATCGGCCAGAAGACCGTCACCTACGACTTCGCGCGACTGATGGAAGGCGCGAAGGAAGTGAAGTGCAGCGAGTTCGGTGACGCGCTGATCCGCAACCTGTGATGTAAGTGTCCGCCCTCTCCTCTGCCAGCAGCCGCGACGCACTCGTCGACGAGTGCGCCGCGGCGCTCGTTCAAGCCTTCGCCGATTACAACGCCGAGTTCCGTGCCATCACGCGCCGTGCGCCGTTGCGCTTCGAGGCGCGGGACTGGCGGGGCAGTCAGCGCGATGCTGTCGAGCGCATCGAGCTCTACGACAAGTGCGTCAATCGCGCCGTCACGCACATGCGCGAGCGGCTCGGTGAGGATACGACCGAGCGCGCGCTGTGGAGCAGCATCAAGCGTCGATTCACGGAGCTGATCGACGAGCTGCCGGACCTGGAATTCGACAAGACGTTCTTCAATTCCGTTACGCGCCGCACCTTCGGCACGATCGGCGCCGACGTCGCCGTCGAGTTCATCGCTCTCGACCTGAACCCGATCGGCTCGATCACGACGTCGATCGAGACCACCGTCTACGGCAACCGCGGCTCGCTCGAGCTGCTGTTCGAGGAAGTGCTCGCGGACTTCCGCTTCAAGACACCGTATCTCGACTTCGACCGCGTCGTGCGCATCATCACGAACGAAGTGCGCGCGCAGTGCGAGGCGGATGCGGACGCGTCACGCCCACCGCTGGTGGTCGAGCAGGTCGAGCTGGTGCGCGCGCCGTTTTTCCAGATGACGCGCGCCTACCTGGTCGGCCGAATTTCCGGCAAGGGCTGGATGCTGCCCTTCGTGCTGGCACTGAAGAACACCGAAAGCGGTGTGCTGATCGACGCGATCATGATGGACGAAAGCTCCGTCAGCATCCTGTTCAGCTTCACGCGCTCGTATTTCCACGTCGATCTGCCGCACGTCGGCCAGGCGGTCGTGTTCCTCAAGACCATCCTGCCGCGCAAGCCGGTCAGCGAGCTGTACACGGTGCTCGGGCGCGCGAAGCAAGGCAAGACCGAGCGCTACCGCGAGCTGTTCCGTCACCTGCAGCAGAGCTCGGATCAGTTCGTGCACGCGCCGGGCGATCGCGGGCTGGTGATGATCTGCTTCACGCTGCCGTCGTTCGACGTGGTGTTCAAGATCATCCGCGACCGCTTCGCGTATCCGAAGAACATCCTGCGCGAGGAAGTTCTGAAGAAATACGAGCTGGTGTTCAAGCACGACCGCGCCGGCCGGCTGGTCGACGCGCAGGAATTCAAGCGGCTGCAATTCCCGACTGCACGCTTCTCCGAGGCGCTGATCGAGGAGCTGAAGAGCGAGGCCGCGAGCACCGTGCACTTCGAGGACGGCGAGCTGGTGATCGGCCACGTCTACATCGAGCGGCGCATGACGCCGCTGAACCTCTACATCCGCAATGCCTCGCGCGAGGATGCCGAGCGCGCCGTGCTCGATTACGGGCAGTGCATCCGCGACCTGGCCGTGACGAATATCTTTGCGGGCGACCTGCTGTTGAAGAACTTCGGCGTCACGCGTCACGGCCGCGTGATCTTCTACGACTACGACGAGCTGTGCGCCGTCACCGACTGCCGCTTCCGCGACGTGCCGCAGGCACGCAACGACGAGGACGAGATGCGCGCCGAGGCGTGGTTCCACGTCAACGAGAACGACGTGTTCCCCGAGACGTTCATGCAGTTCCTCGGCTTCGATGCGCACCTCAAGGAAGCATTCCTCAAGGTGCACGGCGAGGTCCTGACGGCCGACTGGTGGCGAGGAATCCAGCAGCGCTTGAC
>CADEEJ010000541.1 GCA_902826315.1 uncultured Steroidobacter sp.
GACAGACCCGAGTGCTGTTTCGCGATGTTGTTGATCAGCTCCAGCATGTTGACGGTCTTGCCGACGCCGGCGCCGCCGAACAGGCCGATCTTGCCGCCCTTCGCGAACGGCATGAGCAGATCGATGACCTTGATGCCGGTGACCAGCAGCTCCTGCCCGCCGGCCTGCTCTTCGTACGAAGGCGCCGGGCGGTGGATCGGCCAATGCTCTTTGGCGTTGACCGGACCCTTCTCGTCCTGCGGCGCGCCGAGCACGTCCATGATGCGGCCGAGCGTCGCGTTGCCGACCGGCACGGAGATCGGGCCGCCGGTGGCCTTCACTGTCAGGCCGCGCTTCAGGCCTTCGGAGACGCCCATGGCGATCGTGCGTACGACGCCGTCGCCGAGCTGCTGCTGCACTTCGAGCGTGAGATCCACGTCCTCGAGCTTGAGCGCTTCGTAGACGTTCGGGATGTGCTCGCGCGGAAACTGCACGTCGATGACCGCGCCGATGATCTGCACGATTTTGCCGGTAGACACTTGCGTAGACATGTTGCTCGTTTCCTATCTCAAACCGCTGCGGCGCCGCCCACGATCTCGCTGATCTCCTTGGTGATCGCGGCCTGGCGTGCCTTGTTGTAGATCAGCTGCAATTCTTCGATGAGCTTGCCGGCGTTGTCGGTGGCGCTCTTCATCGCGACCATGCGCGCAGCCATCTCGCAGCCGACGTTCTCGACCGCGCCTTGATAAACCTGCGACTCGATGTAGCGCATGAGGATGCCGTCGAGCAGCTCCGCCGCGGACGGCTCGTAGATGTAGTCCCACATCTTCTGCAGCTTGTCCTCGTCCTCGGTGACGACCGGCAGCAGCTGGCGGATGGCGGGCTTCTGGCTCATCGTGTTCACGAACTCGTTGTTCACGAGGAACACGCGGTCGAGCTTGCCTTCGCGATACAGGTCGAGCATCACCTTGACGGTGCCGATCAGGTCCGCGACGTGCGGCCGGTCGCCCAGGTGCGTCACGGTGGCGAGCGTCTTGGCGCTGCTGAGCCGGCGGAAGAACTGCACGCCCTTCGAGCCGATCAGGCACATCGAGACTTCCGCGCCGCGCCCCTGCCACTCGCGCATCGCCGCGAGCGTCGCCTTGAACAGGTTGACGTTCAGGCCGCCGCACAGACCGCGATCGGTGGTGATGACGATGAAGCCGACGGCTTTCGCCTCGCGCTCGACCAGGTACGGATGGCGGAAATCCGGGTTCGCCTTGCGCAGGTGGCCGATCACGCGGCGGATGCGCTGCGCGTACGGCCGCGTGGCGCGCATGCGCTCCTGCGCCTTGCGCATCTTGCTGGCGGCGACCATCTGCATCGCCTTGGTGATTTTCTGCGTGCTCTTGAAGCTCGCGATCTTCACCCGGATTTCTTTTACGCCCGGCATGCTTCAGTACGTCCCGGTGGTGACGAACTCTTCCGAGATTTTCTTCAGCGCCGCTTCGTTCTCGGGCGACAGCACCGGGTTGGCGTTCAACGCGTCCATCTGCGCCTTGTAGCCGGTCTTCGCGAACGCCTGCAGGCCCGCTTCGAACGCGCTGACCTTCTTCAATTCGACCTTGTCCATGTAGCCGTTGTTGACGGCGTAGATGGACAGCGCCATTTCGGCGACCGACATCGGCGCGTACTGCTTCTGCTTCATCATCTCGGTGACGCGCTGGCCGCGCTCGAGCTGCTTGCGGGTCGACTCGTCGAGGTCGGAGGCGAACTGCGAGAACGCCGCGAGCTCGCGGTACTGCGCCAGCGACAGCTTGATGCCGCCCGACAGCTTGGAAATGAGCTTCGTCTGTGCCGCGCCGCCGACGCGCGACACGGAGATGCCGGCGTTCATCGCGGGACGGATGCCGGCGTTGAACAGATCGCCTTCGAGGAAGATCTGGCCGTCGGTGATCGAGATGACGTTGGTCGGCACGAACGCGGTGACGTCGCCCGCCTGCGTCTCGATGATCGGCAGGCCGGTCAGCGAGCCGGTCTTGCCCTTCACCTTGCCGCCGGTCTTCTTCTCGACGTATTCCTCGTTGACGCGCGCCGAGCGCTCCAGCAGGCGCGAGTGCAGGTAGAACACGTCGCCCGGATACGCTTCGCGGCCCGGCGGACGGCGCAGC
>CADEEJ010000542.1 GCA_902826315.1 uncultured Steroidobacter sp.
CGCGGTCGTGGAATTCGATGGCCGGCAGCTCCGGGAAATACAGGAACGAAGGCTGCTGCTGATAGACGCGCTTCCTCTGCAGCAGGATCGACAGGCAGCGATCGAATCGATGCAGCGGGATTTCCGAGTACTCGGCACGCAGCGTCGTCAGGCGTTCTTCGAGGAACGATTCCAGCGCGCGATTGTTCGCTTCGATGACCTGCCGCGCATGCGCCAGCATCTCGTTCATCCAAGGAGCAACGCGTGTCGCGGGCGTGATCGTTCGCAGCGCCGTTCGATACGTGTACGCGGCAGCACGCATGTCGTTCTGCATTTCCTGCAGCGACGCCTTCTGCAGCAGTGCGCGCAAGTTGCCGGGCTCGAGAGTCAGGGCGCGTTGCAGCGCCTGCATTTCTTCATCGTGGCGTTTGAGTCCGCGCAGCGCTGCGGCGAGATTGATCCACATCGAAGCGTTGGCTGCGTCGCTCCTGACAGCCTGTTCGAACAATTCGCAGGCGCGCGCCGCATCTCCGGACAGCAGCATCTGCTGGCCGAGCTCGTTGAGCACAAAAGGATTGTGCGGCGACTCCTGCACTCGTTGTTCGATCCGACGATCCCCAATACGATCGTCGCGATCTTAGCGAACGAATTTTCGAAGAAGCGTCAACCACGGTGCGGTCGTTGCGAATGATCGGTGCGCAGATTGTGCGGACACAACCTGCGCTACGCGGACACGTGTCCGTCCGCTGACGGACTACGTGTTTACCGAGTCGGGTCGATCAGATATTTCTCGCCGGTCGCGCGCTTGTTATAGCCCTGCGCGATTTCCACCGTCGCGACGTCTCGCAGCGAGATCTCTTTCGTGTAGTGGCTCGCGAACGTCGTCGTCAGCTCGGCGACGACGCGCTGCCGCAGCCTCATCACGTCGGCCATGCCGATCTTCTGCAGGAACGGCGTGAGCAACCAGCCGCTGACCGACCATGACAAGCCGAATGCGCGCGTGAGCTCGGTCTTGCTCGTGTCGAGCCCGCCGTAAATGTAGACCTGCTTGAACGTGTTCGATCCATAACGGCTGTACGTCGTCATGCGCGCGGCCGCTGCTGCTTCCATCGCGGTGAGAATCTGGCTCGCCAGCGTGCCGCCGCCGATCGCATCGAACGCCAGCGTTGCTTCTGTCGCGCCGACTGCCTCGATGAGCTCGGGCATGAAGCGCGGCGAAGTGGAGTCGAGCACGATCTTCGCGCCGATCTCCCTGAGGAGGTTCGCCTGCTCGGCACTGCGCACGATGTTGACGAGTGCGACGCCGTCGCGCTGGCAGATCTTGTTGAGCATCTGGCCGAGGTTGGATGCAGCGGCCGTGTGCACCAGTGCCTTGTGATTTTCTCGGCGCATGACCTCGACCATGCTCAGCGCAGTCAGCGGATTCACGAAACACGATGCCGCCTGCTTCGCCGTCGTGCCGCTCGGCAACACCAGCACCTCGACCGCTTTCGCGACTTTGTACTGTGAGTACATCGAGCCGCTCGCGACTGCGACCAGTTTTCCCATGAGCGCTTGCGCAGCCGGCGAGGAGCCCGCCTTCACGACCGTGCCCGCACCTTCGTTGCCGACCGGCATGGATTGATCGAAGCGCGATGCCAGCATCGGCAGCGCTCGCTCGAGCACGTTCGCCGTGAGGACCGGGCTCGCGGCAGTGCCCGACTGCTTCGCAGTGCTCATGTCGACCGGGCCGAGGAGGAGGGCGATGTCCGATGGGTTGATCGGCGTCGCCTCGACGCGAATCACGATTTCGTCCGGCCCGGGCTCGGGCGTCGCCACCGGGACGAGCGAGACTTCCAGCACGCCGGACTTCTTGACGAGGGAGCGCAGCTGCAGACCGGTTTCGAGGCTCGGCGGTGCCATGTTCTTCTCCTGCCACGGGTGGGCAGGCGATTCTGAACTACCCGGTCCGCGCGAACCAGCGGCGGCGCAGGCGGTGCCAGAACCGGAACTTCACGGCCACGAATCCCAGCACGCCAGCCCCGGATGTCGTGCTGGCGGCGACGACTGTCGCGGTGGTCAGACAGAACGGACACATGGGGGCCTCCAGATCGTTTCCTCTGACAATGACGGCCGGAACGCCGGCATTTCTACCTGTCGGATTCGACGCC
>CADEEJ010000543.1 GCA_902826315.1 uncultured Steroidobacter sp.
CGTTGACCCAGACGGTCTTCAGTCCGCTGTTTCGCATCAATGGACTGAAGACCGTCTGGGTCAACGCGCAGGTGCCGGAAGCGCAGGTCTCGATGATTCCGATGGGATCGACGGTCGAGGCTCGTGCGACCGCTTGGCCGGGCATGACGTTCAAAGGCCGGGTTGTGGCGCTGCTGCCCGAGGTCGATCCTCAGACCCGAACAGTCCCGGTTCGGATCGTCGTCGACAACGCGGACGCCAAGCTTTCGCCGGGCATGTTTGTCACTGTCGATCTTGCGGGCAGAGAGGGTGAGGAGCACCTGGTCGTGCCAAGCGAGGCGGTGATCATGACCGGCGAGCGCAACGTGGTCGTCGTCGCCCGCGAAGGCGGCGGCTTCGACGTCGCCAATGTCACGGTCGGCACGGAAGCGGACGGCAAGACCGCGATTCTCTCCGGACTCGAGGAAGGTCAAGCGATCGTTTTGTCGGGTCAGTTCCTCATCGATTCGGAGGCCAGCCTCGGTTCAACGGTATCGCGGTTATCCGCGGCGACTGCAGCTGCGGGCGTGCAAGACGGAGCGCAGGGGGAATCTCGGCAGCTGCACCTGACTGAGGGGACGATCAGAGGGATCACGCCCGAGGCGATCACGATCGCTCACGGTGCCGTACCGTCTCTGAACTGGGACGCCATGACGATGTCCTTCAAGCCGCCGGCAAAGGGACTGCCGCCCGGGCTCGAGGTCGGCGATCGCGTCAGCTTTTCATTTGCGGAGGCGGAGCAGGGCGGCTTCCAGATCGATAGCCTCGCCGTGCTCGATAGCGAAGCGCCGGCCGCGGAGTCGAAGCCATGATCGCGGCGCTCATTCGCTGGTCGCTGCAGAATCGATTCCTCGTCCTGCTCGCCACATTTCTGGTGACTGCCTGGGGCGTGTGGGCGGTGCTGCGTACTCCAGTTGATGCGCTGCCGGATCTGTCGGATGTGCAGGTGATCATTCGCACGCCCTATCCGGGGCAGGCGCCGCGCATCGTCGAGGACCAGATCACCTATCCGCTCACGACGACGATGATGTCGGTGCCGGGCGCGAAGACGGTGCGCGGTTACTCGTTCTTCGGTGACTCATTTGTGTACGTGCTGTTCGAGGACGGCACGGATCTCTACTGGGCGCGCTCGCGCGTGCTCGAGTACTTGAACCAGGTTCAAGGTCGCCTGCCCCGCAGTGTGCAGCCCTCGCTCGGGCCGGATGCGACTGGCGTCGGCTGGGTCTATGAGTACGCGATCGTCGATCGCACCGGACGGCATGACCTGTCGCAGCTCCGCGCCGTCCAGGACTGGTTCCTGAAGTATGAGTTGAAGTCTGTGCCGAACGTCGCAGAGGTCGCAACGCTAGGCGGCGCCGTTCGCCAGTATCAGGTCGTGCTGCGACCGGATCGCATGCGCGCGTACGGCATCACTCATCGAGAGGTGATCGACGCAATCAAGGGCGCGAATCAAGAGGCAGGCGGCTCCGTGCTGGAGTTGGCCGAAGCCGAGTACGTCGTGCGCGCAACCGGGTATCTGCGCAACCTGGATGATTTTCGCAAGATTCCGCTGCGCGCGAACGCCGCGGGCGTGCCTGTCCGATTGAGCGACGTCGCGCACTTGCAGATGGGGCCCGAGTTGCGTCGTGGCATCTCGGAGCTCGACGGGCAAGGTGAGGTGACAGGCGGCATCATTGTCATGCGCTCCGGCAAGAATGCGCTCGAAACGATCGAGGCCGTCAAGCACAAGCTGGAGCAACTCAAGCCCGGCCTGCCCGAAGGCGTCGAGATCGTCGAAACCTACGATCGATCCGAGCTGATCGAGCGCTCGGTGCGCAATCTCGCCAGCAAGCTTGCTGAGGAATTCGTGGTCGTCGCGCTCGTGTGCCTGGTGTTCCTGTTTCACTTGCGCTCCGCACTGGTCGCGATCGTGTCGCTCCCGCTCGGCGTGCTGCTCGCGTTCGTGATCATGTATTACCAGGGCATCAACGCCAACATCATGTCGCTCGGCGGGATTGCGATCGCGATCGGCGCGATGGTCGATGCCGCGATCGTCATGGTCGAGAACGTCCACAAGCAGATCGAGCACTGGCGGGAGCAGCATCCGGACGGAGAGGCGGC
>CADEEJ010000544.1 GCA_902826315.1 uncultured Steroidobacter sp.
CTGCATTGAAAGCTTCGCGCTCGGCTTTCTTACGTGCCGCATCGATCGCAGCTTCGGTCGTCCACGGGCTGGACCGTCGCGTAGTCGTCGCAGTGCCTTCGGCGACTCCATACACGTACCCAGTTCGCACGTCGACGAACGCCGCGGCACATGTCGTAGCGATGTACGACTTCTCGCTTGCGAGCATTCCGAGGCTGACGAGCTGCAGCGGCGCGACCAGCTGATTCTCCGTGTGGAACGCGGTGTCGACCGTGTAGAGCAGGACGACGTCGCCATGCAGCTGCGCCGCAGCTTCACGCAATTCGCGGACCGAGCGCAAATCGATCGGCAACAGGATTCGATTCAGCGCACCGACTGCCGCGACTCCCGGCAGCGCTGCGAGTTGCGCGAAGTCACTTTCGGTCTCGATGTCGCGCGTAGTGAGCACGCTGTAGCCGCCGGTTCCGTAGCCCCTGGCGGAAGTCGACCAATAGCCCGCAGCCTGGACGCGCACCACGATGAGTTGCGCAGGAAACTGCGCTGCCGGCTGGCGCGATAGCGCTTCCGCAATCGTGGAATCCGTGATGGCCGGAATGGAGACACCGCCGCCTGGCGTCCGGTAACTAGCGCAGCCGCACGCAAATAGCAGCAAGCTGCAAACGACGAACAGTTTACGCATCGAAATCCCCGTCAGTTCACGACACAGCGTAAGTGTCTGCGAGGGTGCGCTGTTGTTCTCTGGTATATGCAATAAAGGCCGCGGTCTGCTCCCGGCCCATGTACTTCTGCAGAACCTTCGGCTCGGTGCGCAGCAGGTCGACGACGATCAGTCCATCAACGACGCCGCTAAAGCTCTCGTCGACGTTGAAGCAAGCGAGCCTGCCGCCGAGCTTCAAATACTGACGCAGCAGGACCGGTGCGCCTTTGCCATCCGGCTCGATCTCTTCCAGCAATTGCGAAACGTCGTCGAGGTCTCCCAGCCGTGCGAGATCGCCGCTGAGCGCAGCCAGCGAATGCGTGCGGCGGAATGCACGGCGCGGGCGGATCAGCTTGGCGAGCTGAGCATCGAAGCAATGGCGGCGCAGGAAATCGATCAGCAGCGCATGCGATGCAGGCCGATATTCGCGGCTGATGCTGACCGGGCCGAACAACACGTGATTGCGAGGATTGCGGGCAACGTACTGCGCGATGCCCTTCCACAACAACAGCAGCGCGCCGAAATCCCGCTGGTACGCAGCGCTGACGAACGAACGCCCGAGCTCGAGCGCAGGGCCGAGCGAGCGCAGGAAGGCATCGCCGTACGCAAACAGCGAGTGCGTGTACAAGCCGCGCTTGCCACGCTCGGCGACGATCCGATCGACATGCCCGATGCGATACGCACCGACGACCTCGTTGCGGGCCCGATGCCATGCGACGAGATGCACGTAGTGTCCATCGTAGCGATCGATGTCGCTCTCGCCGCCGGTGCCTTCGCCGACTGCACGAAACGTGATCTCACGCAGGCGTCCGATCTCGCGCAGCGTCCAGGGAATCTGCTCCGCGCGGGCGAACACGACGCTCATCTCGCCGACAGTCGCGAGCGTCTGAGCTTCGGGCAGGCATTCGATTTCCGCCGTCAGCAGGCGCTGCGGTGTGCTCGCGGCGATCGGCATCGACGGGGCGGCGGCGACTTCTTCGACCGGGCCGGCGGCGTTGCGCGCTTCCAGCGCGTACGTGCTCAAGCGCAGGAACGTCGCTAGCTTCGCGTTGTCAGGTTGCTTCGCGAGTCGTTCGGCCCCTAGCGGACGCCCGATGCGCACCGGGATCGTCCGATGACGCTTATTGAGCAACTCGCGCGTGAGCATCACCGTGCGCATGCCCGGATGCAGCAGACCGAGCGCTTGAAAGACCGCACTGTTCCCGCCGCCGAAGTACACCGGTACCACGGGACACTCGCAGCGGCGAAGCAGCCCGGCCGCCATCGGCTGCCATGGCGGATCGCAAACTCTACCGGCCGACAGATGCAGGTGCGAAACCGCACCCGCCGGAAACAGCACTAACAATCCACCGCTGCGCACGTGCCTCAGCGCCGCTCGCAACGATTTCGCATTCTTCTTCGCCGCTCGTGCGCCACCGAA
>CADEEJ010000545.1 GCA_902826315.1 uncultured Steroidobacter sp.
CTCTTCCAGCGCGATCCCTCCTGTTGGATCTACGGTGGCGTGACATGTAATCCGATGTTCTGGCCCGCGCGGAAGCCGGAGACGTTGCTGCAGCGCGCAGTTTACAAATTCCATCCGTTCTTCAAGGGGCAGGACGTCAAAATATGGTGGGGCGATTCGGACGAGGATTTCGCCAACGCCAGTGTGGAAGGCGGCGATGTGATGCCGATCGGCAATGGGGTCGTGCTGATTGGGATGGGCGAACGCACCACGCGGCAGGGCGTGTTCCAGATTGCCCGGGAGTTGTTCCGGCATCGGGCCGCAAGCCGCGTGATCGGCTGTCTTTTCCCGAAGAGCCGCGCTGCCATGCATCTGGATACCGTTTTCACGCTCATGGATCGCGACGTCTGCACGGCCTTCGTCGAGGTGGTTTCCCAGATTCGCTGCTACAGCGCCTACCCGACGGATGACGGAAAGGACGTCGAGGTCCGGGCTGAAATCAAACCCTTCCTCGACGTCGCGAAGGAGGCGCTTGGCTTGAAAGAGCTGCGCGTCGTTCCGACGGGCGGCGATGCCTGGGAAGCCGAACGCGAGCAGTGGGATGACGGGAACAATGTCGTTGCTGTCGAGCCCGGCGTGATCGTGGCCTACGACCGGAACGTCCACACCAACACCTTGCTGCGCAAGGCCGGCATCGAAGTCATCACGGTTCGGGGATCGGAACTCGGTCGCGGGCGCGGCGGCGGTCATTGCATGACCTGTCCGGTCTCGCGCGATCCGGCGAATTGAACCACAACAGGGGTAGCGGAGATGAGTTTCAATCTGCGAAACCGCAGTCTTCTTACCGTCCAGGACTATACGCAGCGCGAGTTCCACTATCTGCTCGATCTGGCGCGCGATCTCAAGCGTGCGAAATACGCGAGAACCGAGCAGCAGCATCTCGCCGGCAAGGAAATCGTGCTCATCTTCGAGAAGACGAGCACTCGTACGCGCTGCGCTTTCGAAGTCGCCTGCTATGATCAGGGTGCCCACGTCACCTATCTCGATCCGGCCGGATCGCAGATCGGCCACAAGGAATCCTTCAAGGATACGGCGCGCGTTCTCGGTCGGATGTATGACGCGATCGAGTATCGCGGCGCGCATCAGACCGGCGTGAAGGAACTGGCCGACTACGCCGGTGTGCCCGTTTTCAACGGGCTTACGGACGAATACCATCCGACGCAAATGCTTGCGGACGTGATGACGATGCGCGAGCACAGCGACCGTCCGGTTCACGAGATCAAATACGCCTATTTCGGCGACACACGGTCGAACATGGGCCACTCGCTCATGATCGTCGGCTGTCTGATGGGAATGGACGTGAGGATCTGCGGTCCCAAGAAGTTGTGGCCCTCCGAAGACTACGTTCGGACTGCGCGCATGCTCGAGCAGAAGTACGGGGGCAAGCTGACGATAACGGACGATGTGCGAGCCGCCGCCGATGGCGTCGACTTCATCCACACGGATGTTTGGGTTTCGATGGGAGAGCCCAAGGAAGTCTGGAAGGAGCGGATCGATTTATTGAAACCGTTCCAAGTCAACACGGAGCTGATGAAGGCGAGCGGAAACCCTCGCGTGAAGTTCATGCACTGCTTGCCGGCGTTCCACGACACCGAAACGACGGTCGGCAAGGACATCGAGAAGCAATTCGGGCTTAGCAACGGCGTCGAAGTTACCAACGACGTGTTCGAGAGCGAGATGAACATCGCCTTCGAGCAGGCCGAGAACCGCATGCATACCATCAAGGCGATTCTGGTCGCCACTCTGGGGGACTGACCGCAATGCGCATCGTCGTCGCCCTCGGCGGCAACGCCTTGCTGAGGCGCGGAGAGCCGATGACTGCCGAGGTGCAGCGTGCCAACGTCAAGGTCGCGGCCGAAGCTTTGGCGCCCGTCGCGAAAGAACATCAGCTCGTGGTGTCGCACGGCAATGGCCCGCAGATCGGACTGCTGGCGCTGCAGGGCGCGGCTTATAAACCTGAGGAAGCGGCACCGCTCGATGTTCTCGGCGCGGAAACCGAGGGGGCTATCGGCTACATGATCGAGCAGGAGCTCGGCAACCTGCTTCCTTTCGAAG
>CADEEJ010000546.1 GCA_902826315.1 uncultured Steroidobacter sp.
GAGCAGTGCAGCGGTGGAATGCCTTGCAGAGCGCCCTTGTCGAGCGACCAGTCCTTGTACGCGACAGCCTCGGCGAGCGCCACGCACTCCGCCGAAATGACGCCGCTGTTCGCCTCGACGTCGATCCGATACGGCCGCTCGAACGATTGAAAATCGATAGTGGTGTTGCCCTTGACGGTGACGGGCGTCGAGCGCGAGCGTAATTTCCCCCAGCCCACATCGATGAGCGTGGTCCGCCAAGTACCGAAGCTCAGCGGATCGCTCGGCTTGCGCCAGAGAGCGCGGTCGACGGCAAAAGGCTGCACATCCGCAAGCGCCGGACTGACTTGCATCCGCGCGAGCTGACACGCGCTCAGGAGCGGCAGGATTGCCAGGCAGACGCAGATGAGCCGAGACATGGATGGAGTATCGCGACGCGTCCATGAAGCGCGCGTGAACGCGGGTACGTGATCCTGAGTGATCTTCTGGTTACCGACGCTCCGTAATCTCGTTTGCGTCATCCGTCACCATCGGAGCGCCCATGAGATCTCACGCTGCAATTCTATCTTGCGCAGTTCTGCTGATCCTGTCCGCACCGAGCTGGCCTGAGCCAGCGACTGCGGCCTATGCGCCGGAGCCGGACGAAATAGACCGGCCGCCGCCTGCTGGATTCTCCAGCTGGATCGACGTGTATCGACGACAGGAGCGGCTGATCGAGCAGCTCGCGCCACTCTATGACGCGGCTCAGGTCAACAAGCTCAGCGCAGCGCCCGATGCGGTCGCCGCCAGCGGCTTCGCCGGCATTGCGATCGATGTAGCTGCCAACGAGATCAATCTCTACTGGCACGGCCCGCTGCCCGCGGAGATGCAAGCCGCATTGCTCGATGCGTACTCGCGGGATAGCGGCATCGTGAACATCGTGCCGGCGCCGCATTCACGACAGCAGCTCAGCCGCGAGATGCAGTCGTGGCTGCGAGTTCCAGGAGTGGTGCGCGTCGTTCAGAAGGAAGACGGCACCGGCTTGCTGGTCAGCGTCGGCCGCAGCGCTGCCGAAGGCGTTCTGCAGCGCGCCGCCGGCACAGCGGCGCCATACGAGGTCGAATACGACCATCAGCTCTCCGACCTGCTGCTGACCGGGCCAGCTGCAAACAGCGGCGGCGACTCTGCGACGAATGCTTGCGGCCCGACCAGAACCCGCAAGTGCGACAAGGTCCCCTTCTATTCCGGTTCCAGGTACTGGCACGTCGATGTACAGCAGAACGTCGGCGTCGGCGCCTGCACGTTGGGCTTTCCACTCCGCTACGGCCCGTCGTGGGCCTATGACGGCATGGCGACAGCGGGCCATTGCTTCGACCACAAAGACTACGACCTCGTCATCAACGCCGATCTCAAGCTGATCGGCCAGACCGACGTCGGCGATATCCCCTTCGCGTTGCGGAAGGCGGCCGACGCTGCGCGAGTCGAGATGGTGGACGACGTGGCGCCGCGTGGATACACAGGCAGCTGGAACAGCGGCACCAATCGCGGTATCGCAGGCGTGCAGTTCACTCACGTCGCCGGCGCTTATGTTCGCAGCTCCGGAGCCAGCACCGGCAGCCACGATCTCTACGTGACGTCCACGAACGTTGCCGGCGCGGACGGGTTCTTCGACATGGTGTTGGGCATGAGAATGGACCACGAGTCCTGCGCGGCCGGAGCCGGGGACAGCGGCGGGTTCGTTTTTACACCGAGCGGGGTCGACACCGACCCGCGGATCAGGTTGCACGGCATTATCTCGTTGGGCGCCAAGAAGCCTGGGCTGCATTGCGGACACGACCCAATGATCACGGATGATGACCTTCGCTACTACATCCTGTATCACAAGGCCTACGACGTGGTGTCCGTGCTCAAGGCAGTCGTACCGATCTGTGCCGATCCGAAGAAAGGCGATTACTGTCACTGAGGATTGCGTGGACCGGAGGAATTACTTCTCCGGTTCCACGAATTCCTTCGGCTTCTGCGAGCCACCGCCGAAGAAGAACTTCTCCATCTCCTCGACCAGGAACTTGCGGGCCTTCGGGTCGATCGGCGTCAGCCGGTATTCGTTCAGCAGCATCGTCTGGTGCT
>CADEEJ010000547.1 GCA_902826315.1 uncultured Steroidobacter sp.
CCCAAGGTCCTGGAGCGGGCAGATCGCGACGGGTTGTCCGTCCAGGTTTCGACATCGGGAAAGATCTCCTTCGTTGTGCGGTTTCGATATGACGGCAGCCGCAACACCAAACGGTTGGTGAGCGGATCGTATCCTCGCCTGTCGCTCAGGGACGCCCGCGCTGAGACACAGCGGCTTCGGGGCTGCCTCGAGCAGGGCCATGATCCCAGAATCGTGCGTCGGCTCGAGAAGCAAGCGATCGCGAAGGCGCCCACTCTGGAGGCCCTGTTCCGACTCTGGTACGAGAAGTACTGTAGCAAGCAGAAGGTCGGCCACCACGAGATCATGCGTTCGTTCGAACTGTACGTGTTCCCAACGATCGGCTCGCTTCCCGCTGACAAGGTGACACTTCACCAGTGGCTCGGTGTTCTTGAGGAACAGGCGGATGAGAGACCCGCGATCTGCGAGCGGCTGCTGACGAATGGAAAGCAGATGCTGAAGTGGTGTGTGAAGCGCAAGCTTCTCCCGACCAACGTCCTCGTCGACATCTACGCGAAGGAGGATTTCCAGGTCGACGACGAAGAGGAAGAGACGCGCGCATTCTCGGATGACGAGATTCGATACTTTTGGCTTGCGGTGGAACGAAGTCGGATAGCCCTCAAGAACAAGCTGTTCCTGAAGCTATGTCTCATTTTCGGCTGCCGCAATGGGGAGCTGCGGCGGGCCAAGAAGACCGATTTCGACTTCACCAACATGGTGTGGAAGGTTCCGCGCGAGCACAACAAGATCAGAAAGAAAACCGGCAAGTCGATTTTGCGGCCCATCATTCCGGAGGTCGTGCCCCTCATCCAGCAGGCATTCGCGCTCAGCCCCGACAGCGAACATGCGTTCACGAACGCCGACTCCGATGAGCCAATGGGGAAGGGCGCTCCGCTGGCGCTGCCTTACAACATCATGCAGTGGCTGAGGCGGCACCTAAAGTACGAAATGGAGCACTGGTCCGTGCACGCGCTGCGCAAGACGGCGCGAACGAACTTCTCCACGCTGACGGACCAGCCGCATATCGCCGAAATCATGCTCGGACACAAGTTGCCGAAGAGCTGGCGCGTCTATGACAAACACCCGTATCTACAGGAACAGGCCGCGGTGTACTCCGCGTGGTGGAGAAGACTGGTCACGATAACGGCGAATCTGCCGGCACCAATATCCAAGCCGCGGAACGCTCGTTCGAGCGAGCGTGCTCATTCTGCGGATTCTTTCGACCTGGAAGCCACTCAGACGTTGGTCGATTCCGGCATCCGCGGGGAGAACCACGCGGGCGGCATTGCTGCGTAAAAGAGTTGGTCGATTGGGTGAGGAGTTCTCCGGTTGGGATGGGGGCCAGGGGCCTGCAGCGTTGGGCCATTGATAGCTTGCTGAAACGGCGTCTTCGTGCGCGGTTAGTTAGGGCGTACGTAGGTAGCTCAGCTGAGTGCGCTCGCGTTCCCTGCGCTCCCAAGCCGCAATGTCCTCTGCAGCCCACAGGTTTTCACTGCCTCGATGTCGGATGCAAGGCTTTGGGAACGGGTTTTCCGTGCGCTTCATTCTTCGAAACAGCGTCCGACTCGAGCAACGAAATCGCCTGCACAAATCCTTCGTGGAGTGGTAGGCCACTTCAGTATTGGGAGTCACATCATCAGAATGCTTTGTCTCTGGATGAACAACGCGTAAGAGCGGAGACGGAAGATGTAGGCGATGAGGAGCCATGGGATGTCCTGCGGATGAAGATTTTGAAGCGCACGCACGTTGCGGGCGCCGGAGGAGAGACGATGTCGAGGCACGCGATCGCTACGCCGTGAAAGGCGGCGTGCAACGATGGGCGTGAGAACAGGGAATGCTGATGTGCCGATGAGTGGCGGGTTTGAGGGCCACCGATCGCAACGGCCGCGGAAGCATCTCGTCGCAGTGTGCGACGAGAGGCGGGGTTCGGGGCGCAAGTTGCTGCGCCGGTTCAAACGTACCTTGCATTCAATGGCCACAGCTATGGCCAGAGCGACCTGGAAGGCTCGCCAAACAGACGTAACAGCACGTAAGCGCCCTGAGCAGCGCAGCGTCCACGCG
>CADEEJ010000548.1 GCA_902826315.1 uncultured Steroidobacter sp.
AGGTTGACGACGAACGAGCGTGGTGCGGATCGTGGTGGCGAACTCATGGCCTTACTCCGTTGGCGGGTCACGTTGCACTTGCGAGGAATGTCGGTCTTGACGTTGCGGTGTTGACGGGGTGATATGGCACCATCGACGACGACGTTCAGCGAGGGGCCTTCCTGCTGAGTTCGCGTAGAATGGGTTGTGAATTCAGCGTGTGTTCACGGCCGATGCGACAACCTGCAACTGGATGCGACTCTTTGCGACATCTGCAGGCCCTCGAACCGAGGTTCACGCAATGAGCGATTTGTACGTGCCGAGCGACGGATTGCGGCGAGAAGGATCGGGCGGAAATAGTTCGAACCGCCTACGCGAGGTCGTTTGGCTTGCTCTACGACCGTTCGTTTGGCTGCTCAAAGGCGCGCGGTTCATCGCCTTCGCCGCTTTCGCGGTTATGGAGCCGTTTGTCAGCCTCGTGTTGTGGGCACTGTCTGCCCTGGTGATCGTCAGCGCTCTCATCCTGAAAGCGGTCGGACCTCCAGACTTTCCGTTCTGGGGGATGTTGGGCTTTGGATTGGGGTGCGCGACGCTGCTTGCCTTGTACTACGTCTTGATCAGGTGGCTAACGCCGCGATGACCGGGCACAGCGCTCGAGCGAGTTCGCTAGAGCAGAACCACCTGTTTGCCGCTTTGGCCTGCCGCTCTAGTCCGCCGATTTGCGCGACGCCGTCGAGTGCTTGGTGCTGCGAGTGGACTGCGAGCGTAGCCAGGCATGCGCCCGGCGCAGTAGACGCAGCAGTTGTCGACGACGTCGCCAAGATCAACGAGTACAACCCCACCACAGCTCACACACTTGCCGATGCTGATGTCGTCCGTAGTAGCTAGTGCGGCGGCGAGAAGCACCGCGTACTCGATCGATATTTTCGGCTTCTCAAACGAGTCCACGTACGCTTCATACGCCTGGCACAAACGCTCTCCACGGGCGGGTAATGTGAAATCTCTAGCGGCCATCCGCGTACGTGGCAACACGCCCAACACCTTGCAGATGCCGGCCAAGCTGGCCGCCTCGATCTGCATTTGAGGCGTGCGCCAGAAGTACGCGGTGCTCCTGGGCGGGACCCCACTTTGCCGCGAGTCAACTGAACAGCCGTAGGTGCGGCATAGCTGACGGATACGGTACGACGACAACTGCGTCCAGATTGCGATGGTCTTGGTACGAGCTCCGTGGTCGATGAGTCGCCTTGCCAGATCGAGTCTTCTCAGGTCGCGAAGGTATCGGTCATCCGTGATGCGCACGGGCTCACCTCGTCGGCTTCCTCCGATTAGGTTTGTGCGAGCTAGTCAGTTCGATTCACGAAGTCCTGTCCATAACTACGAGATTTTGAGATTCGGGGTATCACCTCAATACATTTGCGTCGGCGAGACGCTGGAACCGATGAACCGAAGCGAGAGTTCAGGTGTCATACAACGTACCTCAATGGTTAGAGCGGGCAGACTAGCGAGGCACAGCAGTTTCCGAAACGGATTCGGAGATCTCGGGTGTCGAACAACACTGAAAAACCTGAGGGCGCGATCAAGGCCGTCGCGCACTACGAAGGCCCTTTTAGTCGCGAAGCCCTGCGCTCGGTCTATGAAGTCAACGAGCTGTTCGTTGGCTGGCTCATGCGAGCCAACGATCTCACTGAGTTTGAGCGGGTGATTCAGAGTCAGCTAGCAGGGATGTCTGATGACTCACTGCGTCTTGTTGCCGACTGTCCGTTTCTGCTGGTCGATGTCAAGTTTCAGGACGCTCGCGCATGGCGTCTGGTACTAGAACAATTCAGCGGCGTAGAGCTGCAACGCCAACCTGATAGTGACCACTACGACTCTTCGCGCATCGGGTTGGCTCGATCCACCTTCTTCGCAGCCTGGTACATCGTTCACCGTTGGCCGTCGAGTGCTGAGCTACTCATCGGTGCTAGTGAGGAAGTGGTTGCGTCGATCTCCAGCATCGAGCTGACCAGACTGGCGGCACTTGCCGAATCTCGGACTGGGTGGACCACTCCCCGGTGGCCTGATCGACCTGATGTATGGGCTCAGCTGTTGGTTGCAG
>CADEEJ010000549.1 GCA_902826315.1 uncultured Steroidobacter sp.
GCACCATCGGGTCATACCAATAGAGCACCTTGCGCCCGCCCTCCTGACCCTCGGCACTCGTCGAATCAGTGCCTGCAGAGCCCATGCGCTGATGCGCGATCCAGTAACCGAGCGCCGCTCCGCCGAGTAGCAAGGCGACGATAGAGATAGCAACTTTCGCGTGATTCATGGCTAGCCCCGTCTCAAGGATGCAGATGTTGAGGACCGAGGTAGCGCAGAAACGCCCAGGCACGTCCGCGCTCGTTCTGCAGCTCCGCATGTTCAAGCACGAAATCGATCTCCTGCTCGTAGGCATCGAGCGCGAGGCGCAAATCGCCGCGTCCAGCCCGATAGGAAGCGAGTGCGGCGCGTGAACGTTCGCGGGCGAGCGGCAGTAGTTCGTGTTCGTACTGCTTGAGTTGCTCGCCGAGTAGCTCCCAGTCCGTGATCATCTTTCCCAGCTCCGCCGTGTGCATGCGCAACTCATCCGCCCGCTCCGACTCGATGCGGCGTAACTCGGCGTGCTTGGCGCTGACCACTGGATCCTGGCGATTCCTGGTGAACAACGGCAGGCCGATGCGGAACTGCAGCGAGACCATGTCCGAGAACTCCGGGCCGCGCTTCGCGAACGCGAGCTCCGCGCTCCAATCCGGTCGCCGCGCGGCCCTGGCAAGATCGACCTCAGCGCGCGCCGCCGTGATACGCGACTCGTAGGGCAGCAGCGCTCCATGCTCATGCACTGACGCCAGCAGCACTGCTGCTGGGGTCGGCAACTCATCGAGCGAGGGCATCGCGGCGAGCGGGCGCGTTGGCTCCACGTCAATCCAACGGTTCAATTCGAATGCGGCCTGACGCGCCTCGCCGCGCATCTTCAGGATGCGATTGGCCAGTTGCACCACGGTCGCTTCCGCCGCAAGCGCCTCGGCGGTTGAACTGCGTCCCGCTGACACGGCCGCTCGTGCCGCAGCGGCCTGCAATGCGACCTCCGGTTCGAGCACGCGCAAGTCTTCGAGCGATCGTTCCGCAGTGGATCGTCGAATCCACGCTGTGGCGACCTCGCGTGCGATCTCCAGGCGTGCTTGGACGAGCTCCGCGCTCGCGACTCCAGCTTCGGCTTCAGCGAAGTCATGCTGCAGGTGTCGCTTGCGAGCACGGGGGAACTCCTGCATGACGCCGACCTTGCGCATCGTCATGAAGTCGCTCGTCGTCGAGTACGCGTCAGCGCCGTTCACGGGCAGGTTGTCGATCCCGATGATGAGCTCAGGATCGGGCAGACGGCCCGCGCTCGTAACGAGCGACTGAGCAGCATCCACACTCGCTGCACGCGCACTCACTTGCGGTGCGGTCTGCAATGCCTGTTCGACTGCCGCCTGGAGCGATAGCGGCTCGTCCGCGGCACTGGCTGCCAGCGGACTGAGCAAGAGGATCGATAGAAAGCCATGCCATCGCATCTGGACACTCCCGAACCTTCGTGGGCTACATTCATGCAGGGCACATAGCTGGTACGTGCGACTACGGAATCGTCGAAGCGACCGATCCGGCGCTATGCCGATCGAGCGGGAAGGTGCGGATCTACAGACGCAGGCGTCCGGTACTGAGGTAGGTCGGCGTCGCGTCCGTGTGCGCGCGAGGGACGAGCAAGCCAGTGAGGATGGGCAAGCGGGCGGCGTCCGTGAGAGCGGCGACACGCGCGGCCACAAGGATCAACGGATCCGGGGACCCGGGATCTGCTGTCGCGACAGGAAGGTTTCGATTCGAATCGAGCGTCGGGACTGCCGCAGCAGAGACTGACGCAGCGACACAGCACGCCGTCGGGGTTGCGTCCCGACTCTGACCGGACGCACCGTCTTTGCAGGGGATCGGCGCTCCTTTCGGGCAGCAATCCATGTCTGCAGCAGCGGGCGAGCAGGCGAGCGCGGGCGTGCCGGTTGCCAGGCCGACCCATACGAGCAACAACGCGGTTAGCTGACGCAGCACGATTTGCAGCTCCGATTCTCGTTAATTAAGGGGCCGCCAGCGACGCATGCTGGTCAACGGCAGGCGGTAAGTCAACAGTCGAGAGTTGGTTTCTGCGCGGAGCATGTGTGCGCAC
>CADEEJ010000550.1 GCA_902826315.1 uncultured Steroidobacter sp.
TGCCAGCCGCGCCGTTCGGTCGCTCATCCGCGGCAGCCAGGTGACCGGCGAGCTTCAAGCGCTGTGCCTCGCCGCCGGACAGCGTCGGCACCGGCTGGCCGAGCTTCAGGTAGTCGAGCCCGACTTCGACGAGCGGGCGCAGCGTACCGAGTACCTCGCGCTCGCCCGCGAAGAATTCGACTGCCTCGGAGATCGTCATGTCGAGCACGTCCGCGATGCTGCGTCCGGGCGTCGCGCCCTTGTTCAGCGTGACTTCGAGAATCTCTGCGCGATACCGCCGGCCGTCGCACTCGGCGCACCGCAGGTACACGTCCGACAGGAACTGCATCTCGACGTGCTCGAAGCCGTTGCCGCCGCAGCTCGGACAGCGACCGTTGCCGGAGTTGAAGCTGAACGTGCCGAGCGTGTAGCCACGCTCCTTCGCGAGCGGCTCCGCCGCGTAGAGCTTGCGAATGGCATCGAATGCGCCGACGTAACTCGCCGGGTTCGAGCGCGTGGTGCGTCCGATGGGCGCCTGGTTGACCATCACCACGGCGCCGAGCACGTCCGCACCTTCGATGCGCTTATGCAGCCCCGGCACTTCGGTCGGCTTGCCGAAGCGCTTGAGCAGTGCCGGGTAGAGCACGTCCTGCACGAGCGTCGACTTGCCGGAGCCCGACACGCCGGTGATGCACACCAGCCGGTTCAGCGGAATCGCGACGTCGATGCTCTTGAGATTGTGCTGACGCGCGCCGCGGATCAGCAGCGCCCCCTCCCTACCCTCCCCCGCAAGGCGGGGGAGGGATTGCGCAGGAGCATGCCCATTCACCTGCTTCCGTCCGGTCAGATAGTCCGCAGTGAGCGAACGCTGCGCGCCCGGCAGTTGCGCCGGCCGGTCGAAGAACACGATCTGCCCGCCCTTCTCGCCGGGTCCCGGCCCGACGTCGAGAATCCGGTCGGCTGCCTGCATCACCTGCGGGTCGTGCTCGACGACGAGCAGCGAGTTGCCCGACTGCTTCAGGCGCTTCATGACGTCGATCACGCGCCCCATGTCGCGCGGGTGCAGGCCGATCGACGGCTCGTCCAGCACGAACAGCGTGTTGACGAGCGAGGTGCCGAGCGCGGTCGTGAGGTTGATCCGCTGCACTTCGCCGCCCGAGAGCGTGCGCGACTGCCGGTCGAGCGTCAGGTAGCCGAGACCGACGTCGAGCAGGAATTTCAGCCGGCTGCGGATCTCGCGCAGCACGAGGTCACTGGCTTCATCGAGCGGCGCCGGTAACGCGAGCCGTTGGAAGAATGCGGCACAACGCTCGATCGGCAACAGCATCAACTCGTAAATGCCGACTCCCGCCATGCGCGCCAGCGTGTCGGCGGTCCAGCGCGTGCCGCGCGGCGCGAACCGTGTCGCGTCCGTCAGTACTGTCGCTGCGTCCTGTTGAGTTCCGAGTCGCCATAGCAGCGCGTCGGTTTTCAAACGCGCGCCACCGCACGCGGTACACGGCGTGTACGCGCGATACTTCGAAAGCAGCACGCGGATGTGCATCTTGTACGCCTTGGTTTCGAGCCAGGCGAAGAAGCGCCGCACCCCGTACCAGAGCTTGTCTTCCCAACTGCCCTCGCCTTCCAGCACCCACTTGCGATGCTCGGCGCTCAGCTCGCGCCATGGCGTATCGAGCGGCACGCCGCGCTTGCGCGCGAAGCGCACCAGGTCGTCCTGGCATTCGCGATACGACTCCGTCTGCCACGGGCGCACCACACCGCCACGCAGCGACTTCGACTCGTCGGGCACGATGAGTCCGAAGTCGATGCCAATGATGCGGCCGAAGCCGCGACAACTGTCGCAAGCGCCGAGCGGAGAATTGAAGGAGAACAAGCTCGGTGTCGGCTCGCGGTAGTGAATGTCGCAGTCGGCACAGTGCAGGTCCGAGGAGAAGCGCCAGACATGTGCCGCGTGCTCCGCGTCGTCGAGCACGTGAATGGCCACGCGGCCGCGGCCGATGCGCAACGCCGACTCCAACGCTTCGATCACGCGATCGCGATCGGCGCTGGCGAAGCGCACGCGGTCCTGAATCATCTCCAGGACGACACC
>CADEEJ010000551.1 GCA_902826315.1 uncultured Steroidobacter sp.
CGAGCGCGTTCTGCTGCTCGACGTACCCATTCACGACGGCCGCCGACTCGCGAATGCCCGCGTCGTCTTCCTTTCTATCGGCACCGAGCCCGGTGATGTCGTACCACGCGCGCATCACGTATCCATTATTGATAGTGACCGGCCGCGGCCGCGCATGCGGGAAGATGAACCGCACTGCCATCGATTGCGGCAACCGCAACTCTTGGACGATCGGCACGAAGTCATGGCCATCCGCGCCGAGGCCGTGCAGCCAGATCACCGCCGCGTCAGCTGTCGAGGCAGGCTCGAGAACGACGCTCTCTTCCGATTCGTGGATCGTGTAGGACATGCCTCATCTTACATCGGCGAGCGTCTCGGCCACTGCCGCGCCGAGCTCGCCGAGATCGAAAGGCTTCCGAAGCAGCCGCGCACTGCCGAGCACGGCTTCGATTGCAGTGCTATCCGCATAGCCGGAAACCATCAGCACCTTGATCCCCGGCTGACGTTCCTGCGCCGAGCGCGCCACATCGGCGCCGTTCATGCCCGGCATCGCGAAGTCGACGAGCAGCAGCTCGAAGCGTTCGTGCTCCATCGCCTCCAGTGCCTGAGTGCCGTTCTCGGCTTCCGTCACGCGGTATTGCAGGCTCCGCAGGCTGTCTGACATGAACCGCCGCACGAGTTTGTCGTCGTCGACGACGAGCACACGTGCCTGTTCCTGCGAGCGCACTGCCGACGGACTCGTCGTCGGCAGCGATTTTTCGTCGGTCCGCACGATCGGCGGTGAGCCGGCCGGCAATAGTATTCGTACAGTCGTGCCGCGTCCCGGCTCGCTATCGATCGCCAGCGTGCCGCCCGACTCCCGCACGACTGCGTACACCTGCGACAGTCCAAGACCGGTCCCCTGACCGATCGGCTTGGTCGTGTAGAACGGCTCGATCGCACGCGCGAGCACTTCCTCCGTCATGCCGGAGCCGCTGTCCGTCACCGTAAGCTCGACGTGCGGCAAGCGACGTTCTTCGTCTTCGACCATCTTCGTCCTGATCGTCAGCGCGCCGCCCTCCGGCATCGCGTCGCGCGCATTTACCGCGAGATTGAGGATCGCGAGCTCCAGCTGATTCGCGTCGCTGATCGCGAACCGCGCGTCATCGTCGACTTGCACGTCGACGCGCACCGACGTGCCGACCGACTGCGTCAGCAGCCCGCTCATGCCATTCAGCAACTGCGCGAGATCGATCGGCCCCACGTCCATGCGTTGACTGCGCGAGAACGCAAGCAGCTGCGACGCGAGCTTCGCGCCCTTGCGCGCCGCTTCGAGTGCGTTGTCCGACATGCGTTGCAGGCGCTCATTCCCCGCCACGCGCGTGCGGATCATGTCGAGATTGCCGATGACTGCAGTCAGCAGATTGTTGAAGTCGTGCGCAATGCCGCCGGTGAGCTGGCCGATCGCTTCCATCTTCTGCGACTGCCGCAGCATTTCTTCCGCGCGCCGCCGCTCGGACATGTCGCGCAGCACGAGCACGATGAGAATTCCGCCGAGCATCAATCCGCCCAGCGCTGCGAAACCGGCAGCGACGAACGACCAGCGCGTGGGTGTGTCGATGGTGCCCGATGCCACGGCGAGGTGTGTCGACCAGCCCGACACTGGGGATACGCTATACGCCGTGTAGTTCTTCAATCCCTCGTACGTCGTGCCGCTGTATAGACCGCCCTTGCCACCGCGAATCGCATCGCGCACGTACTGAGTCGCCGGCGTGCCGACGCGTTCGGTGTAGTCCACCGTCCTGGCGACGAAGTCCCCATCGCCATCGACGATGGCAGCAGTCGTCCCCATAGCGGTGTAGGCCGTCAACGTATTCTGAAAGATACGCGGCTTCACACTGGCCGCGACAATGTGAGTCACCCTGCCGTTGACGCGCGCCGGCACGTACAACCACACGACCGGATGCTGGTGACTGTCGATCTCACCGACCACCGGCGCACCGGCAGCGATCACGCGGCGCAGACCGCGCTCATGCACGCCAGCGATCGGCACACGATCGCCGAACGGCCGTTGCAGATCGAAGATCTCCTGCCGCCGCTCCGTATCGA
>CADEEJ010000552.1 GCA_902826315.1 uncultured Steroidobacter sp.
AAAGCCAAGAAGCTGTGGATCGATTACCTGGTGCTGGCGCGCAAGGACTTCTACAACCGCTGGGTCAAGGAAGACGTGCACCGCGCGCTGTTCGCATCGTTCGAAGACGAAGCGCAGCAGCTGCTGGACAAGTACCTGGATGAAGTGGAGGCCTCGCTCGACCATCGCGAGGTCACCGATCCGATCACCGGCGAGTCGCGTCCGGCGGACGAGCGCTTCCTGCGCTCGGTCGAGGACAAGATCAAGGTGTCGGAGTCGGGCAAGATGACCTTCCGCCAGGAAGTCGTGCGCAAGGCCATGGTCGCGTACAAGACCGGCGAGAAGTTCACGCTCAACAGCCACTCGCGCATGCGCGAGGCGATCGAGCAGTACCTGTTCGAGGAACGGCGCGACGTGCTGCGGCTGGTGACCTCCGCGGCCCGGCCGGACGACGAGGCGCGTAAGAAAATCTCGGCAGTGCAAGACCGCCTCACGGCGGAGTATGGTTACGACGAGCACAGCGCGAAGGAAGCGCTCAGCTACGTCACGACATTGTTGGCGCAGGAGTAGAGTAGAGCGGCACGCAGCCGGCAAAAGTCACGCCTTTTGACGGCGCTTTGTCGAAAGGGCCTCGGCCGCTTTCGACCCGAGAAGCAGTACGAGGTTGCGAAGGGCACATGAGCGAAAACACGTCGGGCGGAGGCGGCTCCGGCGGTGGCGGTGGCCCGGGCGAAGCGGGCTGGTACGACTTGTTCTCTCGCGGTGCACGCGACTGGCTGCGTCATAACGACAAGGTCCGCGAAGCGGTGCGGCAGCATTTGCCGCAGATTGTTGCCGGAGCCGATGTGCTCAACGGCGGTGCCACGACGGTGCGCGTGCCGGTGCGCATGCTCGAGCACTATCGCTTCAAGCTCCGCAACTCCAACGAACAGCAAGGCGTCGGGCAAGGCCAGGCGAAGCCCGGCGATCGCATCGGGCGCCCGCAGCAGGACAGCGACAATCAGCGCGGCCAGGGCGGCAACGAAGACGGCAGCATTCAGTACACGCTCGAATTCCGCATCGACGACATCGTCGACTGGCTGTGGGAAGAGATGCAGCTGCCGAATCTCGAAGCGAAGGCCGGGCGCGCCAAGGAAGACGAGTGGACGCGCGAAGGCTGGGACCGTCGCGGTGCGCGCTCACGCCTCGATCGTCGCCGCTCGCTGAAAGAGTCCATCAAGCGCCGCGGCATGCAAACCGCGCAGGGCCAGGACTCACCCTCCTTCACCGACGACGATCTGCGCTATCGGCAGCTCACCAAGCGCGAGCAGCCGGCGATGCAGGCCGTCGTGATTCTGCTGCTCGACGTTTCGGGCAGCATGGGCGAGCGCGAGCGGCAGATTTCCAAGACCTTCTTCTTCTGGGCGATCCAGGGCCTGCGCCGCCAGTACCGTCACCTGGAGCTGGTGTTCGTCGCGCACACTTCCGAAGCCTGGGAATTCCAGGAAGAAGAGTTCTTCCGCGTCACCGGCACGGGCGGCACGGTCGCCTCCGCCGGCCTGAAGAAAGTGCGCGAGGTCATCGACGCGCGCTTCAGTCCGAGCCAGTTCAACGTCTACTTGTTCTACGCCTCGGACGGCGAGAACTTCCCTTCCGACCAGCCGCAAGCGCAGGCCGCGCTGGAAGAGCTGGTCGGCGATTGCAACTTCGCCGGCTTCCTGGAAGTCGCGCCGCTCGCCGGCGCCGCGCCGGACAGCGAGATCGGCCGGCTGTTCGTGGAAATCGCGCGCGACGAGAACAACGTCGGCGCGTACCGCGTCAGCGGCACGGACGACATCTGGAACGCCGTGCGTCACTTCTTCGGTCGAGCTTCCGAGTAACACCCCTCCGAGCAATACCTGGCGTACTACATGGCCGAAGATTGGCAACTGCACGTTTCCCGCATCGAGAAGCTCGCGCGCGAGAAGGGGCTGAACTACAACCGCGTCGAGTTCGAGGTCGTGCCGGAAAGCTTCATGACCGAGATCGCGATCTACGGTCTGCCGGTGCGCATGCCGCACTGGTCGTTCGGCGT
>CADEEJ010000553.1 GCA_902826315.1 uncultured Steroidobacter sp.
ACGGTGATGAGCTCGGTTTCGCGATACTCGCCGTCGACCACCGAGTAGCGGGCGAGCTCGGCGTCCCTCGCATAAGCAGCTTCGCTCAAACCACCACCCGCTCGTAGCAGTTGGCTCACACGCATACCGGGCTCGAGCGGATACTCTCCCGGCGCGCGCACCTGTCCGCCGACACGTACCACCGGCAGCGGTTCGTTCGTCCCCACCTGGGCCTCTAGCTCTTCGATGAGAGGCTGGATGATTTCCTGCCGGCCCGTCTCGAGATGAAATACATACACGCTATCCCGCGGCTGCAGCAGCACGTTGGCAGGACTGTCCGGTCGTTGCCACGCAGCTTGCAGGTCGGCCGACACCACCTGGACGTCGACGTTCGCGGCGATTTCGCGTCGAATCAGCACGTAGTTGACGTCGGAGAAGGGCTTTACTAGCTCGGAGGCCGGCAGCAGGTCACCGAGGCGCATGCCCTGGCGCCATTGGTAAAGGCCGGGCTGAAACACGTTACCCGCGAGGCGCACGGAGTTTTCGATCTGATCGAGATTGGTGGGTACCCGTAGCACGTCGCCATCTCGCACAGCCGTTCGTTGACCGCCGGCCGCAAGATCAATGTCCTGCACCGAGGTGCCACGATTGGAGACGACGCGCTCGAGCTTAACTGCCGTTCGATTCGCAGAGGCTTTTAGCCCGCCCGCGAGCGAGATCAGATCGGCCACGGACTCTTCGCTCTTGACCTCGTAAATCGCCGGCCGGCGCACTTCGCCGGCGACGGTGACGGTGGGACCGACTGGTGGAACGAAGACCGCATCGCCGGCTTGCAGGCGCGCATCACCACGCGTGTCGCCGCGCAGCAGCAAATCGTACAGATCGAGCGTCGAGACAGTGGCACCGTCGCGGCGCAGCTCCACCGCGCGCAGCGAGCCTATCGGTTTCACACCGCCGCTCACGTAAAGAGCGTTCGTCATCGTAGCGAGCCCACTCACGCTGTAGGACCCGGGCCGCTCGACATCCCCGAGCACGAAAACGCGGATCGACCGCAGCTCGCCGAGCGTGATACTCGCACGCACGCCGATCATCTGCTCCGTAACACGCTGATTGAGCGTATCGCGCATCTCTCCGAACGACAGGCCACTCACGTTGACAGGGCCGATCTCGGGGAAGTTGATCGTTCCTTCACGGCTCACCGTGAGGAAGTACTCCGCGTTCTGGCTACCAAAAAGCTGGATGTTGACCGTGTCGCCAGGGCCGATGACATAGGTCACGGGCACAGGAATGTCAGTGTCTGGTGCGAACGCACGAGCCGTGCGCTCGAACAAGTCGTAACCGAACCCCTCTAGCGCTTCGACGCCAACAGGCTCCAGCGGCAGAAACGTGACGATGACCGTGAACGGCCGCAACGCAGGCTCGACCTGAACGCGTACGGTGGCCTCGTCTACGTTTAGTCCTGCGAGCGGGATCGCAGGGACGCCAGGTAGGTACAGCATCCCGGAGGTGTCGAGCTGATAGGGATTGCCTTCTTCCAGCCGCTCGAGAAACGGCCCGCCCTGCCCCTCTACGCTCGGCTCGAACTGGATGGCCAACGTATCACCAGGGCGAAGACGCTGCTCGCGGGGGTCGAGCCGGTCCCCATCGCCTAGGGGCTGCCCTTCGAGCGCCTCCCGAAACGCGGCTTCGGCATCGGGATCGAGGTCGCCGATGTCTTCGGGGTTCCCATCGCCCTGCAGCAAGCCAAGAATCGCCTCCCGCTGGGCGGGCGGCAGCGAGCGCTGCAGCTCACGGATCAACGATTGCTGCTGAGCGGGCGACATCGAGTTGAACAGGCGGACCTGCTCTTGCACCGGAATCGGTATCTGCGCCATCGCCGCATTCGGGCGCAAGCCGAGCGCAATGATCAGGGCTGCGAAGCAGCTGAAGAACCGCCGTATGGATTGGGGCGAGAAGCGCGTCATCTAGCTGCGTACGGGAACACGAGCGAGCGACTGGACCGTAAGCAACCGAAACGCGGTTCGTGCCAACATGCGAAGAAGAGCCCTGGCA
>CADEEJ010000554.1 GCA_902826315.1 uncultured Steroidobacter sp.
GCGACCGTGGACTTGTTTGCGTTCCAGAAAATTGACACCTTCGAGGCGCTTGCCGCCCGCATCGAGCGCAGCCCGGACATCGCTCGTTTCGCGACGGACGCGCGCTTGCGCGATGCCGAGCTGCAGCTCGCCCGGGCACAAGTACGGCCGAACATCGCAATCAGCGTCGGCGTTCGGAACTTCAGCGATACGGGTGATAACGCACTGGTCGCCGGATTCTCAATGCCGCTGGCGGTGCTCGACCGCAATCAAGGCGCGATCCGTGTGGCGCGCGCGCGCCGCGCGCAAAGCGACGCCGAACTCAGTGCCAGCAAGACACGCGTTCTAGGCACCCTGTACGCGCTTTATCGTGAGATCGGCGCTGCACGTGAACGCGCGACGGCGCTTCGCAACGTTGCGCTACCTCAAGCGCGAGATGCGTTGACGCAGACGCAGAGCGGCTACGAACGCGGGCGCTTTTCGTTCCTGGAACTGCTCACCACGCAGCAAGAACTGCTCGCATTGAGCGAAGCGGCGATCGATGCCGCGGCTGACTACCACCGATTGCTCGCCGAACTGGAACGACTCACGAGTGAGCCGCTCACCACTGAAGATCTCGAGGCCCCGCTGCCATGAACAATCTGACTGCCAACAAACTGATCGCGAAGCGGTTCGTCGCGTTGCTGATGTTGCTGTGCCTCGCGGTGCTCATCGCCGCTTGCGGCGGCGAAAAGCCCGACGCGCAAGGCGCTGCCAAAGGATCGGCAGAGGTGCATGAAGACGAGGAAGCTGGGCACGATGAAGGGGACAAGCACGCCGAGGGCGAAGAGGGTCACGAAGAAGAATCCGGCGGGCACGTCGAGCTGACGCCCGCGCAGATTGCGAAAGCCGGCATCGGCATCGCTGAAGTCGGACCCGTCAACTTGCGCGAAACCCTTCCGCTTTATGGAACGATTGCTCCTAATGCGGAACGGGTGCTCGATGTTACGGCCAGATTTCCGGGCGTCATCCGCAGCGTGAGGGCACGGGTTGGCGATACGGTACGCAAGGGCGAGACGCTCGCGACAATCGAGAGCAACGAAAGCTTGCAGACCTATGCGCTTGTTGCGCCCCTCGACGGCGTTGTCACTCAGCGCAACGCGAACGAAGGCGCGCAGTCAGGCGATGCGCCGCTGTTCACAGTCGCAGACCTCTCGGTGGTTTGGGTTGAGATGTCGGTCTTTCCACGCGATGTGGCGAAGGTACGGGTAGGTCAAGCTGTTCGTGTGAAGAGTGCTGACACGGGCCACTCCGCAGAAGGCAAGGTCGTGTACGTAGCTCCGTTCGGAAGCAGCACCAGCCAAACTCTGAGCGCGCGCGTGCAGCTGCCTAATCCGGATCGAAAGTGGCCGCCAGGGCTGTATGTCACCGCTGACGTCATTCTCTCAAGCGCTTCCATACCACTTGGCATTCGCAGCGAAGCGTTGCAGACACTGGAGAATCGAAGCGTTGTCTTTGTACAGAGTGAGGAAGGATTTGACCCTCATCCGGTCGAAACTGGCCGGACTGATGGCGAGGTGACCGAGGTGTTATCTGGACTCTCCGCGGGCGAACGCTACGCGACAAGGAATAGTTTCATCTTGAAGGCCGAGCTGGGTAAGGGCGAAGCCGAGCACGGGCACTGAGGGTGCGATCATGATTGACGCACTCATTCGATTCGCCATCGCCCGTCGCTGGATCATTCTGTTTATCGTGCTGGCCGTTGCAGCGGTGGGCGTCTGGAACTATCAGCGTCTGCCTATCGATGCCGTACCGGACATCACCAACGTTCAGGTGCAGATCAACACGCAGGCGGAGGGGTACTCCCCGCTCGAGGTCGAGCAGCGCATCACGTATGCGGTAGAGACCGCGATTGCGGGGTTACCCGACCTCGAATACACGCGCTCGCTGTCCCGCTACGGTCTCTCGCAGGTGACTGTGGTCTTCAGAGAAGGCACGGACATCTACTTCGCCCGAAATCTCATCAACGAGCGTCTGCAGCAAGCGAA
>CADEEJ010000555.1 GCA_902826315.1 uncultured Steroidobacter sp.
TTCGCGGCAGTTGCCGAGAGAGTCGTAGCGTCAAGCAGGCCAAGGATCGATTCTTCGATGTCGACATTCGAACTCGGAGCCGCGGTGACGGCCAGCAGGAGCAGGAGCGGTGCAGTTCGCATGTTTGCCGGCCGAGTCATTGCAACTCGAACGGCTGACCATCCCATTTTTCGATCACGATGGGCTCCCCGCCGGAGCGTCCAATCTGAAACGTAGTGCCGGCCAACGCGTTCGGCACGTGCCACGTGCCTTCGCGGCTCACCGGCATCCACAGATCCACCGCGTATGCGCTGCCCGGAAGGTTCTGCGTGATCATGAACCCGCGCGGCAAGCGGCCTCCCGGCTTTCCCCGCACTTCGACGCCGGCGCTCCTGCGCAATGTAATCGCCTGATTCGTGTCCGGTGCGGAGTAGAGGATCTTCTCGCGATGGAGCTCGTATCCGGACTTGTAAACGATCAGCACGATTTCGCCGGGCTCGATGCCCGTAAGCTCGAATCGACCGAAATCATCGGTCTCGGTGTTGCTGCGCACGCCGGCCGTCTCCGGTCCGGTGCCTCGAGCGTATACGTGGGCGCCGACAATCGGCACATCGCCGTCATCCTCCACGACTCGCGCAGACAATCGCAGCGACGTCATTTCGATGTTCTGCACAGCGTCGCCAACGATGGTGATGCGCCGGACGATGTCCCCTTTTGCTCTCATGAAGTACTCGCCCGGTGGCAGACCTTCGATCTCGTACCGGCCCTGTTCGGACGTCGTTGCCTGATAGAGCACTTCGGACTTGTCGCCGACGCGTTGCAGCCGGACAAACGTTTCGCGTACAGGCTTGCCGCCTTGCGTGACGACACCGGACAAGCGCGCGCCCGAGGGGTACTCGATGTCGAGCGTCACGTCACCCTCGCTCGGCACGACGACGCTCTGCTCGAAGTAAACACTCGGGCCCAACACCGACACGACTACGGTCCCCGGCGCCACGCCATTCAACGCATAAGTTCCCTGCTGGTTCACGGTTGCCTGGATCAGCCCCGGCTTGTTCTCGTGTCTGGCCGAGATCCGAATCCCATCGCGATGCTCCGGTCGAAAACCATTGACCGTGCCGCTAATGCGGCGCCCGGCGCCCAGCACGAGGACGACGTTGGCGTTGATCTCATCCTCGCCCAAGGTGATGTCATGACCCACGCGACCGGCATCCGTGCTCGCTGCCAACCTGTAGCGGCTCGCGGCCAGGTGCTCGAAGGCGAACTGACCCGTTTCGCTGGCTTCGACAGTGAAGTTCAACTCGCCAGGTCCGAGGAGAGTCACCAATGCCTTTACGGGCGCGCCCGCTGCGGTCATGAGGGTGCCTGCGATCGTGCCGCCCGTGGCAAGAGCGATCTCCTGCGGCGGTGTCTTTTCATTGACTGTGACCGCCACGTGTCGCGGCGCATGCCGCAACTCCTGGACCGTGAGGATGACATCGCCGCCTGGAATGCCATCCAGTGAAAACGAGCCGTCCTCTTGCGATGTCGCATACGGCTGATGCCAGAAGTCGTCTTCGGTGCCGAAAGGCCGAAAGCTGATAGATGCGCCCACGACCGCGGCGCCGCTGCTCAGCTCGACCACCCGGCCGCGCAGTTCGTAGCCTCGCCGCAGCGGCATGGAGATTTCGCGCGTGCCACTGCGTTTGAGATCCAGCTCGTCGAGATTGAACTGCTGATAGCCAGGCGCAGTGATGGCCGCATGCCAAGTGCCTTCCGCCAGGGCACTCCATATGAAGCGACCGCTTGCGGAGCGGAACGCCTTACTGACCGGCTGATCTACCGTGCCGGTGTCCCGGCGCACTCGGATCAGATGGACCTCGAACTCCTGCACGGGTTGCTGTGAGACAGCATCGATGACCCTGCCGCGAAATGCAGCTGCACCTGCAGCCGAGGTGGGCGCTGACGCGCCTGCCACCGTGCTCGAGCTACCTGCTTCGACAGACGCCGGCCGTGCATTCGGAGATGGCCGCT
>CADEEJ010000556.1 GCA_902826315.1 uncultured Steroidobacter sp.
GCAGGGGGAGGTGGGAGTGAGACTGTATATCGATACACTGTGTATATCAACAGGTGAGATGTGGAAGTCCGTCAACAAAAAGAGGAGCACTGCAAATGAGAGTTCGGATACGCCCAAGTGTCGTCGCCGCAGTGGCGTTGCTTACGATCGTCGCTGCACCTGCCGCCAGCGCGCAGGTCGAACGCGACCAGCAAGCTTCGCCTTCATCCGTCGGTGCCGTGCCCATCGAGCGCGTGATCGCGGCCGTCGCCAAGCGCACCAGCAAGAAGTTCATCGTCGATCCGCGCGTGCGCGCGGAGGTCGCTGTGGTCGGGCAGGAGCCGACGAATATCGATTACCCGGCGCTCCTGTTGCTCTTGCGCGTCTACGGTTTCGCTGCCGTGGAGGAGGGCGGTTACGTGCACGTGGTTCCAGACGCGAACATCCGCCAGTACCCGCTGCCGCTCGCGACGGGTAAGGAGTCCTACGCGGACGCGGAGTACGTGAACAGGCTCATTCCGCTGAAGAGCGTTGCCGCGGCACACCTCGTGCCGACGTTGCGGCCGCTCCTGCCGCAAGTCGCACACCTGGTCGCGCTTCCGTGCAAGAACACTTTGCTGATCGTCGACACGTTCGCCAACGTGAAGCGTATCGAGCAGATTGCGCGCGCGCTCGACGTAGGCGAGCCGTATGCAGCGCCGTCGTGTTCCGCGGAGTGGCCGCCGCCAATTCCGCCGGCCCCGCCGAAGCCGGGCCCATGACCCGGGTCTTATGATTTCTTGGGTCCGGCGTAGCCGAACAGGTACGCCGCGACCTTGCGCATCTGGATTTCTTCCGAGCCTTCGGTGATGCGGTAGCGACGGTGGTGCCGGTAGATGTGCTCGAACGGCTTGTGACGCGAGTAGCCGATGCCGCCGTGCACCTGCATCGCACGGTCGGCGGCTTCGCAGCACATGCGGTTCGCCCAGTAGTTGCACATCGACACCTTGTCGGACAGTCGGTGCTCGACTTCCGGGTGCGGCATCTGATCCATTTCCCAGGCGGTCTTGCGGATCAGTTGCCGCAGCATCTCCGCTTGGGTCGCCAGCTCGACGAGCGGCCACTGGATCGCCTGGTTCTCCGCGAGCGCTTTGCCGAACGGCTTGCGCTCGCGCGCATAGCGCACGCTCTCGTTGATGCAGAACACGGCCGCGCCGAGTGACGATGCCGCCTGGCGAATCCGGTTTTCGTGCACGAACGCCTGCGCGACCGGCAGGCCGTAGTCGACTGCGCCGAACACTGCCGAATCCGGCACCCACACGTCCGTGAGACTTACGCGCGGGTGATCCGTGGGCATGTTGAACGTCCACAGGTATTCCTCGACCTTCACTCCGGGCGTTCGTGTCGGTACGAGAAACGCCGTGATGCCTTTCGCATCCCCGGCTTCGCCGTTGGTGCGCGCGAACACCACGCAGTGAGTCGCGACGTGCATGCCGGTCGTCCACATCTTTTCGCCGTCGATGCGCCAGCCGTCGACGCCGCGCGTCTCGGGCACCGCACGCGTCTCCATATGAGTCGCGTCGGAGCCGTGCTGGGGCTCGGTCAGCCCGAACGCCACGACGACTTTTTCTTCGAGGCTGCCGCGGATGAACTGTTGCTTCTGCGCCGGGCTGCCGAAGTCGCGCATCATGACGATGAACGGAAAGTTGCCGACGACGGAGTGCTCGTTCTGCAGGTCGTTGTGCAGCCCGAGGCCTTGCGCTGCTAGATGCTCGCGAATCACTGCCATCCACAGATTGGAGCCGCCGTCGCCGCCATACTCGCGCGGTAGCGAGAAGCGGTAGAAGCCCGCGCGATCCGCACGCCGCCGCGCTTCCCGCAGCAGGTCCTCCCATTCGCCGCGCGGCAGACCGCCGGCTTCGAAGTCCGTGCGCGCCCATTCGCGGCGATGATCGAAGAAGCGTTGGTTGTCGTCCTCCGCTTGCAGCGGCGCGATCTCCGCGGCGATGAACGCATCGAGCCGGGCGAGATAG
>CADEEJ010000557.1 GCA_902826315.1 uncultured Steroidobacter sp.
GCAACGCGTGGGCGCCGTTGTGCAGAAAGTCCGCCGCAAACAGTCCTGGAACGTCGCGATCGGTCACCGGTCCGTAGCCGTAGCGCGCGGAATCGACTTCGACCTCCACCAGCGGTTCGAGCCAGCACATGCCCCGCGTGCCATTGCGCTTGAGCGTCAGATCGATGCCACGAGACGCAGCTTCACGAGCGATCATGATCGCGACGCGCTCCGCTCCGACGGACAACGCAGCGGCATCGCGCGGAACGTAAACCACGGCGTTCATCGCTCGCCATCCAGCGCTTCGAGCAGCGCAGTGAACTGTTCGGGAGAAACACGTCCGAACAGCTCCTCATCGATCATCACGGCCGGCGAGCAGGCGCAGTTACCGAGGCAGTACACGGGCTCCAGCGAGTAGGCGCCGTCCGGCGTGGTCTCGTGAAATTGAATTCCCAGCCGCTCTTGCGCACATCGCACCAGATGCTCCGCTCCCATCGCCTGACACGATTCGGCCCGGCAGACCTGAATCACGTGGCGCCCGGGCGCAGAGCGCCGGAAGTGATGATAGAAGCTCAACACTCCGTGCACTTCGGCACGCGAGAGATTCAAGCGCTCGGCAATGTACGGGACGGCATCTTCCGGCACGAACCCGAGCCGCCGCTGGACTGCGTGCAGCACGAGCAACAGCGGTCCCGGCACCTGCGCGTGCTCATCGAGAATGTCGCTGAGCTCTTCGGTCACGAAAAAGCGCCTCAACCCTGGACATGCATCCAATCTACGCCCCGGCCCAGGGGCAGTCTACCCGCGTCGCGTAAGCGACATCCGACCGAGGATTCCGTCATGCATGCACGCATGCCAGACGGCGCTCAGCGCGTGCACGCCAATCAAGGCGACAAAGACATAGGACGTCACGACGTGTGCGCCGTTGAAGAAGGCGTAGACGTGCTGGTCGTCTACACCCCAGGGGGGCAGCTGGATCGCATTGAAGTACTTTACGCCCCACCGGCTGAAGTTCGACGCGACATACCCTGTGAGCGGCATGATCAGCATGCACGCGTACAGCGCCAGATGGGTCGCGTTGGCGCCGATCCGTTCCCACGCACGCATGCGCTCGGGCAAAGCCGGCGGCCGATGCCGCCAGCGCCACCCCATGCGAAGAACGATCGCGATGCCGAGAGTCAGCCCGATGGACTTGTGCAGATTCACGTACCAGCCGCGCTCCGGCGTGCCACGCGGGATCTCATCCAGGTACCAACCGAAAGGCACCTGCACCAGAATCACCAGCGCGACCAGCCAGTGCAGCCACACTGCCGTGCGCGTGTACCGCGTCACGCAGCGAGCACGCCCTTGGCTTTCGCAGTATGGGTCGCGATCAGATCCATCAGTGCGGGCGACAGGCAGTCATACGGTTCCAGGCCCAGCTCTTTCAGTCGTGCGCGCACCGCTCCCATCTGCTCGGGCTTCGCGCCCGATTCGATGATCGAGGAAACGAATGCTGCGAACTCCGGCTGCGCCGAGCCGCGTTCCTTGAACAGCTCCGAGTGCACGAAGTCGAAGCCATAGAAGGGATGGTTCTTGTTCTCGATGCGGCCGTACAGGTGCACGCCGCATCCGCTGCACGCGTAGCGCTGGATTGCCGCCGAGGCGTCGACGACTTTTAGCTTCTGTGCGTTCGCCGTCACGCTGAGATTGTCGCGCGGCGTCACCGAGACCATGGAGAACAGCGCGCCCTCGGGCTTCCAGCACTTGGTGCAGCCGCAGACATGGTTGAACGCGACGTTGCCTTTGATGCTCACGGTCACCTGTGCATCGCGACACTTGCACGTCAGCGTTCCGCCCTGAAAATCGGGCGATCCCGCCTGCATGCCGCCGTCCACCGCTGGATGAATTGCTATGGCCATGGTTGTCTCCACTCGTTTCAGAACAGGACGACACTCCGGATCGACTCGCCCGAGTGCATCAGGTCGAACGCCTTGTTGATGTCGTTGAGCG
>CADEEJ010000558.1 GCA_902826315.1 uncultured Steroidobacter sp.
CAATGTGCGGCACGCAGCGCATCCGGCCGGTCGCCGAACAGCTCGATGTACGGGAAGCGGCCGCCGAAGGGCGCGAGATCCCACGGGCAGTCGACGTTCGTCAGCGTCTTGAGCAGGCCGACGATCCCCATCGACAGCAGCGCCGAGATCAGGAAGTAAGCGGCGGGACGGCGCAGCGGGCGCCACCGGGGCTCGACCCAGGTGCCGATCCAGAAGGCCAGCACCAGCGCGACCAGCACGCGGATGCCCCAGCGTCCGCCGGTGTGCAGCACCTCGTTGATCATCCAGTTGCCGTCGCCGATCCACCGCGAGTGCGCGGCGTTGAAGAACACGTCGCGTGCAATAGTTACGTCCAGCGGAGTCGTCGCGAGGATGGCTGCCAGTACCACGAACAGGGCAAGGGGCGCCCGCAGGTGCGTCCACCAGAAGCGAATGGGCTGCATGGCGTTCAGAACGACCGCTTCGTTTCGATGAGGAGCTGCACGCTGTCGATGTCGCTGCTGCGATTCAGCGGGAAAGCCAGGTCTATATGTAGCACGTTGCCGAGCCCGGAGCGCGCGCTGCCGAGCCGCAAGCCGAGCCCGACGTCCGTCAGCCAGCCGGCGGGCGGGGCTGCGAATGCGTCGCGGCCCCAGGTGCGGCCGGAATCGACGAACACCGCGGCGCCGACGTTGAACAGCTTCAACGGCTGCCAGTCCGTGTAAAACCGCTGCTCGAGCGTGACCAGGGCGCTCTCGTCGCCGGCCTGGTAGCGCAGGGGGTAGCCACGCAGGCCATTGTCGCCGCCGAGCAGCAGTTGTTCCTCGGGATCGCGATGGGAAGTGACCGTTCCGCTCACGGCTGCAAAGAACACGCGATGTACCGATTGGCGAAAGTAGTAGCGGCTCGACCAATCGAGCGACGCGTTGGCGAGCGCATCGCCCTCGACGCGGGTGCCGAAGCCGAGCGAGTGGATCAGGTATTGCTCGTGACCGAGCTCCGCGCCGGCCTGCAGCTTGCCGTTGAGGATCAGGCCGTCGTGCGTCGAGCCCAGTGCCGTCGCGGCGAAGCCTGCTTCGAGGCGCGCGCTGAGGCCGAGATACAGATCTTCGGTGCGGCCGATCTGGTCGAGATTGCGCGTGCTGACGTATTCGTCTTCGAGCACTTCCAGGCCGACCCACGGATACGCCACGATCCGGTCGGTCGGAACCGCTGCCGACGGCTGGTCCGCGAGTGCCTGGAATTCACGGGCGTCGTAGCGGATGCCGCCGAGATAGCGCGTGGTCCAGCCGTCGTGCAGCCCTTCGGAGAAGCCGCCGCCGATCTCGAACTGGCGGTGCTGCATCTGCAGCCGGTCGACCGCGTGGCCGAGCGAATAGCGCGAGACGTCGGTGGTCGCGTCGGCGCCGGACAATCCCGCGCTCCAGCGGGTGTCCATCGCGTAGAACGGACGGGAGAGCGAAAAAGCCTTCTCCTCACCGTCGCTCAGCGACGAGTAATCGGCCGACAGCCGCCACCAGCTGCCGAGCACGTTCGGGTCGACATAGCCGAGCTCCCACGCGCTGCGATCCACGTCGCTGGAGCGCGCGAACGACAGTTGCTTGCCGAGCCCGAGGAAGTTGGTGTCTTCGAACTTCACTCGCGTGCTGTTCTCGCCGCCTTTGCGGCCGAACGACAGGCCGGGGCTCAAGGTCCAGACGTCGTGCACGCGCACGAGCACGTCGACGGTATTGTCGTCTTCGTTGTAGCGCACCGCTTCGACGCTCGCTTCGCCGAGGTAGCGCTGAGCGCGCAACAGGCGCGCGGTTTCATTGAGGACGCGGCGATCGTATTTGTCGCCCGTGTGGAACAGCAGTTGCTGCTGCACGGTGCCATCGTGGGTCGAGATGTGCAGATTGTTCGCGATGCGATACGGCGCGGCGAGCCGTGTAGTGTTCTCGAAGACGTCGTCGACCTGGACTTCGATGTTGCCGATGCGTGCGCCGCGCTG
>CADEEJ010000559.1 GCA_902826315.1 uncultured Steroidobacter sp.
CTCTTTCGTGGACCGACGTGATGACGAGCTGGGCGGGAATTTTTGCGACGGCGGCAAGGAGTTTCCCCAAATTATCCACATCGAGCTCGGCCGCGGGATCGTCCAGCATCAGGCACGCCGGCGGCGCTCCTTGTGCCGCCTGGAATGCGAGCTGGCCCAGGATGAAAGCTGCGGCCAGGAGCTTTTGCTGACCTCGCGACACTCGATCTCGGGCTGGCGCACCCTCGAAGAAGAACGAGACATCGGCGCGATGAGCGCCCACCGTCGTGGTGCGCAAGCGCTGGTCCCTGGGTCGTGACTCGACCAGCTGCGCGGCGAGATCCTGATCGGCGGCCCAGCCGCGGCGATAAGTAAAGCGTGCGCCCTGCGCTCCCAGGAGCTGATCCGCGACTTCAACGAAGTACGGCAGCAGCTGTGCCGCGTACTCACCCCGGAGCGTGTCGACGCGTTGCCCGGCCGCACTCAACTCCCGCTCCCAGGCAGCCAATGACTGCTCGTCGCCCGCCGATCGAAGCACCGCGTTGCGTTGCTGAAGGGCTCGCTGGTACCGCCGCCAGACGCCGAGGAATTCGTGTTTCACGTGAAACACTCCCCAGTCGAGTAGTCGCCGGCGTCGCGCCGAGCCTTCCTCGATCAGCCGGTGCACGCCCGGATCGATCACCTGGACCGGCAGGATTTCGGCGATCTCGGCGATCCCGGAAATGCCCTGGCCGGCGAGATTGGCGCGAGTCCCCTGCCGGCTGTATTCGATGCCCGCGACCAGCTCGCCGCGCGCGGTCCGGACGCGTCCAACGACGCGCAGGAAGTCAGCTTGCGGCGGGAGCAGTTTCTCGCGCTGGTTTGCCCGGAACGAGCGACCGTGGGCCAGGAAGTAGATCGACTCGAGCAGACTCGTCTTACCCGAGCCGTTCTCTCCGACGATTCCCGTTGCCTGCGGATCGAGCTCGAGATGAGCGGCGCGGATGCAGCGGAAATTCTCGATATCGATCGTGGTCAGCACATGGGCGGAGCGGCTCGATCAGAGCCGCATCGGCATCACGACGTACTTCGCTTGCGGCGTCGAAGCGGCGCTGACCAGGCAGCTGCTGTTTGCGTCGGTGAGTCCCAGCTCGACTTCGCCCGCCTCGATGGCAGCCAGCGCGTCGAGCAGGTAATTGACGTTGAAGCCGATCTCCAGCTCCTCGCCCGCATACGCGATTTCCAGTTCTTCCTCCGCCTCTTCCTGCTCGGGATTGTGAGACTGCAGCGTCAACACACCGGTTTTCACCGCGAGCCGGATGCCCCGGTACTTCTCGTTGGACAGGATCGCTGCACGCTGAAGTGCCGCGCGGAGGATGTCGCGATCCGCCATGATCTTCTTCGGCGGCGTGGCAGGAATGACGCGGCCATATTCGGGGAATCGGCCGTCAATCAGCTTCGAAGTAAAGCGAATGTCGCCGATCTGGGCACGAACGTGATTGCTGCCGATGGCGAGCTCGACGCTGCCTTCATTGCCAAGCAACCGCTGCAGCTCGAGCACGCCCTTACGCGGCACGATGACCTGCTGTGAGGAGGCCGATTCGCTATCGAGCGCGGATTCACAGAATGCGAGACGATGTCCGTCAGTCGCGACTGTTCGCAGCGATTTCCCATCCGATTCGAGCAACATGCCGTTCAGGTAATACCGAACGTCCTGCTGCGCCATCGAGAAATGCGTCTTGTCCAACAGGCGCTTGAGAGCGGGCTGGGCGATCGTCAGGGTCTGCTGAGCTCGGATGTCTTCGACCGTCGGGAAGTCGGAAGCGGGCAGCGTGGCGAGCGTAAACCGGCTCTTTCCCGACCTGATCGTCGCCTTTTCGCCCTCGATCGACACCGTTACCTGCGTTTTCTCCGGCAATGCCTTCACGATGTCGAGCAACTTGCGTCCCGGCAGCGTCACTTCGCCTGCCTGCTGCAGGTTGATCTTCGTTCTCGCGACGAGCTCCA
>CADEEJ010000560.1 GCA_902826315.1 uncultured Steroidobacter sp.
CGGAAATGCCGCGCTGCTGTTCCAGCGCCATCCAGTCGGAAGTCGCATGGCGCGCCGCCTTGCGGCCCTTCACGGTCCCGGCGAGCTGGATCGCGCCGCCGAACAACAGCAGCTTTTCCGTCAGCGTCGTTTTGCCGGCGTCGGGGTGGGAGATGATGGCAAAAGTCCTTCTTTTCCTTATTTCTCTGATACTTACCTCATCCATCATAGCCTATCACTCGACAAAAAGGACACATTTAAGGACACAAATCCGAAAGTCACCCGGCGCGCCCGAGGCCGACCTGCGCCTGGGGAGTCCGCGACGCCAGCGCGGCGCGACCGGCCCGGTTGCGGCCCTGACTTCGCCTCCGGCGAGACAATGTCAGGTGCCGCCGATGGCGGGCACGGGAGACGTGGTCATGTTACTCGGGGGGAAAAGCGAAAATGATACCAAACCGGACCCGGCAGCCGTGCCATCAAAACGCGGCGTGGGAGCAGCGATTGGAACTCCAGCGGACCCCGGCCCAACCGTCGCCGCGTCTGCTCGCCAACTCTCTCGATTCCGGAGCCAATTGCGGGAAGAGTGGTCCGTGCGCTTACTCGTGGCGCCGGGCGGCGCGCTCCGACACCAGGACGGGTGTGCGATTGCCAGGCGCAAATGAACGCCATTCCAGATCGAAGCCGACGACGTGGTGCACATTTTGACGCCTCAGCAAACGCAAATGGCGTCCACTTCCAGATTTGGCCCCTCGAATTGGCACGATCTTAAGACCGCGAGCCTTGACCAACTGGTCAGACCTTGCTGCCTCGCGCGAACTTGTCGTGATCCAACCCTAAATCTGGGGTGTTGGGGCCGACGACATTGATCTGCGGACTCGCCCGCGAAGCTCGCTTCCGCGGTTTTCGTGACTTGTATATTCAAGTATTCTATTGAATAGTACGATACATGGAAATGTCAGCATCAAGGCAGTTCAAGCAGGCTGCCTACACACAACTCGCCCGAATCGGCAAAGCACTCGCCGCGCCGGCGCGGCTCGAACTCCTCGAGCTTTTGTGCCAAGGACCCCGGACAGTAGAGGCGCTGGCCCAATTGGCGGGCATCAGTGTCGCCAATGCCTCGCAGCACTTACGGCTCCTGCATAGCGCACGGTTGGTCGAGACCACGAAGCGCGGTCTCTTCGTCGAATATCGAATCGGTGATGAGAAAGTTCTCGGATTGATGCACGCCGTGCGCGAACTCGCGGAGTCACGGCTGGCCGAAATCAAGCAGGTCACGGCCTCGTTTTTGAAGTCGCGTGATGTGCTTGAGGAAGTCTCAGGCGAAGAGCTGACTCGTCGCGTGCGACAGGGTGAAGTTACGGTGCTCGATGTACGGCCGCAGGAGGAATATCAGGCTGGCCACATCCCTGGAGCTTTGTCGATCCCGCTGAGCGAGTTGAGGAAGCGTCTCTCTGAGCTGCCGAAGAAGCGTGAGGTCGTCGCATATTGCCGTGGTCCCTACTGCGTCATGGCGGTAGAAGCCGTGCAGTTGCTGCGCAAGGCGGGTTATCGGGCGTATCGCATGGAGCAAGGTGTCGTCGACTGGCGCGTTCGCGGCTGGCGCATCGAGAAAGCACGAGACTCAAGGCCGGGAGCGCATCCGTGATCCGGACGCAGAGCCTCCCGCAGGCATACCGCACACGCGTGATGAGCGAGCGGCATGAGATCACGGCGGATGCCCCCACAAGCAAGGGCGGCGAAGGCTAAAGGCAATCAGGTGACAGGCAGAAGCCATGAAGACGCTCTTGATTCTCAATGATCCGCCCTACGGGACGGAGCGTAGCTATAACGCGCTACGGCTCGCGAGCTCGCTGTCGAAGCAGCCGGACGCGCACGTGCGCGTGTTTCTGATTGGCGAAGGCGCGACCTGCGCTCATGCGCATCAGAAGGTGCCGCAGTGGAGCGCCTGGGCTGCGAAACGGCG
>CADEEJ010000561.1 GCA_902826315.1 uncultured Steroidobacter sp.
CCCAGCGTTGGTTCGACGTCGCACGGTCACGGATGTCGATCGTTCGGAGCGGGCAGCGAATCTCGATGTGCGTGACATGCTTGAGCGTGCGAAAGCGCGCGAAGAACGCTTCGCAGCCATCTTGGCATTGATGGTCGCTTTTGGTCTGCGGACCCAAGAGGCGATGCTCTTTCGTCCACATCTCGCACTTCGCGACGGTGTCATTCATGTGCTGTGGGGAACCAAGGGCGGGCGGCCGCGTACGCTGCAGATCGTATTGACGCAGCAGCACTATGCCGTCCTCGAATGGGCGCAAACATTCGCCAGGACGCGTTCGGACTCCATGATCCCCACGGGCTGGTCCGTTCAACGATATCGCCGTCGGTTCTACGACTTGTGCCGACAGATTGGCTTGACTCGGCGGGCGGGTGTGACACCTCATGCATTCCGGCACGGCTGCCACCTCGATTTCTACGAATGGCTGACCGGACATCCTGCCGCTGCTCGAGGCGGTACGCTCGCGCAGACGGATGCCGCGGCGGATCGGGCAGCGAGGCAGCTCGTCGCACTCAACGCGGGACATGCAGATATGTATGTCTCCTCGGCCTATCTCGGCGGGATGAGACCGCGGAAAGAAATGTCGATGAGCCAGGCTGCGCAAGCCGCGTCCGCATTACCCGTGCCGGCCGCACCGTTGTCATCGAACACCGGCGATGAGACCGCACGTGAGGCGGTGGCGAATGCCGGTGACGACAGCCATTCCATGCAGTCCTCTCAGGACTGCCAACACGCCGATGCTGCACGCACGTCTGCCGCACACTGATCCCGAGGACACTCGCACCGATTCAATCCTGTGATCGTTCGCCGTGGGACCCTTCCCTGTTACACCCGTTTTCCCACGGCTCTTGCGGGGCCCTTTGCTGGGCCCCCCCTTTTCGGGCTGTGTCGATTCTGTGCGTATGCCGACAGGATTTCACATGCGTCGAATCAACGGATGTCATCGCCGGCCCACGCGCTCGTTCGGCTGCACGGTCATCACGCTGCGTACGCTGAGTCGCGATGCGCTGGGTCCGTTCGCGACCCAGCCGCCGAAAAAGCGGCGGCGCTCGAAGCGTCGCCCGAACGCGTGAAGCAGCAACTGCGACGGGAGCCTTCGAGGTTCGCCAGAGAGACGCTGCTGCCGCAGGGCACCGGTAGCGTAGCGGCTGGTCCTTCACTGGCAGACGCGGAGAGTTCCGGTGACGCAGTGGATCCTGGCACCGAATGGTCGGCCGTTCCGCGATCGCGACGCGGCGCGCATCAAGCGCAACCTGCTCCTTGCGGAGCTCGGCGAGTCCGTGCCGCTCGAGGTCGTACCTCATCCCACTGGGGGTTTTGCCGTGACCGTCGGCGGGCCCGACATGGAAGAGGGTGCCCAGAGTGATGCCCGCTCATTGGCAACCGGCGCGGACGCGGCGGATGGCGGGGCCGGCGGGCCGCGGGAGTCGCTCTTGCGGGCATTCGAACCGGTCCGCCCACGCGCGTTCACGACCTCCAGCAAACCGAATGACTTGCCTGGCGTTGCCACTGCGAGCGCTTCGTCCGTCTCTGATCGCTACGCCGTCGCATTTCGACTTTCGCCCGCGGTTCGCGCCTTCGTCGGACTCCACCTGCAAGCGCTGGCCGGTGCGATTCTCCTGCTGGCTCCGCACCTGGTATTTCTCATCACGGGGCTGCACCTGCCGAGCAACAGCACGGCCAGTGCGCTGATTCTCACTGCGATCGCCGGATGCGGCGCGTTCCTCGCGATCCTCTCGCTCTCACGCTTTCTGTGGACGTACACCGCGAACACGTACGTCGTCGACGCGACGGGCGTCGAGCAGGTGCAGTGGTACTTCGACAAGGGACGGCTGCGCCGTCGAGCACCCCGCGTGAACTTCGCACATCTGCGCAGCGCCGATGTGGATCAGAGCGTCCTCCA
>CADEEJ010000562.1 GCA_902826315.1 uncultured Steroidobacter sp.
CATCAGGTTTCCCGAGATCCGGTTCTTGACCATGCCGGTGATGGTCATCAGCATGGCGAGCGGGATTACAGCGGCCGTGATCAGCGCAGCGCGAATATTGCCGAGCAGCAGAAATAGCACTGCAATCACCAGCAGCGCACCCTCGACCAAATTGGTCTGAACCGTGGCGATCGTGCGATCCACCAGGTCCATGCGGTTGTAGACCGCTCGCGCGACGACGCCCTCGGGCAGGCCAGCATTCACGGCTTTCAGGCGCGTGTCGGCACGCTCGGCCACGGCACGACTGTTCTCACCGACCAGCATGAACACGGTGCCCAGCACGACTTCCCGACCGTTCTCGGTCGCGGCGCCGGTGCGCAGTTCGCTACCTTCGAGTACTTCGGCCACGTCGTCGATATGGATCGCGAGTCCCGCACGACGCGCCACGACGATCTGCCTGAGGCCTGCGATGTCCGCCACCTGTCCCGGCGCCCGTATCAGATATTGCTCGCCGTTGCGCTCGATATAACCTGCGCCGACGTTGGCATTGCCACGTGCCAGCGCCTCCATGACGTCGCGTAGCGTGAGGTCGTAGGCGACCAGCTTGCTCGGGTCCGGCGTCACGTGAAACTGCCGCGTATATCCACCGATCGTATTGACCTCGGTCACGCCGGGCAGGTTGCGCAACTGCGGTCGAATCACCCAATCCTGAAGGGTGCGCAGCTCTGTAGCTGTCCAGGGCTGGCCCGCGGAGTTCACGGCGCCGGGTTCGGCCTCCACCGTATACATGTAAATCTCGCCGAGTCCGGTCGCGATTGGACCGAGCGTCGGCTCGACGCCGGGCGGCAACTGCGAGCGGACGCTCTGCAGGCGTTCGTTGACGAGCTGCCGCGCGAAATAGATATCCGTGCCGTCCTCGAATACCACTGTGACCTGCGACAGGCCATAACGGGACACCGAGCGCGTGTATTCGAGGCGGGGCAGGCCGGCGAGGGCGGTTTCAATCGGATAAGTCAGACGCTGCTCAGCTTCGAGCGGCGAATAGCCAGGTGCCTCGGAGTTGATCTGCACCTGCACGTTGGTGATGTCCGGCACCGCATCGATGGGCAGACGGGTGAAGTTCCACACGCCGAGGCTGCCGAGTCCAAGGACAATCAGCAGTACCAGCCAGCGGTGTGCGATGGAGAGGCGGATGATGCGCTCTAACATAGTGAATGCCTCAGTGATCGTGGCTGGCGCCGGACTTTTCGACGTCGGCGCGAATCAGAAACGCCTGCTCACTGACATATCGGGTACCGGGCTCAAGTCCACCCATGACTTCGGTGTAGTCGGGATCGGCGCGGCCGAGCTCCAGCATGCGTACTTCGTAGGTCTCGCCCACCTGTGCATACACCACCGTGAAGTCTCGAAACGGCTGTAGCGCCGCGGTCTTCACCGCCAGCGCAACCGGATACTCGGCGACGGTGACCTCGGCGCTCACGGCGAGGCCCGGTCGCCATTGCCCATCCGGATTGGCGAGGCGCAGCCGCGCGATGGCGCTCTGGCTGCCGGCCGTGGCGATGGGCAGCAAGCGATCGAGTTTTGCGTTCGTGCTGATGTCCGCCACCGTGCTCCTGACGGTGACGGGCTGCCCCGCCTTGAGCTGCGCGATGTCGCGACCAAACACATGCAGATCCACCCAGACGGACGAGAGATCTGAGATCTCGAACAGGGCAGCATCACTGGTGGCGTCGCCGACGTTGGTGTTGCGGGCGGTGACGAACCCGGCGATCGGCGCCGTGATCGGGTAGCTGCGCATGCTTTCGTTGCCTTCCACCATCGCCAATACCGCACCGCGTGCAACAGGCTCACCAACTGCCACCCGTACGTCGCGCACGATGCCGGGGAAGCGTGCGCGCACCTGGGCAACGCGATTGGCATCGAAATTCACAGATCCCAGCAACGTGAC
>CADEEJ010000563.1 GCA_902826315.1 uncultured Steroidobacter sp.
TAATCCTCGGCGAGCTGCCGGAAGTCCACGCCGAGCGAGCGCAGCTTGCGATACAGGTGCGTGCGCTCCATGCCGACGCGCTTCGCCAGCTGCCCGACTTTGCCGTTGCACAAGATGAGTTGCTGCTGCAGATACGCGCGCTCGAAGTGCTCGCGCGCTTCGCGCAGCGGCAGCGCCAGCAGATCCTGTTTCACGAGCGGCTCGTTGGTCGGCGTGTGCGCGGCGAGCTCGCGCTCGATCTCTTCGAGCTTGATCTCTTCCTCGCCGCCCATGATGAGCAGCCGCTGCACGAGATTGCGCAGCTCGCGCACGTTGCCCGGCCACGGATAGTTGCGCAGCCGGTTTTGCGCGGCCACGCCGAAGCGGCGGAACGGCAAGTGCTGCTCGTCGACCAGGCGGTCGACGTAGTAACGCAGCAGATCCGGCACGTCCTGCGCGTAGTCGCGCAGCGGCGGCACCTGCAGCGTGATCACGTTCAGGCGCGACAACAGTTCGAGCCGCACGCCCGAGCTGTCCTCCGCGTTGAGGAAGCGCGCAGTCGCCGACGCGATGATGCGAACGTTCGACTTCACCGGCGTCGCGCCACCGAGACGCGTGAAGGTCTGTGCTTCGAGTGCCGCGACCAGCAGGCCCTGCGCCCGTTGCGGCAGATCTTCGATGCCGTTGATGAACAGCACGCCACCGGCGGCCTGCTCGAACACGCCGGCGTGAATGCCGTTCGTGTCCTCGGTTCCGTGCAGCGCTGCTGCGGCACCTTCGTCGCTGACACCCGTCGCGACCAGTTGCACGAACGGCCCCACCGAACGCGGGCTCAACGAATGAATGTAACGCGCGAACGATTCGCGTCCCGACCCCGGCTCACCGACGATCAGCACCGGCGTCTGGTGCGGAGCAATCTGCTGGGCTTGCTCGCGCAGCGCGTGCATCGCACGGCTCTTGCCGACCGGCGCGATCAGCGGGGGCACGAGCGACCGGCCTGTCTGCCGGCGATTGCGCCCGGAATCGAGCGCGCGCTCGACGGTGCGCAGCAGCTTGGCGAGCGACAGCGGCTTCTCGACGAAATCGAACGCGCCGAGCCGCGTTGCTTCGACGGCGGTCTCGACCGTGCCGTGGCCCGACATCATCACGACCGGGCAGGAGGCACCGCCGTTCGGCTGCGCCCATTCGCGCAGCAGCGTGATGCCGTCCGTATCCGGCATCCAGATGTCCAGCAGGACGAGGTCGGGATCGTGCTGGGTGCGGATGGCGCGCGCTTCGGAGGCGTCCGCGGCAACGTCCACTTCATAACCTTCGTCCGCGAGGATCTCCTTCAGGAGCCCGCGGATCTCGGATTCATCGTCGACGACCAGTATGCGTGCTGCGCTCATGCGCGCTCCCTCCTCGATCCCGTGCGCCGCTCGCGCGTCGGTCCGGTCCGAACGCCGGCGGCGAGGGGCAGCTCGATCCGCACGCGCGCCCCACCGGTCCGCGCGTTGTCGGCTTCGATTCTGCCGCCATGTTCTTCGACTATCTTCTTCACGATCGCCAGCCCCAGGCCCGTGCCCTTCGGTTTCGTGGTCACGTACGGGTCGAACACCTGGCCGATGACGTCCGGCCGGAACCCCGGCCCGTTGTCCTCGACGGTGATCTCGGCCAACCGGCCCTCGGTCCGCTCGACCAGCCGGGTCTCGACGCGGATTTCCGGATCCCGCGCACCTTCCAACGCCTCGATGGCGTTGGCAAGCAGATTGTGAATGATCTGCCGCAGGCGCCCGCGGTCGGCCTCGATCTCGGTCAGGGCGGGATCCAGCTTCAGCTTCGGGCGGACGGTCCGGCCCGCCTCGCTCCTGCCGGCGCGGTACAGCTCCGCGACCTCGACGATGAGCTGGTTCAGGTCGAAGCGTGACACATCCATCTCGGGCGCGCGCGCATATTCGCTGAACGC
>CADEEJ010000564.1 GCA_902826315.1 uncultured Steroidobacter sp.
ATCGTCTTGCAGCGCTCGAAATAGACACGGCCGGGCTCGGTCAGGCTCAGCGTGCGGCTGTTTCGATTGAGCAGACGAACGCCCAGCCGCTTTTCGATGTGCATGACGTGCTTGCTGACGTTTGCGGTCGAGACGTCCAGCCGTTCGGCAGCGGCGACGAAGCTGCCTGATTCGACGACCTGCCGGAATACCTTGATGCCCGTCAGCGTGTCCACGCGCGCAGTCTAGCCCGATGCTTTCCGAACACGAAATGCTTCATCAACGCTCTGAGCGTTGTTGAATAACGCGCTATGCCGAATCATCGCGGCCGTGCAATCCATCATTCTCATCGTCAGGAGGCCACCATGATTCCCGTCGAGGAAATCACTCGCCCGCTCGGGCGACTGATCCACTCCGCCGCTGCAGTTGCTGCAGGCGCTATTGGCGTCGCAATGTTCGGAACGCTTCTCTTCGGCGAGGCACTTGCCGACGGCAGCAACGCGCGGGACGCGGCGAAGTACGACTTGAAAGTGCCCGGTGGCCTCGCGTTCGCCGAGTTCAAGGGCTACGAAGACTGGGCGGTGATCACCATCGACCATACCGAGGAGCTGATGAAGGTGATCCTCGGCAATCCCGTGGTGATGGACGCCTTTCGCGCCGGCGTTCCCGGCAACGGCAAGCCCTTCCCCGACGGCTCCAAGATGGCGAAGGTCGAGTGGAAACCGCAGAAGAGCCCCGACGCTCCCTATGACATCAATGTGCCGGGTCCCATCTACGACCTCGACTTCATGGTGAAGGATGCCAAGCGGTTCGCGGACAGCGGCGGATGGGGGTATGCCGTGTTCGTGTATGACGCCGCGTCCGATCGGTACACGCCCGGCACCTTGGCCCACAAGCCGCCGCAGGACAACGACGCCAGGTGTGGGGCCGCGTGCCACACGGTCGTGCAACGCAAGGACTATGTCTTCACCGACTACGCGAAGCGGTGAGATCCATACCGCTCATCTCCACTGGAGTCATCCTCATGTCAACGTTTCACACTCTGACCCGGCATGTCCTTGTGCTTGCCGGTGCCATCATAGTCGCGGCCACTGTCACACCTCAGCAGGCGGTGTACGCCACGACCGTTACATCTGCGCAGCGACCGGTCACGCCTGATGGGCCTGGCTCCGCTTCCGGAGCGCCGCATCTGCCGAAGGGGTTTGCGGACACATTCACCAGTCGCTACGTCGACATTGGTGAGCTGCGGCTGCACGCCGTGATTGGCGGCAAAGGCCCGCCGCTGCTCTTGGTTCACGGCTGGCCCCAGACCTGGTACCAGTGGCGCCTGGTGATGCCGGCGCTGGCTCGCGACTTTACGGTGATTGCGGTCGACCAGCGCGGGATCGGGCTGTCGGACAAGCCCGAGAGCGGGTACGACGCCGGCAGTGAAGCCAACGACATGGTCGCGTTGATGGACGCGCTCGGCTACAAGCGGTTCGCCATGGTCGGCTTCGACACTGGCATGCCGATCGCTTACGCGCTGGCTGCAGATCACCCGGAGCGGCTCGAACGCCTGGTCGTCGGCGAAGCGATCGTCACAGGCGTCACACCCTCCCCGCCGCTGCTCGTGCCCGGACCGCTCAACAAACGGCTCTGGCATCTCGCCTTCAACCGACTCGGACCCGAAGTGAACGAGGCGCTGGTCCGCGGACGCGAAGAGATCTTCTTCGGCGCGGAGTATGCAAATTCCGCTGCGACGCCGCTGCGCGATGAGGTCGTGCAGTACTACATCGACCGTATCGCTTCGAGTCCCGACGCACTGCGGGGCAGCTTCGGCTCATACCGCGCGATCGATGCCTCCATTGCTCAGAATCAGCAGCGCAAGCTCAAGCGGCTGACGCTGCCCGTCCTCGCTATCGGCGGATAGAAAGCGCTCCGCGCAGGAACGGCGAGCACGATGAAC
>CADEEJ010000565.1 GCA_902826315.1 uncultured Steroidobacter sp.
TTCGCGAGCTTGATGACGAAGTCGTTCAGGCGGTCTTGCGAGTCTGCTGCGTGGAGCATGGAGGGGTCTCGTCGCCCGCGTAGGGGATCCGGATAGTGGATTTCTGCATGTCCCACGCCGCCGTCGGGCAGCGCTCGGCGCACAGGCCGCAGTGCACGCAGACATCCTCGTCTTTGACCATGACGCGGGCGGTCTGTTTCAGCGGGGCGGAAATGTACAGCGGCTGGGTGACGTTGCGAGCCGGCGCTTTCAGCCGCGGGCGCAGCTCTTCTTCGGAGCCGTTGGCGGTGATCGTCAGGCAATCCACCGGGCAGATGTCGATGCAGGCATCGCACTCGATGCAGTCTTTCGCGGTGAACACGGTCTGCACGTCGCAGTTCAGGCAGCGCTGCACTTCGGCGACGGCCTGCTCTGCCGTGAAGCCGAGCTCGACCTCGATGTTCACCTTCTTGAATCGTTCCTTGAGGGCGACGTGCGGCATCAGCCGGCGTTCGACCGGGTTGTAGTCGTTGCTGTACGACCACTCGTGCAGGCCCATCTTGCGGCTCGACAGGTTCATGAGCGGCGGCAGGCGCTCGCTCACGCTTTGCTGCTGGCAGAACTTGTGAATCGAGATCGCCGCCTGGTGGCCGTGCTCGACCGCCCAGATGATGTTCTTCGGGCCGAACGCGGCGTCGCCGCCGAAGAACACTTCCGGCCGCGTCGACTGGAACGTGACCTTGTCGACCTTCGGCACGTGCCACTTGTCGAACTCGATGCCCAGATCGTTCTCGATCCACGGGAACGCATTCTCCTGGCCGATCGCCAGGATCACGTCGTCGCACGGGAACAGCTGCTCGCCGACGACGCGCTCGGCAGTGATGCGACCTTTGGCGTCGAGGTCGTATTCCATCTTGTCGAACAGCATGCCCGTGAGCTTGCCGCCTTCGATCACGAAGCTCTTCGGCGCATGGTTGATGACGATCTCGACGTTCTCTTCCTCGGCGTCCTCCAGCTCCCACTCGGAAGCCTTGAAGAAGCCGCGCGGCTTGCGCGCCATCACCTTGACGTTGTCCGCACCGAGACGCAGCGAGGTGCGGCAGCAGTCCATCGCGGTGTTGCCGACGCCGATGATCAGCACTTTGCGGCCGATCGACTTGAGGTGATCGAACGCCACCGACTCGAGCCAGTCGATGCCGATATGAATGTGCTGCTCGACGGCGGGAGAGGCGCGGCGGCCGGGCAAGTCGAGGTCCTTGCCTTTCGGCGCGCCGCTACCGACGAAGACTGCGTCGAACTCTCCCGATGCGAGCAGCTGCTGCATGCTCGTCACCGGTGAGCCCAATCGCAGGTCCACCCCCAAATCGACGATGTAGCCGATCTCTTCCGCGAGCACGCTCTCGGGCAGGCGGAAGGCCGGAATGTTGGTGCGCATGAGGCCGCCGGGCGTGCCCCACTTCTCGAAGATCGTGACGTCGTAGCCGAGCGGCATCAGGTCGTTCGCGACCGTGAGCGACGCCGGGCCTGCGCCGATGCAGACGACGCGCTTGCCGTTCTTCTGCTTCGGCGCGCGCGGCAGCATCGGCCGCACGTCGTCGCGAAGGTCGGCGGCGACGCGCTTGAGACGGCAGATTGCGACCGGCTCCGCTTCGACGCGTCCGCGCCGGCACGCCGGCTCGCACGGGCGATCGCAAACGCGACCGAGAATGCCGGGAAAGACGTTCGATTCACGGTTGACCATGTAGGCCTCCGTGAACAGACCCTGCGCGATGAGCCGAATGTATTCGGGGACGTCGGTATGGGCCGGGCAGGCCCATTGGCAGTCGACTACGCGATGATAGTAATCGGGATTTCGAGTATCGGTCGGTTCCACCGCTACCTGGCCCTCTGCGCGACGAAGGGTGGAAGCCTATACCCAATGGGTAGGGTGGGGAAGCG
>CADEEJ010000566.1 GCA_902826315.1 uncultured Steroidobacter sp.
AAGTCGAGCCGCGCTACTTCCTCAGCGACGCACTGAACGTGTACGTCGGCCTGGAACTGGAGCGCGACCCGGACTGGCTCGTGTGGGGTCAGGGCACGCTGTTCGGCAGCTTCGACCGGCATCAGACCAATGTCAGCGCTGGGTTCAGCTGGATCATCACGAACCGGCACGAGCTGCGCCTGAAGGTGCAGGCCATCGGCCTGGATGCGAAGCTGCGTCAGGCGTACCGCGTCGATGCCACGGGCCACTCGATTCCGACCGACGAGCCGGTCACCGATTTCAGCGTCGGCAATCTCGGGCTGCAACTGCGCTACCGGTATGAGCTGGCGCCGCTCTCATATCTATATGTGGTTTATGGCCGCGGCGGCTTCGACACGGAGAATACGGCCGAGGGCTCGGATCGGGTCGTGCGCGACGCCTTCAGCCTGCGCGACGACGAGCAGTTGCTAATCAAGCTGAGCTATCGGTTCGAGACCTAAATCCCGACACGCTTTGGCAGGATTTCCCTGCTAGAACCGCTCCCAGTCACTGGGAGAATTCCGATGAACGAACAGCGCAGGATTTTCGTCCGCGCCGGTCTTGCTGCGGGCGTCGCGTTGTTGGCGGGCACTCGCACTGCGCACGCCGGCGCACCCGCGTTCACCCTCGATCCGATTCCGCCGCTGCCGACCTCACCTACTCCGGGCAAGCCCGGCGATTTCGATTTCCTCACAGGCGAGTGGCGCATCCATCATCGCCAGCCGAAGGCAGGCCCGGACGAATGGCTCGAGTTCGACGGCGAAGCGACCGTGCACGGCATTCTCGCCGGCGTCGGCTCAGTGGAAGAGCTGCGCATCCCGGCGCGCAATTTCAGCGGCATGGGACTGCGGCTGCTCGACGTCGAGAAGAAGCTCTGGGCCGATCACTGGGTGAATGCGCAGAGCGGCGTGATGACCGTACCGGGCGTGACGGGCAGCTTCGAAAACGGCGCCGGCATCTTCGTGTCGAACGATGAAGAAGACGGCAAGCCGGTGAAGTGGGTCGGCGTGTGGGATCTCATCACGCCGAAGTCGTGCCGCTGGCGTCAGGCCGTCACGCGCGACGGCGGCAAGACGTATCAGCAGACCTGGATTATGGATTGGCGGCGCGCGTAGTGCCCCCTCCCTGCCCTCCCCCGCAGGCGGGTGAGGGAAAGAGAGACAGTCCCCTCACCCGGTCGCCGGGGGAGGGTTAGGGTGGGGGCGACTAACGTAGAGCCGAGCGCGCTGTTGGTGCGAGATGCATCACCTCTACGTTTGCAGCGTACGCGGTACTCGAAGTGCCGCGCTTCAGCGTCACGAACACTGAATCGGAACGGACGCGCTGACGCGGGTATGTGTTCTCGGATCGATCGGTGACGAAACTCGCGGGCGGTGCGGGCCTCTGCGTGACGGGATGGATCGCCAGCTCGTACACACTGTCGGGTAGCGGCGCTTCAGGCGGCGGGACGCAAAGTGCGGTGAGACTTTGCGGCCCTGCGGCCCGCAGCAGAAAAGCTTCGGCGACGTCTGCAATGAGCGCGTTGCATGCAGCTGCATTGCGCTTCCACACCTCGCCTCCGTAGAACCTTTCGAGCACCTGCCCGCGACTCGCTGCATCCTCGAATGCACGGATCCACACCCAGCGATCGGGATCGTCGAGCGAGCGGAAAGTACCGAGTATCTGTGCTCCGCTCGCCTGGTAGGCATCGAGGAAGATGCTCTCGAACATGTCGATCAAGGCGTCGCGCTGTCCGGGCCGGGCTGAATAGCTGCGCAGCTCGAACAATGCCCGGTGTTGCGTGCTCATGCGTCATTGAAAACCGCGAAGCCTGCCAACCCGCGTCAGGTATAGTTTCGTGAGCATGCGCGCCAGCCGACTCCTGTCGATTCTCATCGTCCTGCAAGCGCGTGGC
>CADEEJ010000567.1 GCA_902826315.1 uncultured Steroidobacter sp.
CCTGCAGCGGGCAGTGCGCGACATCGGCCAGACCGCTGAGCTCTAAGGCACATCGCATGCATCGAGCAGTCTTCGCAGAGGGTCTTGGCTCGATGCTGCTTGCGGCGGCCGTAGTCGGTTCGGGCATCATGGCGCAACGTCTGACTAGCGACGTCGCGTTGGCGCTGCTGGCAAACACATTCGCGACCGTCGCAGTGCTGGCCGTCCTGATTGCCGTGTTCGCGCGTGGCTTCGACCCTAGCCTAGTCGCTCGCGAGCGGAGGGTGTTTGCAGTCTGTGTGGACACCCCGTGGTCCGACGGTTTCTCCGGCTCAAGAGCCGCAGCAGCAAGCCACCGCGATCATCACGGACCCGACATTCTGACGTTCGGCTCCGCGGATAGCCTGACTGACCTGAGCGCGCGCATCGAAATGAACGTCGCACCGGAAGTGTCAATCGACCGTCGCGGACTGACCGTATTAGACGGGCCCCCGCCGTCGGAGCAGCGGGGGCCATCTAAATCCCTCTCTACTTGGGTAACAGAACGGCGTCGATGACGTGAATGACGCCATTCGATGCGTCGATGTCGGTCTTGAGCACCTTGGCGTTGTTGACCATTACGGAGCCGCTCTTGGTAGAGACGGTCAGCGGCTGGCCCTGCACGGTCTTGACCGAACCCGGTTTGACGTCCGCCGCCATGACCTTGCCGGACACAACGTGATAGGTGAGCACGGCGGAGAGTTTCTCCTTGTCCTTCAACAGCGCATCCAGAGATGCCGCCGGTAGCTTGGCGAAGGCTTCGTCGGTGGGCGCGAAAACCGTGAACGGACCTTCGCCCTTCAGCGTATCGACCAGGTCTGCTGCCTTCAGCGCGGTCACGAGTGTTTTGAACTGGCCGGCGGAGACGGCGGTATCGACGATGTCCGCGGCAGAGGCGACGGATGCGACGGCGGCCAGCGCTGTGCCGGCGAGCAGGCGGGAAATTGGCTTCATGATTCACTCCATAGGTTGGGCAATGCCGCGGTGTGACTCAGCAGATCCGGCACGGTTTCACTTTTATTGTGCGGTCGCCGCCAAAAGCAAAGTGAACTTGGACGAGCAGCGTGAGTCGATGCTGCAATTTGCCCGCTACGCCGGCTGCTCGTATGCTCGGCGTGTGATGATTTCAGGAGATCCGGATGCGGAACTGGTGCGGCTCGCGCAGGCGCAAGACGTACGCGCTTTTGAAGCACTCGTGGTCAAGTATCAACGACGAATCGCGCGCCACGTTGCGCGCTACATGAAGTCGGCGGCCGATGCGGAGGACGTCGTGCAGGAAGCTTTCATCCGCGCCTACCGTGGACTGCCTTCCTTTCGCGGCGACAGCACGTTTTACACGTGGCTTTATCGGATCGCCGCCAACGTGGCCATGCGTCACCTCAAGCAGCGACCGAGCGAAGTGCTTCTTGGCGATGATGCGCCGGAGGAGCGCACCGACTCCTTTGAGCCGGGCGTGTCGGACGCATCGCAACCTGAGCGTGTGCTCATCGCTGCGCAGATTGCCGACACAGTCCAGCGTGCGCTCGGCAAGCTGCAGCCAGATCTAGCCGAGGCGCTCATGATGTTCGAGGTCGAGAACAAGCCGTATGCGGAGATCGCGGCCATGCTCGACATCCCCGTTGGCACCGTGCGTAGTCGTATCTTCCGCGCGCGCGAATTCATCGCACGGCGTCTTGAGCCCGTGTTGGGTCTGCAGCGCGATCAGAGGTGGTAGCTGTGTCGCTTAAAGTTTCGCTGTTGCTTGATGGTCAGCTGTCACCGGATGAAGTGAGCAGCGTGCTGGGCGAGGCGGCTGCTGACGCGGCGGTGCGTGATCGCTTTACGCTCTACAGTCTCATCGGCGATGCACTTCGCGGCAACAGCACGCCCGATGACGGCTACAGCAAACGCATC
>CADEEJ010000568.1 GCA_902826315.1 uncultured Steroidobacter sp.
GCGTGCTCTGGCCGTCCTGGTTGTAGCGCGGATCGTATTTGCCCGGACCCCACGATGAGTAGACAGCTTTCTGCTCCGCCGTCAGTTTCGGCGACAGCGCAATGATGGCGCCGACGTCGAGGTCGCGGTTCGGCCAGCCGTCCTGGCGGTGACCGATGCCGGCCCTGACGGAATCGTCGACGGTCGAGTGACACAGCGCGCACGTGACGCCGAGCGCAGTGATGCGATTGTTTGCGTCGACCGTGGCCTGAATGCCGACGATGGCATTCATCTTCAGGAGCGCGACCGTCGTCGCCGGGCTCTTCAGGTCAGCTGACTCCAGGATTCCCGCGGGCAGCACGTCGGCATCGACCTTGAGCCCGACCGACAGCGCGGTCGTCGGGTCGATGCTTTTCTCGAGCACCTCGTGCAGTCGCAACTTGTCGGTCCACAGCTGCTCGTCACCGAAGGTGTCGTAGCGAAAGATGTGCATTCCCTGGGCGATGAGCTGCGCATTACCCGCTGCCTCGCGCGTCGCTTTCTGTTTCGATTCGACGGGCGTGAGCGCGTGTGCCGCCGACACGCCGACGATCGCCAGTGTTGCCACTGCGATGACGTGTTTCGGCTGGGAGACCATGTTGCGCTCCAGTGGACGAGGAGGTCGAGGCTACGTGCGATGCAGGGAGCGGTCTGTTCGCGGCCGCACACACGCGCACTTCGCAAAGCGCGCAGACTCACTTCGTGGACCAGCATGTCTTGCACATCCTGCTCGGCTTCGCCGGTGTCGGCGCCACCTTTGCCGGTTTCAGCGGCGTAGTAGCAGTCTTTGGGAGGCGAGCGCACGGCGAATGGCTGCCAGAGGACTTGTTCCGCTTGCGAAACCTGATGTTCATGTCGCTCGGTGTCTGCCTCCTGGCTTTTGCACCGCTCGTTCTCATGACATGGCATTTCCTGGAAGCGCGTACGTGGGCGCTCGCGAGCCTGCTGTTGGGCCTGGGTAGCATCGTGTATCTCCTGGCCGCGCGAGCTGCGAGCCTGCGTCTGCGGCGCGATCGCCCCGGGCTGATGCCGACCTGGGCGTCGACGGCTTTCATCGCTGCATTGAGCGTGGCGGCGATTCTTCAGTTTCTGAACATCGTCGGCCTGTTCGTGGACCGCGGCGCCGGGCCCTACCTTGCCGGTTTGCTGCTGCTTCTTTGCATCGCCGCCATGCAGTTCGCTTTTCTGGTGATCAGGCCGCTGAGCGCGGTGGCGTCGGACAGCAGCTCGACTTGACGAGCGGCTCCGCTATGTCCGCTAGCGCACAGACACACGAGACAGTGCCCGTGAGGCTGAGGCGCAACTGCGGAGTGCGCGAATGACGCTACCAAGTGACCTGCTGGTGACCCCCGAGGTGTTGCAAGCCCGTCGAAGAGTGCGGAATGTGCGTGCGGAGATCGCAGTCTTCGACGAGTTGGCGCAGACCCCCTCTGCTGAGCCTCATCGCAACATGCGACGTCTTATCGATCTCGTGTTGCACCTGTACGGCGCCGGCAGTGCGGGTCTGAGCGTGCTGCGACCGGGCAGCTACGGCCATGCGTATTTCGTCTGGGAGATGGTGAGTGGCGGGTTGGCTGCTCAGCAAGGAGACGGAACGCCCGGCAACCACAGTACGTGTGGGCTGTGTCTGGACATTGGCACAGCCATTGTCCTGGCGCGCCCTGAGCGGGCTTTTTCCTACCTGGCCCGAGTTCAGCCGGCGATCCTCGAAGCGCTGATCGTTCCCTTGTACGACCATGACGGCACACCGCTGGGCACACTTTGGATCGCTCATCATGAGCCCACGGCCTGCTTCGGTCCTGACGACGTGCGCATCATCGAGCGGCTGGCGCCGATGACTGCCGAGGCACTGAAGCGGATGCGCGTTAGCGCACCGACCGCGGCGCCAGC
>CADEEJ010000569.1 GCA_902826315.1 uncultured Steroidobacter sp.
AACGTTGCAACTCCTCCGCCGTTCCGGCCGCGACGACGTGGCCGCCGCGCGTGCCGGCCCCCGGGCCGAGATCGATGACGTGATCGGCGCGCCGGATCGTCTCCTCGTCGTGCTCGACCACCAGCAGCGAATTACCCTTGGCTGCGAGGCGACCGAGCGTGTCGAGGAGAATGCGGTTGTCGCGCGGATGCAGGCCGATCGTCGGCTCGTCGAGGATGTAGCACACGCCCTGCAGATTCGATCCGAGCTGCGCAGCGAGCCTGATCCGCTGCGCTTCGCCGCCCGACAGGGTCGGCGCCGAGCGATCGAGCGCGAGATAGCCGAGCCCTACTTCTTCGAGGAATGCCAGACGCGAATTGATCTCCGCGAGCAGGTCGCGCGCGATGGCGCTGTCGCGGCCCTGCAGCTTCAGCGCTGCGAACATCGCGCGCATGCTGGCAACGGACTGCGCAGTCAGCGCTGCGATGGACATCTTGCGAAACCGCACGTTGCGCGCGATCTCGTTGAGCCGCTCGCCTTCGCACGCGGCGCAGACTTTTCCAGCGTCGGCGCCTTCGCTCCACCACCACTCTTCGCCGGTCTGCTCCTCGTCGAAGCCGCGGAGCTTCAGGCCGGTGCCGAAGCATTCGCCGCACCAACCGTGCTTGGAGTTGAAGGAAAAGAGCCGGGGATCGAGCTCGGCGAAGCTGCGCGCACAGGACGGACACGCGCGCCGCGTGGAGAAAATTGCTACTCCTCCTCCGCGCGCGGGGGAGGTACGGGATGGGGCATCCGTTGCGACGTGTACGACGCCCTTACCGAAGTCCAACGCAGTCGTCAGCGCCGCCCGCAGCTCACGCTCAGCGCGTGCCGAAACTGCAATCGTTGCGACGGGCAACTCGATCGTGTGCTCGTGGAAGCGCGACAGCCGTGGCCAGTTGTCGGTGGGCTGCAGCGCGCCATCGACGCGCAAATGTTCGTAACCCTTCTTGGCCGCCCACGCGGCCAGATCCGTGTAATAGCCCTTGCGCGCCACGATCAACGGCGCGAGCACCGCGATCTTCTTACCGCGATAGTCCTTCAACACGCGTGCCGCAATGGACTCGTAGCTCTGCGGCTCGATCGGCACGTCGCAATCAGGACAGTACTGCGTGCCGAGCTTCACATAGAGCAGCCGCAGGAAGTGATAGATCTCAGTCAGCGTGGCGACCGTACTCTTGCGGCCGCCGCGACTGGTCCGCTGCTCGATCGCGACTGTCGGCGGAATACCGAAGATCGCATCCACGTCGGGACGCGTCGCGGGCTGCACGAATTGGCGCGCGTACGCGTTCAGCGACTCCAGGTACCGCCGCTGCCCTTCGCCGAACACGATATCGAACGCGAGCGTCGACTTACCCGATCCCGACACGCCGGTCACGACGGTGAAGCGGTTGCGAGGGACTTCGACGTCGATGTTTTTCAGGTTGTGCTCGCGGGCGCCGTGGATGGAGATAGAAGCGGTTGGCGGTTGGCGCTTGGCGGTTAGTGCAGAGCCAGAGGCCGCCCCTTCCTTACTAACCGCCTCCGCTTCCGCCCCAACCGCGAACCGCCAACCGCCAACCGCTTCTTGCAACGCTCGCCCCGTGTGCGACCGCGCGTCCTTCATCACATCCCGCGGCGTGCCCTCGCAAACGACCTGTCCGCCGGCGTCGCCGCCTTCGGGGCCGAGGTCGATCAACCAGTCGGCGGCGCCGATGACGTCGAGGTTGTGCTCGATCACCAGCAGCGAATGCCCGGCGTCGATGAGCCGGCGGAATGCGCGCAACAGCTTCGCGATGTCGTCGAAGTGCAGGCCGGTCGTCGGCTCGTCGAACAGAAACAGCGTGCCGCTCGTGCCAGCCGCGCCGTTCGGTCGCTCATCCGCGGCAGCCAGGTGACCGGCGAGCTT
>CADEEJ010000570.1 GCA_902826315.1 uncultured Steroidobacter sp.
ACCGCTACATCGACGAGCATCCCTCGCAGTTCGCCTCGATCCGCTGGTTCGGCGATCGGCTCGCGCAAGAGCTGGAACGATCGCACGCGCAGCAGCCGTGGATCGCCGAGCTCGCACGCTGGGAATGGGCGTTGGCGGCTTCGTTCGATGCGCAGGACGCTGCGGCGATCGGCATCGAAGCGCTGGCGGCCGTCGCACCCGGCGACTGGGGCGAGCTGCGCCTGGAGTTTCATCCGTCGGTGCAGCGCCTGGAGCTGCAGAGCAACGCGCAGGCGCTGTTCAAAGCAATGTCCGAAGAACAGCCGGCGCCGCAACCCGCGATGCTCGACCGTCCGCAGCCGTGGCTGCTCTGGCGGCAGGACCTCAAAACCCAGTACCGTTCGCTCGAGCCCGCCGAGGCCGCTGCGCTCGCGCTGATGAGCGACGGCGGCACGTTCGGCGCGATGTGCGAAGCGCTGTGCGACTGGCACGAGCCGGATGAAGTGCCGCTGCTCGCCGCGGGGATGCTCAAGCGCTGGATCGTCGAGACGCTATTGATCGAACTGGCATGAAGCTCTACACGTTCTTCCGCAGCTCCGCTGCATTCCGCGTGCGCATCGCGCTCAACCTGAAGGGGCTGCAGTACGAGTCGGTGCCGAAGCACTTCGCCCGCAACGAGCACCTTGCGGCCGAGTACATGGCGCTCAATCCGCAGGGCCTGATTCCCGCGCTGGCGGTCGATGGCGTAGTGCTTTCCCAGTCGCTGGCGATCATCGAATACCTGAACGACCGACACCCGGTGCCGCCGTTACTGCCGGCGGATCCCCTCGACCGCGCCCGCGTGCGCTCGATGGCGCTGGCAATCGCCTGCGAGATCCACCCGCTCAACAACCTGCGTGTGCTGAACTACCTGCGCAGCGAGCTGCAGCAGGACGACGATGGCGTCGGCACCTGGTATCGCCACTGGGTGCGCGAGGGATTTCGCGGGATCGAGCAGCAGGCACGGGAATTCTCCGCCGCCGGACGCTATTGTTTCGGCGATGCCGTGTCGCTGGCCGACGTGTACCTCGTCCCGCAGATGTTCAACGCGCGCCGTTTCAAGACCGATCTCACGCCGTTCCCGACGCTCGTCGGCATCAGCACGCACCTGGAATCGCTGCCCGCGTTCGCGGCGGCCAGACCCGAAGTCCAGCCCGATGCCCAGTAGATGAGACCAGTCGATGAGATAAGTCGAGGCATGCCGCCCACGGGAAGCCTGGTCTGCGTCGGCATCGGCATGACGCTCGGCTCGCACCTCACGCCGCTCAGCCGCAGCTACCTCGCGGATGCCGACGTCGTGTTCGCGGCCACCTCCGACGGCATCGTCGAGCTGTGGCTCGCGAAGCTGAATCCGGACGTGCGCAGCCTCCAGATGTTCTATCGCGAGGGCAAGTCGCGCGCCGAAAGCTATCGGCAAATGGTCGCGGCGATGATGACGGAATTGCGCGCGGGCAAACGCGTCTGCGGCGCGTTCTACGGCCATCCCGGCGTGTTCGCCGGTGTCCCGCACGACGCCATCGAGCAGGCGCGCGCCGAAGGCTATGCGGCGCACATGGAGCCGGGCGTCTCGGCCGAAGACTGCCTGTATGCGGATCTCGGGATCGACCCGGGCCGCTACGGCTGCCAGCACTTCGAGGCGAGCCAGCTCATGCTGTACCGGCGCCGCATCGACCCGTCTGCGTATCTGGTGTTGTGGCAGGTCGGCGTCGCCGGCGATCGGTCGCTGATGCGATTCGCAACCGGCGCGGAGTACCGCCAGGTGTTGGTCGACGTGCTGACACGGGACTATGCCCCCGACCACGAAGCGATCGTCTACAAGGTCGCGACGCTGCCCACGCAGCAGCCGCGCATCGAGCGCACGACTATCGGACAGCTGCCGG
>CADEEJ010000571.1 GCA_902826315.1 uncultured Steroidobacter sp.
AGACGCCATCCAGTACGCCGAAGCAGCCCACGTCGTCTCAACCCTCATCGACGACTCCGTCGCACGGCTGGATCTGGTCCGGCTCCGTCCGCAGATCGAAGAGCTGAAGCGCGGTGGCAAGCCGGACGATGGCACGATGCTGCGCGACTCTGCCTCCGAGCTCTACAGACTCGAAGACCACTGCAGGATCCGCATCACCTGAGCGTCTGCTCTCGGCCCTCTTCGATGGTCGGCACACGAGGAGGGCCGTTCTGCTGAGTCGCCTACGCAACCCGCCGGGCATGTATCGGCTGAATCTTCGGTCGGCGCTTCTTCTGCGCCTGCCACAGGTCGTAGGTGACCTGCATCCTTAGCCAGGATTCAGCAGAACCACTCAGTGCGGCGGCCAGCCGGATCGCCAGCTCCGCACTGACGGCGGCTCTGCCATTCACAACACGCGATAGAGCGACGCGCGAGACTCCGAGCCGCTTCGCGAGCTCAGTCACAGTCATGTCGTGTAGGACCGTATCCTCGAGCACTTCTCCGGGATGTGGGGGGTTGTGCATTCGCGCCATGATCGTGCCTCAGTGGTAATCCTGGTAATCGACGAGTTCAGCATGCTGCCCATTGAATCTGAACGTCAGTCGCCAGCTCTCATCGACCCAGACAGCCCAATGTCCCTCAAGCCGACCTCTCAGCGGATGACAGCGCCAACCCGGCCGATTCATGTCCTGGGGGCCGCTCGCCGCATCCAGCTGACCGAGCTGCAGGCGCAGCCTCTTTGCATGCTTCGGCTGGATACCAGCTTGCGAGCCGCTGAGAAAGAACCGCTCGATCCCGCGGTGACGAAAGCTCTTGATCATGGAGTGTATCTCTACGCGATACAGGCAACAAGCTGGCCGACGAGTCCTCCTTATAGGCAGGTTCAGCCGCGTGTTGGGGACGCATATCTCGATGAGTACACGTGAATAGCACTGCGCACAGCGGACCACTGTGTAGTAGGGCTGCGGTTGCGAGACACGACGGGCAGCGCTGCACTTCATGGCGACACACCCCACACCTCGTCCACAAACTAGTTGCACATGCAACTTCCTCTGCGTATATTCGCCGCGCTCAACGATTTGCGGCAAAAACCGCGCTTAAACAGAAGCTCAACTTCAATGCTCTCAATCAACGGAACGGCCATGCAAAGAACGCAACGCGAATTGAATCGCGCCGCGTCCTGCTGCCCGTCGATTCCGGGTAGCTGGTCACGGCCCGTGGCGAAACTTCAACGCCACTTCGGGACCGAGCTCGATCGGTAACCGCCTTTAGGGCTCTTTGCCCCGAAGGCGCAAGCCGGACGGGGCACCACGGGAGCCTTAAGCCACCTGAGATCTTTCTCTCAGCGTTGGCGAAAACCACCCAACAGTGTTCCGTCCGCGAGGTAATGCCCTCGACCGGATTCGTGCGCTCGCGCGCATGGACCCCTGCGCCGCTAGTTCGGCCAGGACGCTGTTTAACAACATGATCTGATTGCCAGGGCTCTCACCCTGGCGTCGCACACACGCGCTGGTGTTCGCCATGCGCGAGGCCTGTATGCGAGTCCAACACTCGATGCGAGCTGTGTGTGATGTTCCGGGTGAGAGCCCGGAGCGAAGTGAAATTTGAAGCACGTGAAAGCGTGAGGGTCTCACTCGCTCTGAAATTTGCGGATGTAGCTCAGCAGGCAGAGCACAACGTCGCCGACGTTGATGTCACGGGTTCGAACCCCGTCTTCCGCTCCATATTTCGATGCACGTTCACGCTCCTCACGCGAGTCGAGCTGACGGACATCATAACTTTTTGCTTTCTCGTTCGTTACCCAAAATAGGAGAATGTGTCATGAGCCTCGAGGAAATGACGAAGATCGACAACCTGAAGTCATGGACCTCGGGC
>CADEEJ010000572.1 GCA_902826315.1 uncultured Steroidobacter sp.
ACGAAGCGATCGCGGTCGGGCCAGTGCGGATCGCCGGGGTCATGCTGCAGATACTGCGACCAGAGGACCTCGGCAATGTCGGCCATCCCCATCGGTGCACCGGGGTGGCCGGATTTCGCCTGCTCGATTGCATCGACCGCGAGCATTCGCAGGGCATCGGCTTTGCGTTGACGTAAAGATCTCATGCTCGGGCTCACGCGCGACGCTTGAGGTCTTTGAGACGCAGGATCATCGGCGTCAGGATCAGTTGCAGGGCCAGTCCCATCTTGCCGCCGGGCGCGACGATGCTGTTGGGCCGGGTCATCCACGAGCCGTGCAGCATCGACAACAGGTATGGTAAGTCGATGCCGTGAGGATCGGTGAAGCTGATGATGATCATGCTCTCGTCCGCGGTCGGGATGTCGCGCGCGATGAACGGATTGCTGGTGTCTACGGTCGGCACGCGCTGAAAGTTCACGTGCGTGCGCGAGAACTGCGGGCAGATGTGGTTCACGTAATCGGGCATGCGGCGCAGGATCACGTCGACCACCGCCTCCTGCGAATAGCCGCGCGCCGATTTGTCCCGATGCAGCTTCTGGATCCACTCGAGATTGACGATCGGCACGACGCCGATCAATAGATCGACGTGCTGAGCAACGTTGGCCGTGCCGTCCACGTATGCGCCGTGCAGTCCCTCGTAGAACAGCATGTCCGTGTCCGGCTCGGTTTCCGTCCACGCCGTGAACGTTCCCGGATCCTGCGAGTAGGGCGCTGCCTCCGCGGCATCGTGCAGGTACTTGCGGGTCTTGCAGCGCCCGCGCAGGCCGTACTCCTTGAAGCTTGCCGCCAGCTCATCGAGCAGGTTCGCCTCCGGTCCGAAGTGACTGAAATTGCGCTCGCCAAGTTGCTCGCGCTCGGCGAGCGCTGCACGCATCCCCTTGCGGTCGTAGCGGTGGAAGGCGTCACCTTCTATGACCGCAGCACGAATGCGCTCACGACGGAAGATGTGCTGAAAACTGTGCATGACCGTAGTGGTGCCGGCGCCGGATGACCCAGTAACCGCGACAACGGGATGCTTGGCAGACATGCGGTTGAGTTCCCGGTCAAAGGTCCGCGCGAAACAGCGAGCGCTCGGCGAACAATGGCGACGCGTACGGCTTGTCGGTGCCGGCTGCGAACTCCGCGTGATAGAGCTCGATCCGCTCGATCTCGCTGCGCGAGCCGAAGATCAGCGGCACGCGTTGGTGCAGGCCATGCGGCGTGACATCGAGAATGCGCCCGCGGCCCGTCGAGGCCGCACCGCCCGCTTGCTCGACCACAAATGCAACGGGATTGGCCTCGTAGAGCAGCCGCAGGCGGCCCGCGTGCGTGCCATCCTTGCTGCCCTGTGGATACATATACACGCCGCCTCGCATCAGGATACGGTGCACGTCGGCGACCATCGAGGCGATCCAGCGCATGTTGAAATCGCGCGCACGCACTCCGGCGGTACCGGCCTTGCACTCGGTTACATAGCGCTTGATCGGCGGCTCCCAGAAACGCTCGTTGCTGCTGTTGATCGCAAACTCGGCGCACTCGGCGGGAATGGCCATGTCGGGATGCGTGAGCACGAAGTTGCCGATCTCGCGGTCCAGCGTGAAGCCGTGCGTACCCTTGCCGATCGTCAGCACCAGCATCGTCGCGGGTCCGTAGATCGCGTAGCCGGCTGCGACCTGCTGCGATCCTGGCTGCAGGAAATCCTGCGGCGCCGGTGTACCTTCGCCCGTATGGCGCAGCACCGCGAAGATCGTGCCCACCGAGACATTGATCTCGATGTTGGACGAGCCGACGAGCAGATCGAACAATAACACATGGTAGCCGAGCTGGACTTCGACCGGAACCGGCAGCGGCGCTTCGTTCTCCTCCGAGACCATGC
>CADEEJ010000573.1 GCA_902826315.1 uncultured Steroidobacter sp.
AGTATCAGCCGTCGAAGTGGCGCACGCAGAAGGACGTCGACAAGCTCAACGAGCGCCGCACCGGCAGCCTGCTCGAATTCCTCTGGGACTTCACCGAGCGCTTCCCCGCGGCGGTCGACGAATACGAAACGCTGCTGACCGACAATCGCATCTGGAAGCAGCGCACGGTCAACATCGGCGTCGTGACGCCGGAACGCGCAATGAACCTCGGTTTCACCGGCCCGATGCTGCGCGGCTCGGGCATCGCCTGGGATCTGCGCAAGAAGCAGCCGTACGAAGTGTATGAGCACATGGACTTCGACATTCCGGTCGGGGTCAACGGCGATTGCTACGACCGTTACCTGGTACGCATCGAGGAGATGCGTCAGTCCAACCGCATCGTCCGCCAGTGCATCGAGTGGCTGCGCGCGAATCCGGGCCCGGTGATGACTGCCGATCACAAGGTGGCCGCGCCGAGCCGCGAGCAGATGAAGGGCGACATGGAATCGCTCATTCATCACTTCAAGCTGTTCACCGAAGGTTACTGCGTGCCGGCCGGCGAGACCTACGCCGCGGTCGAAGCGCCGAAGGGCGAGTTCGGCATCTACATGGTGTCCGATGGTGCGAACAAGCCGTATCGCGTGCACTGTCGCGCGCCGGGCTTCCCGCATCTCGCGTCGCTCGAGGAAATGGTGAAGGGCCATCTGCTCGCCGACGTGGTCGCGGTGATCGGCACGCAGGACATCGTCTTCGGGGAAATCGACCGGTGAGCGAGAACACGAATCCGGACCGCAACGCGCGCTCCTCGGCGCTGACCGAGCACGTGCGCCACGAGATCGATCAGTGGATCGCGAAGTTTCCGCCGGACCGCAAACGCTCCGCGGTGCTCGCTGCTCTGCGCGCCGTGCAGCACGACGCGGGCTATCTGACGCGCGAGACCATGGACGCCGTCGCCGAGTATCTCGGCCTGCCGCCGGTCCAGGTTTACGAAGTCGCGACTTTCTATTCGATGTTCGAGACCAAGCCGGTCGGCCGGCACTGGATCTCGGTGTGCACCAACATCTCCTGCATGCTGTGCGGCGGTGACGATCTGCAGGCGCACGTCGAGAAGCGGCTCGGCATCAAGGTCGGCGAGAGCACGGCCGACGGGCGCTTCTACCTCAAGCGGGAAGAAGAGTGCCTGGCGGCGTGCAACAACGCGCCGATGATGATGGTCGACCACGTCTACTACGAGAATCTCACGCCCGAGAAGGTCGACGAGATTCTCGACCGGCACAAATAGGCCGCCACAAGTGAAAGACTATCCGCGTAACCTCGTCTGCTTCGAGCCGCTCGGCCTGGAGCGCTCGTGGGAGATCGAAACCTACCGCAAGATCGGCGGCTACGAGGCGTGGGAGAAAATCCTGCGCGAGAAGCCCGCGCCCGAGAAGATCATCGAGGAAGTGAAGGCCTCCGGACTGCGCGGCCGCGGCGGCGCCGGCTTTCCGACCGGCATGAAGTGGAGCTTCATGCTGCCGAGCAAGGCACCGCAGAAATACGTCGTCTGTAATTCCGACGAGAGCGAGCCCGGCACCTGCCACGACCGCGACATCCTGCGCTACAACCCGCACTCGCTCATCGAAGGCATGGCGATCGGCGGCTACGCGATGGGCGGCACCGTCGGTTACAACTACATCCGCGGCGAGTTCCTCGACGAGCCCGTGCCGCGCTTCGAGGAAGCGCTGAAGGAAGCGTACAGCGCAGGCCTGCTCGGCAAGAACATGCTCGGCTCGGGTGTCGATTTCGACCTGTACACGTACGTCGGCGCCGGCGCGTACATCTGCGGCGAAGAAACCGCGCTGCTCGAGTCGCTCGAAGGCAAGCAGGGCCGGCCGCGCTTCAAGCCGCCGTTCCCCGCGAACTTCGGCC
>CADEEJ010000574.1 GCA_902826315.1 uncultured Steroidobacter sp.
AGCGGCGGTCTCCAAAACCGCAGGTTGGGGGTTCGATTCCCTCCTGGCCTGCCACGATTCGAAGCGATCCTGAAGGGAACGCATGACTGAACAGGTACAACAAAGCGTATCGGTGCTGGATACGGCAAAGCTGGTCGCGGGCGCCGCGATCCTCGGCGCCGGCATCGCTGCCTTCTATCTGCTGCCCGATCTGCCGATCTGGCTGCGCTGGATCATCGTGCTCGCGGCACTCGTGCTCGGCACGCTGGTCGGCCTGCAATCGGCGCCCGGTCGCACTTTCTGGGGATTCGTGCAGTCCTCGCGCACCGAGTTGCGCAAGGTCGTGTGGCCGGATCGCCAGGAAACGGTGCAGGTCACGATCGTCGTGTTCGTGATGATCGTCGTGCTCAGTCTGTTTTTCTGGGCGCTGGATTCGCTGCTCGGCGTCATCACGCGCTGGCTGGCCACGGGTGGGACGGGCGGAGGTTGACGATGTCGTTGCGTTGGTACGTCGTGCATGCGTATTCGAACTTCGAGCACCGGGTGGCGGATGCTCTGAAGGAGCGGATCAAGCTGCATAGCATGCAGGAGAAGTTCGGCGAGATCCTCGTGCCGACGGAAGAAGTCGTGGAGATGCGCGACGGCCAGAAGCGCAAGAGCGACCGCAAGTTCTTCCCCGGCTACGTGCTGGTGCAGATGGAAATGGACGAGGGCACCTGGCACCTCGTGAAGGAAGTGCCGAAAGTACTCGGCTTCATCGGCGGCACGCCGGAGAAGCCCGCGCCGATCACCGACAAGGAAGCCATGGGCATCCTGCGGCGGGTCGAGGAAGGCGTCGACAAGCCGAAGCCGAAAGTGCTGTTCGAGCCCGGCGAGGTGGTGCGCGTCATCGAAGGTCCGTTCAACGACTTCAACGGCGTCGTGGAGTCGGTGAACTACGAGAAGAACCGCCTGCAGGTGGCGGTGCAGATTCTCGGCCGCTCGACCCCGGTCGAGCTCGATTTCAGTCAGGTGGAAAAAGCCTGAGCGTTTTCTTTAGTTCGTAAACCGATGGGGAGCTGCGTGACCCGCAGCGTTTGCACCCGGAGAGACACATGGCCAAGAAAGTTACTGGCTACATCAAGCTGCAGATCCCTGCAGGCCAGGCGAATCCGAGTCCGCCGGTCGGACCGGCGCTCGGTCAGCAGGGCGTGAACATCATGGAGTTCTGCAAGGCGTTCAACGCGCAGACGCAGTCACTGGAAAAAGGGTTGCCGACGCCGGTGGTCATCACCGTGTACAGCGATCGCAGCTTCACCTTCATCCTGAAGACGCCGCCCGCCTCCGTGCTGATTCGCAAGGCGATCGGCATCGAGAAAGGCAGCGGCACTCCGAACACTGCGAAGGTCGGCAAGATCAACCGCACGCAGCTCGAGGCCATCGCGAAGGTCAAGCAGCCGGACCTGACCGCCGCTGACCTGGAAGCCGCCGTCCGCACGATCGCGGGCAGCGCGCGCAGCATGGGCGTCGACGTGGAGGGCCTCTGACATGCCATTCGTAGCCAAGCGTGTGAAGGCCTGGACCGGCAAGATCCAGCCCGGCAAGCAGTATCCGATCGATGAAGCGATCGCGCTCGTCAAGGAATTCGCGAAGGCGAAGTTCAAGGAATCGGTCGACGTCGCCGTGAATCTCGGCATCGACGCCTCGAAGTCGGACCAGCAGGTGCGCGGCTCGACCGTGATGCCGCATGGTATCGGCAAGGCAGTGCGTGTCGCCGTGTTCACTGGCGGCAAGAACCAGGACGCCGCTCGCGCCGCCGGCGCGGACATCGTCGGCCTGGAAGATCTCGCCGAGAAGGTGAAGGCCGGCGAGATGAATTTCGACGTGGTCGTCGCCAGCC
>CADEEJ010000575.1 GCA_902826315.1 uncultured Steroidobacter sp.
TCAGATGCGGGAATCGATAGTCGCTGAACGCAGCGGCCCAGGCGTTGCGCCACACATCTTCGGCGAGCGGCCGCGGCGCTTCGAGCGTTCCGCAACAACCTCGCAGCTCATCGCCGCGACGCAAAGTCACGAACGACGAGCGACGCACAGTCAATGCCGGCACGAGCTGCGTCTCGTAAAAGGGTGAAAGCGCGCCGTCCGTCGCGAGCGCGGACTCGATGGAGCCGCGCGCCAGCGTAAGCAGCTGGCGACGCTCAGCAGTGTCCAGGCTCATGAACCGCGAACGCTCCGTAACCTACGACTCTCGATCGGTCGCCTGCGGTGTCGCCGGAATTACAGCGCGCGATCTCGGAGACAGCGAGCTGGCGTTGACCGGCGAGATGCAGCAGACCGTTGATGCCGACGGCGCCGCAAGCCTGTTCACCGCCGAGCGTGGTCTCACGGCGCAGGATCGCGGCGCTCGTCGCGGCATCGATCTGCTGCGCTTGCGTGTACGTGTGATAGTGACTCAGGTCCGAGCTCACGAGCACCAGCGTCGCAGTGTCACCCCACGTGTGCGCGAGCACCGCAGCGACATGCTCGGGTGCGACCGAGCCGAGCACGAGCGGCAGCAGCGTGAAATCGTCGAACAGCAGTTGCAGGAACGGCAGCTGAACTTCCAGGCAGTGTTCCTGCGCGTGCGGAGTGTCGGACTCGAGAACGTCGCCGCGCTGCAGGAGCGATGCCTTCAACGATTGATCGATTGCGACATTGCCGAGCGGCGTTGCGAACGAGCTCGCCGCCGGTACCGCCATGCCGCGCAAATAGACGCGATGGCTTGGGCCGATGAGCACGATGCGGCGAACAACCTGCCGCAACGACGCAACGCTCGCGTAGGCCGCCGCTGCAGTTCCGCCCGAATAAATGTAGCCCGCATGCGGAACGATCAGCGCTTTCGGCGGCGCGGCAGTTACTGCGGCGCTGTGCTGTCGAAGGTATCCCGACACCATCTCGCGCAACTCGTGCGCGTCGTCGGGATAGAACGAGCCCGCGACTGCGGGCGGTCGACTTGTGTTTCCTCGTTCCAAGCGCATGATGCCTGTATGTATCACTCGACGAAGTACTGGCACAAGCTCGACGACGGTCGCGTGCAGTGCGACGTCTGTCCGCGCGCCTGCAAGATGCACGACGGACAACGCGGATTGTGTTTCGTACGCGGCGTCGAAGACGGCGAGGTGCGGCTTTACACGTACGGACGGTCGAGCGGGTTCTGCGTCGATCCGATCGAGAAGAAGCCGCTGAATCATTTTTTGCCGGGCACGTCGGTGCTGTCGTTCGGCACGGCCGGTTGCAACTGTGCTTGCTCCTTTTGCCAGAACAGCTCTATCAGCAAATCGCGCGAGATTGACACGCTAGCGGATCGCGCCAGTCCGGAACAGCTCGCCTCGTCAGCGCAGCGTTATGAGTGCGCGAGCGTCGCATACACGTACAACGATCCAGTCGTGTTCATGGAATATGCGATCGATGTTGCTGACGCGTGTCGCGAACGCGGCATACGCAGTGTTGCGGTCACGGCGGGCTACATGTGTCCAGCGCCGCGCGCGGAGTTCTACGAGCACATGGATGCGGCCAACGTCGATCTCAAAGCGTTTACGGAGCGCTTCTACTGGAAGATCGTCGGCGCAAAGCTCGGCGCGGTGCTTGAAACGCTCGAATACCTCAAGCATGAAACCAAAGTCTGGTTCGAGATCACGACGCTCCTCATCCCCGACGAGAACGACTCGAACGCGGAGCTGGAGCAGATGACGCGCTGGATCGCCGAGAAGCTCGGCCCGGACGTGCCGCTGCACTTCACTGCATTCCATCCGGACTGGAAGA
>CADEEJ010000576.1 GCA_902826315.1 uncultured Steroidobacter sp.
CCTTCAGTTTCGTATAGAAGCGCGAGCGCGAGATCCGCAGGTACGCGCACGTCTCCGGAATCGTGTAGCGCTGCTGAATATCGAGCGGGGGTAGGCGGGAGACTTTCGCCGAGGTACTTCGGCGACGTGGTTTTGACATCTGAGCACACCTTCGTTTTAGGGTGCTCGCTATTGTCTTTACACGTTCTCTCTTGTCGAGCAAAAAGCGGTGTGAGCAGTTAACGCCATCGACTCACACCGAGGTGTAGAACCGCACGTAGTGAGCAAAGTCATACGTGCATTCGATGATCTCGTCGGGCGACTTAACGATCGGCGCAAACGTGTACTCGCTGTCTCCATCCAAAAGTTGTGCGCGTGCCGCGTTGACCGCTTCAGCGTAGAGGTCCCAGCTCTTGGACGCGTCGTAGTCCGGCCGGAGCTTCTCGGAGCTTTCGAAGTCGTCCAGGATCTGCGCAGCGGTGTCCTTCATGCGCCGGTGTATCTGCTTCACCGTATCGACGCTGACCTCCTTCCAGTCGTGCGCGACATTCTCAGCAATCTTCGGAGGCCTTGGTGTCGCGCGCGATCTGAGAACGTAGTCGATCGCGATCAGTGTTGTGCGATCCGGGTCGCGCGCTTCGATTCGTTGGCGCCTGAGTCCGAAGACTGTATCGGCGTCCTCACCCTGGGCAATGCGCTCAAGTCCACGACCAAGCGCTTGCTGCTGATCCGCCGGGACACGGCCGCTCTTCAACAGCTCAACCAGCATTCCCAGCGACTCGCGCGCCGACCGAGTTGGATCGCCCACCAAGGCAATGCGGACGATTCGACGCCGCTGCGTCACATTGCCCTCACCTGGGCGAGCTTCTCGCGCATCGCATTCGGAAGGAACTTGAAGTAGGTCTTCTCGATCACGGCGACGCTCGTCCCGGTCTGCTGTGCGACGGTGAGCGGATCGATGTCGTGAAGCTGCAGCAGCTCAGAAATGCGCGCGTGCCTGAAGCTGTACGCGCTCGCGCCGGGCTGGCCCTTCTGCTTGTTGGCGACGGGGATGCGCGCCTTGCCCTTCGCGGTCGCATTGACGGCAGCTACGGCCGCCTGGAAGCCGCGAGCCCAATCGTGGTTCGTCCATGGCTGCCGGCCGTCCTGCGTGAACAGGAACGCGCTCGGAAGCTTGCCGGCCGCCATCGCCGTGAAGAACCGAACGCCCTCGACATCGAGCACTACATAGCGGGTCCGCAGCTTCGCCGGCCTGCCCTTGCGGTGCTGCAGGCGCACTTGCGCGCCGTCGAAGTCGCTGACGCGAGCCGCTGCCAACTCCTTGGGACGCGCGCCCGTGTGCCCGAGGCCTCGCAGAAAGTCGGCGAGGCTCGTCTCTGCGGCGCCGATGATCACTTTGCGCTGCGCTGGATCCAGGAACACGGCGGTGTCGCCGTCGTCTTCGCGATCGTCGGCGAGCTTCGTCAGCTGCCACGCTTCGGGCTTACCGACGTGTCCCAGCTCGTGTGCCCGGTTGAGGGCAGCGACGACCGCACGGACGTGGCGATTGATCGAACGCGGCTGCCGCTGCTTTCCCGTCTTGTCGAGCCGCATGCGCTCGCGCCACTCGTCGAAGTCATCGCGCGTCGCGGACTCGAGGCTGAGCTCGGCGATGGCGTCGGCGGGCTTGTCCTTCTCAGCGTCGCCGAGGATTGTGAGCTTGAAGCGTCCCTCGGCCTCTTCCGCGGTGTCCTGGCGGCCGTGCGTCCGGAGGTCCTTGAGGTATCGCTCCAGCGCGCTGCGCACCGTGCCGCGCTTTACCGAGCGCACGGCAGTCCCGCTCAGCGACGACAGCCACTCTTCGGCAGCCTTCTTCGCGTCGTTGTAT
>CADEEJ010000577.1 GCA_902826315.1 uncultured Steroidobacter sp.
GCCCGGCGATGTGGACTCGTGAGTGGAGAATGGCATGGCAAAGGGAAGCGTAACGAAGCGAGCATCGGGAAGGAAGCCAACACAACGCGCCGCGAGAAAGCGACCACTGACCGCGAAAGCTGCGCCGATCCCAAGCTATTCGCTGAGGGGTAAGTGGCTGCTCACGTACAACCGGATTCTGAGGGCGCCCCGCGGCGGCGAAGCGACGCTGCTCGATGACGGAGGTTGGGGAGCAGGCGATCCAGATGACGCCCTGTACAAGTGGCGGTGCACCTTCACCGCCACGGGAGTACATGAGTTCGAGGCCACTCCCAGCGAGGTGACGGCGGCGTACCCCGGAAGGCCGCCAGGCTCTCTGGGAACCCTGGGCACGTTGAAAGCCAGGATTGCGACGCGCAGGGCGCCTCTCATCTCGGGTGGGCCGGCGGTTACGTTCTCGGTGCTGACGATGATCCAGGAGTCTCCGACGTACCTGAGTGCCTGGGCGGGATCGCAGGTCTATCCGGAGAAGGCGGAGTTCCGGGGATTCTGGCGTGACTGCAAGGCCCCCGAAGAAATGCATGCGGGGTACTTCAAGCTGACGAAAATCTCCTGACCCTAACGGGTATCCGACGCAGGCGGTCCCTGCGGCGCGGCTCGACGTTTCGCGGGCCGCGCATCTCGGGCGGCGGTGAGAATGTTGAGGGTTGAGCCAGGGTCCTCAGGTGTGATTGGACCGTCGGCGATGGTCTAGTTATGGCGGAGAGAGTGTCTTTCGAACCATAGTCCAGCTGCATCTCGAGACGTCCGTCACATCGATGAAATCTGTTAGCGAATCGTTGCGGCTCATCTTAGGATGTCCAGCATGGTCCAAGGACATCCGGATCCGAATGTGGGACGGCTTAGCGGGCTCAAGTCCGCATCCTCCGTTGACACGCCGCGACGCAAGGTTGCCGGCGACGGAAATCGCCGCAAGCCTGAAGGGCGACATCCCCAACAGCGCCTGACGGCAGTCCACGTCAGGTCGATCAAGAAGCCGGGACGCTACGCAGATGGCAACGGTCTCTATTTGTTCGTTGACAAGAACGGAGCGAAGCGCTGGATCTGGCGTGGCGTCGTGAGAGGCAAGCGCTGTGATCTGGGCGTCGGCCCTGTCGCGCTGGTCTCACTCGCAGAAGCGCGTGTCGAAGCAGTTCGTCTAAAGACGCTCGCGTGGAAGGGTGGCGATCCGCTCGCTGAACGCCCTCGCGAGAAGCGGCCCATGCTGACGTTCCGCGAAGCCGCCAAGCAGGTTCACGCGGCTCACGCGGCGACGTTCAAGAACGAGAAGCACAAAGCGCAGTGGCTGGCGTCGCTCGAAGCCGACGTCTTTCCAGTCTTCGGTGATCGTCTCGTCGATGCGATCGATTCCGCCGACGTTCTCAGGGCGCTGGGATCCATCTGGACGTCCAAGCCCGAAACGGCTCGTCGTCTGAAGCAGCGCATCAAGGTCGTCATGGACTGGGCAAAAGCGTCTGGCTACCGAACCGGCGACAACCCAGTCGAGGGCGTTGCTCGGGTGCTACCGAGACACAAGACGCAGCAGAACCATCACGCGGCTCTCCCCTACGCCGAAGTGCCTGCGTTCGTGCAGGCCGTGCGCGCTGCCGATGCGAACGACGTGACCAAGCTCGCCTTCGAGTTTCTGATCCTGACAGCGGCTCGTACGAGTGAGGTTCTCGGTGCGCGCTGGGAGGAGATCGACCTCGAGTCGAAGACCTGGACCATTCCCGGCCTTCGCATCAAGGCCGGCCGAGAGCATCGCGTGCCCCTCTCTTCGCGCTGCGTGGAGATTCTCCAGCAGGCGCCGAAGCTGTCGGACGGCGGA
>CADEEJ010000578.1 GCA_902826315.1 uncultured Steroidobacter sp.
GTGCTCATCGTCTTCGGTCTGACCTTGTTGAGCCGCATCACGCGCGCACTGACCGAAGCCGAGACGCTCAACCGCGAGCTGGAAGATCGTGTCGCAGCCAAAGGTCGCGAGCTCGAACACAACTATGCGCGGCTGCAAAGCCTGGAGCGCGAGCGTGCCATCAGCGCCGAGCGCGACCGCATGACCACCGACATGCACGACGGCATTGGCGGTCAACTGGTGCATGCGCTCGCGGTCATCGAAAGCAACGCGAACTTCCAACCGCTGGAGCCGATTCTGCGCGGCGCGCTCGACGATCTGCGCCTGATCATCGATTCGAGCGATCCGGTCGAGGGCAACCTGCTCGCCGTGCTTTCCAACTTCCGCGCCCGCAACGAACGCCGCGTGCAGCAAGGCGGCTTGCGATTCCTCTGGCAGATCACCGACCTGCCGCCGCTGACCGACTTCGGTCCGCACAAGATCCTGCAAGTCCTGCGCGTTCTGCAGGAAGCGCTCACGAACGTGCTCAAGCACGCCGGCGCGAGCGAAGTCACCGTGCGGACCAGCGTCGACAGCGATGCTGCCGGCCACGCGGCGATCCTCGTGGACGTGATTGACAACGGCCGCGGTTACACGCCGGGCAACGGCTCCGGCCGCGGGCTGAACAACATGCGCCGCCGCGCTCGCGAGCTCGGCGGAGAGATCGAGTTTTCCTCGTCGACCGAAGGCAGTCGAGTGCGACTGATCTTGCCGCTGCGTTCGTAACGTCGCTGGCGCGCACATCCGCGCGCGAAATGCAATCCCTGATCTGGTCTGCCGCGGCCTCTGCGGCGCCTCTTATAAGAGAGGCGCAGGAGTCCAGTTTGCCCGGGGAGATCGCTGTCATGACCGCCAAGCAAGTAGTCCTTTCGTCCATGTCGCTGGCCGCGAGCATTGCGCTGGCTGTTGCCTCGGCAACCACGGCCCATGCCGCCGACACCAAAGCGACTGCCGACACCAAGGCGGCCCACGCTGCACCGACCAAGTCGCGGATCTGCCTGGTGCTGCCAAGAGCGCAGCTCGGCCAGGGCTCCTCCGGTGAAGACGTCGGCGAGCCCGTGCGGCAGACGATGATCGCGTATCTCAACGGTCCGACCACGGACCTCTACACCCTGGCCTCGCGCATCCCGGTGCAGATCGACGAGGAAGCCCGGCAGACTGGCTGCGAATACGTGCTGTACTCCTCCGTGGCCCAGAAGAAGGGCGGCGGCTTTGGCCAGCTGCTCGCGAAGGCAGCACCGATCGCCGGCATGATGCTTCCGGGCGTCGGCGGATTGACTGGCAACTACGGCGCGATGATGGCCGGTCAGGCTGTCGCCCAAGCCGCGTCGACGGCAGCGGCACAGAACGCTCAGGAGGAAGCGATGGAGGCCATCTCCGGCGCGAGCGAGCAGAACATCAAGAAGGGCGACCAGGTCACGCTCGAATATCAGTTGATGAAGATGGGCCTCGAGCAACCGTTCGCGACCAATTCGGCCTCCGCGAAAGCCAAGGAGAAAGGCGAAGACCTGCTGTCGCCGTTGATCGAGCAAGCTGCGATCGAGGTGCTCAGCGCCGTCAGGAATCTGACTGCCGCCGAGTGAACGGGCGGTCGACGGCTGAGCAGAGCCACTGCTACAAAGGCAGCCCCACGTAGTTTTCAGCGAACGCGCGCTGCGCGAGCGGAGACGCGAACAGGTAATCGAGCTCTGCCTCGCGCACGCGCGCGCCGAATGCATCTTCGTTCGGGAAGCGATGCAGTAGCGTGGTCATCCACCAGGAGAATCGCACTGCCTGCCACACGCGGCGCAGGGCACGCGTCGAATATTCGTCGAGGCC
>CADEEJ010000579.1 GCA_902826315.1 uncultured Steroidobacter sp.
CTCATCGCCGGCGCGAAGTATCGCGGCGAGTTCGAGGAGCGCCTCAAGGCAGTGCTCAACGACCTCGCGAAGCAGGAAGGCCGCGTCATCCTGTTCATCGACGAGCTGCACACGATGGTCGGCGCAGGCAAGGCCGAAGGCTCGATGGACGCCGGCAACATGCTCAAGCCTGCGCTCGCGCGCGGCGAGCTCCACTGCGTCGGCGCGACGACGCTCGACGAGTATCGCAAGTACATCGAGAAGGATGCCGCGCTGGAGCGCCGCTTCCAGAAAGTGCTCGTCAACGAGCCGTCGGTCGAGGACACGATCGCGATCCTGCGCGGCTTGAAGGAGCGCTACGAAGTTCACCACGGCGTCCGCATCACCGACCCCGCGATCATCGCGGCCGCGACGCTCTCGCATCGCTACATCTCCGACCGGCAGCTGCCCGACAAGGCGATCGACCTGATCGACGAAGCCGCGTCGCGCATCCGCATGGAAATCGACTCCAAGCCGGAGACGATGGACCGCCTCGAACGCCGCATGATCCAGCTGAAGATCGAGCGCGAGGCGCTGAAGAAGGAATCCGACGAAGCGTCGAAGAAGCGCCGAGCCGTGCTCGACGAGCAGATCAAGACGCTCGAGAAGGAATACGCAGACCTCGAAGAGATCTGGAAGGCCGAAAAGGCTTCGGTCCAGAGCGCCGCGCACATCAACGCAGAGCTGGAGCGCGCGCGTCTCGATCTCGAAGCTGCGCGACGCGCGCAGGATCTCACGCGCATGTCCGAGCTCGCATACGGCAAGATCCCCGAGCTCGAGCGTCGACTCGCCGCCGCGAGCAGCGCCGAACAGCAGCCGACCAAGCTCCTGCGCAACAAGGTCACCGAAGAGGAAGTCGCGGAAGTCGTCTCCAAGTGGACCGGCATTCCCGTGTCGAAGATGCTCGAAGGCGAGCGCGAGAAGCTCCTCCACATGGAGGACGCACTCTCGAAGCGCGTCGTCGGCCAGACCGAAGCAGTGCGCGCCGTATCCGATGCGATCCGCCGCTCGCGTGCCGGCCTCTCCGATCCGAATCGACCGAACGGCTCGTTCCTGTTCCTCGGCCCGACCGGCGTCGGCAAGACCGAGCTGTGCAAGGCGCTCGCCGAATTCCTGTTCGATACGGAAGAGGCGATGGTCCGCATCGACATGTCCGAGTTCATGGAGAAGCACTCGGTCGCGCGCCTGATCGGCGCGCCTCCCGGCTATGTCGGCTACGAAGAAGGCGGCTATCTCACCGAAGCCGTGCGACGTCGCCCGTACTCCGTGCTGCTGCTCGACGAAGTCGAAAAAGCGCACCCGGACGTGTTCAACGTGCTGCTGCAGGTTCTCGACGACGGCCGCCTGACCGACGGTCAGGGCCGCACCGTCGACTTCCGCAACACCGTCATCATCATGACCTCTAACCTCGGCTCGCACGTGATCCAGGAGCTGGCGGGCGAGGCGAACTACGCGAAGATGAAGCAGGCGGTGCTGGAGATCGTGCAACAGCACTTCCGCCCCGAGTTCATCAACCGCGTCGACGACATCGTCGTGTTCCATCCGCTCGCTCGCGAGCAGCTGCGCGCGATCGTCGACATCCAGCTCGGCTACCTGCGCCGGCGCCTGGTCGAGCGCGACATCGAGCTGACGCTCGACGACTCCGCGCGCGACCTGCTGGGCGAAGCGGGCTTCGATCCGGTGTACGGCGCACGCCCGCTGAAGCGCGCCATCCAGCAACAGGTCGAAAACCCGCTCGCGCAGCGAATCCTGAAAGGGGAGTTCGGGCCGGGCAGCCGCCTGAAGGTGACCGCCAAGGGCGGGGCGCTGGTGTTCGG
>CADEEJ010000580.1 GCA_902826315.1 uncultured Steroidobacter sp.
GCCAATCGACTCGTCAACGGCATGACGGATCTGCTCACCCGGACGCTCGGCGAGCGGATCGAGCTTCATTGCGAACTGTCGAGCGATCTGTGGCCGGCGCTGACCGATGGCCATCAACTCGAGAGCGCCCTGTTGAACCTCGCAATCAACGCCAGGGATGCGATGCCGAACGGCGGTCGCCTGTCCATCCACACCTCGAACGTGCACCTGGACGAAATCTACGCCGCGGGACAGGAGGATGTGCAACCCGGCGACTATGTCGAGATCAGTGTCGCGGACACGGGCAGCGGAATGTCGGCGGGAACGTTGTCGAGGGCAGTCGAGCCGTTCTTCACGACCAAGGCGCTCGGCGAAGGCACCGGCCTCGGTCTGTCCGTCATTTATGGTTTCGTCAAGCAGAGTCGCGGCCACATGCGGCTGTTCAGCGAGCTGGGACAAGGCACCACGGTGAAACTGTATCTGCCTCGCGCTTCGCAGCACGCCGTGGACGTGAGCGTCAGTACGCACGAGGCCCCGCGCGGCCAGGGTGAAACCATTCTCATCGTCGAAGACGAAGCAACGGTTCGCATGATCTTGAGCGATGCACTGAAGGAGCTGGGCTATACGATCATCGAGGCAGCGGATGCGCGTCCTGCCATCCCGTTGCTGCAATCCGCTCGGCGCATCGACCTGCTGGTGTCCGACGTCGTGCTCCCGCACATCAACGGCCGCAAGCTAGTGGACATGGCGCGCGGCTGGCGTCCGGATCTGCGAGTGTTGTTCGTCACTGGATATGCCGAGCATGCAGCCGATCGACAGGAGTTTCTCGACGCAGGCATGGACATGCTGCTCAAGCCCTTCTCTCTCGACACGCTCGCCGCCAAGGTGCGCGCGATGCTCGACGTGCGCGTAGGCCGCTGAGTACAGGCGCGTCGGCGCCTGCGCGACGCATCCACTTCGCGCGCCGCAGCTGGAACTTGACTGCTGCTCGTCGCTTCTATCAATCACTTCATCGTCTCTCCGTTTCGGTCACAACTGCCTGCGAATCCCCGCGCTCAGTTCGGGGCGGTGAGCGATTACGGAGATTTCAGTCATGGCCAAGAGTAAGCGTCCCGCATCCCGGGCAGCATCCAGCGTTCACAGGTTGACCGGCAACGGTCGTTCGGCGAAACAAGCCGCGAAGACGTCCGCTCGCTCGACCGCCAGCGGTCCAGCGAAGAAGGCTGGAGGTGAGGCGATTTCCGATACGGCGACGCAGAAGCTGGTCGGCACGCAGCAGCTCGCCGCGGCATTCCCCTTCAACGCTGCCAAACCTTCCGAGTTTGGCGACGCGGCTGACACGCCGGCGCGCGGACAAACGGTCGAGCCGCCGGATCCGTCGGTCGGCAGCAGCACGCTCACCGAAACCAATGCATCGCTGAAGGTCGGAAAAGGCAGTCCGCCGCTGAGCATCAATCCTGGCAACGGTCCGCTCGATCGCGTGCGAGTCGATTCCAGCGGACGAGTGCTGACGACCAATCAAGGCGTGCCGATTGCCGACAACCAGAATTCGCTCAAGGCCGGGCTACGTGGGCCTGCGTTACTGGAGGACTTCATCCTCCGCGAGAAGATCACGCACTTCGATCATGAGCGCATTCCGGAGCGCATAGTGCACGCTCGCGGTTCGGGCGCGCACGGCTTTTTCGAGTGTTACAAGCCGCTGACCAAGCTGACCCAGGCATCGATCTTTGCCGAAGCAGGCAAGCGCACGCCGGTCTTCGTGCGCTTCTCCACCGTCGCGGGCGAACGCGGCTCCACCGATACGGCGCGCGACGTGCGCGGCTTCGCGGTCAAGTTCTACAC
>CADEEJ010000581.1 GCA_902826315.1 uncultured Steroidobacter sp.
CCAGACGGCCGCGCTCGCTTTGAGTGCCTGCGGCGTTCGCGCCCATCTGCATCATGGCTGCGTTCATTGCGCCCTGCTGGTCGATGCGGCGGTCCTGCTGCCTGAAGCGGCTGTCGATACCGGAAAGTCGTAAATCGATGTCTGCAAAGCGTGAATCGATGCCGGCGAGGTCCAAGGAAAGGCCTGCGACAGAATTGCTCAGCCGCTGAACGTCCGCGCCCAGTTGAGTCACGTTGCCGTCGATGCGCTGGACGTTGACGTCGACCTTGTCCTCGAGCTGCGCCACGTTGCCGTCGATGCGCTGAACATTGGTATCGATCTTATCGTCGAGCTGCTGCGCGCGGGCGTTGATCGCACCGTTGAGCTGCTGAACGGCTCCATCGACCCTGCTATCCAGCTGCGCGACGTTTACAGCGTCCGTCGCCTCTGTTCCGGCGGCGACGTTCACGATCTGGCGCCGGAATCCGTTGCCGAACTGGTCCTCCCTGCCCACGGAGACCGTGTTGGCACGCGCAGCGATAGACTGCGTTCCGAGCGCGACGGCGTCGGACGCGGCGACGTGCGAGTTGTAACCGATCGCGACGCCCTGGTCCGCGTCCACTCTGCTGAAGGCCCCCACTGCGGTGCCGCGGCTCTGCAGAAAGATGGTTGTGGCACCAGCACCGATCGCAGTGCTTTCGTTGCCCGCCGCAATCGCGTTGTTACCCACGGCAGTCGTGTCAAAACCAGAAGCCGCGGTCAAGGACCCGGTGCCGACCGCGATAGCGCCGTTGCCATTTGCCTTAGCATCAACCCCGCATGCAAACGAAGAATCGCCTGTCGCGGTGGCACCGCTGGGCACAGGGTTGCCCGCGGCATTGAGCGTTGCACAGGTCTCGGCGCCTGCGGGGCGCCACAACGCGAAGATGAGTGCAGTTGCTGCAAACAGCGAAAATTTCTGACCCACGTGTTCACCGCTTGGTCATGCAGCGTTGCTGCGAGGGCGAATAGCGTGAGCGGATGCGGCATCCCCAAGTACCGCCGAAGGTGAGAGCGAAACCCCTTCGCAGGTTGGCGCTCAGGGTGCTCGCGCGTCGATTTCCGCAGCCGTGCCTGCGAGCGCTTCTTCGAACGTGTCGGCACCCTGTTCCCGGATTGCGGAAATCGCAGTGTCGTCCCATTCCTTGACGATGCGGCCGTCGAGCAGCAGAGCCGCCTTGTCCGCGTAGTGCTCGACGATATCCAGCGAGTGTGTCGCCAGCAGTACACCGCAGCGATTCGCCGCCAGACGCTGTTGTAGATGTCTCTTCACTAGCAGCGCGCTGCCGGGATCCAGGCCATTGAAGGCTTCGTCGAGCACGACGAGCGCCGGCTCGCCGAGCAGCGCCAGCAGCACGCAGAGTTTTTGCCGGGTGCCGAGCGAATACGTGTCGACGAACTTGTCGAGATAGCCGCTGAACTTCAGCGCCGCACCGAGCTCGACGATTTCCGGGTCGATGCGCTCCAGTCCCTTCGCGTTCGCATAGACCTCCAGGCATTGCCGACCCGTGAGCAGCCCGGGCAGCTGTTCGGGCGCGCAGCCGAATCCGAGCTTGCTCTTCGCTTCGACCGACTGCGTACGCACCGAATGGCCGCAGACCAGAATGTCGCCGGCGCTCGGCACGAGACGCCCCGCGACGCAATGAAGCAGCGTGCTCTTGCCGACGCCGTTCGGTCCGAGCAAGCAGAACCACTGTCCCGTGCGCATCTGCAGGCTGACTCCCCGCAGCACTTCTAGCTTGCCGTAGCGCGCGTGCACGTCACGGATATCCAGCACGATCGCAGTCATGT
>CADEEJ010000582.1 GCA_902826315.1 uncultured Steroidobacter sp.
GGACGAGCGGTCCATGCCGTGGTCGGAATCGCGTCGATGATCGAGCGCAGATCGCGCTCGCTGGCCGCGAGTGCTTCCCGATCACGTTTGGCGTCTTCGATGTCGGTAATGCAGGCGAGCCATTTCCGGATTGAACCCGAGGCATCGCGCAGCGGGTTGGCTCGAAACAGAAACCACCGATACGTACCGTCGCAGCGACGCAGGCGTACCTGCACTTCGCTCGGCTGTCCGGACTCGAGCGACGAGCGCCAGCGTTCGAGCAATCGCGGCCGATCTCCCGCGTGAACCGCGGACTGCCAGTCGTCGCCACCGGCCGCCTGCAGGGGCAGCAGCCCTGTGTACTCGCACCATCGGCAATTGAACAGCTCAGCACGGCCATCCGGCTGCGCAGCCCAGACCAGGTCGGGGAGCGAGTCGATCAAATGACTGAGTTCGAGCTCCATCGCGCGTGATCTTCTAGGGCAGACGCGCGCGAATGGCCAGCCCGAGCACGACGAGGGTCGGCACGAGCAGGCTCAGGAAGCCGCCGAGCTTGAAGCCAAGGGCTCCGCACCCTGCGCCGACTGTAAAGGCAATCACCGGTGGCCAGAAGCGCCGAATGCGTGCACGCAGCGCGGGGACGCCAGCGGCAGGGACCCCGGCAACTAAATCGACCGTGTCGATTACGAGCTGCGTCACGTTGCCGGTCATTACGGTAGTCGGCGACAGGCTCGCAAACACAGTGCGTGATCCTGCGTTCTGGACCCCCATCGCTACGACGCCACCAAGAGCCGTCACGACGGCGATTGGAGCATCACCGTCAGTCAGCGGCGTGGCGAAGCACCCCAGCGCCATGAAAATCGCCAGGAACACTGCTTCCAAGGCGAGCAATCGCGGAGCTGCTGCTACGCCGCGCTGCTCTAGCGAACGGCCGTAGAGCCGCACCGCACCGACCGCAATGATGAATGTCGGTAAGGCCAGGACTTTGGCGATCAAACCGTGCAACGGCTGCGTGAGTGCCGAGCCGAGAACGACGAAGTTGCCGGTGACGTGCGCTGTGAAGAAATAGAACAGTGCGACGAAGCCCAGCGTGTCGACGAAGCCCGCAGTAAAGGCGAGCCCCACCGGTAGCAAGCGTGGCTCAGTGGCGCTGCCCACGCGTAGTGAACAACGCTGCGATGGCAAACGCTGCGATGAGCCCAAGGTGCTCGAAGAAGGCATTGGTGGCGAGGAAGCGCTCGTGGCCAGCCATATTCCAGAACGGATGGGCGATCAGAGTCGCCAGTGCGGTGAAGACGGCGAGCGCACCAGCGCCCAACCAGAGCAAGTTTCCAGCGATCACCAGGGCGGAGCCGACCAGCTCTACCAGGATCGTCAGCACGGCAAACAAGGCCGGTGGGTGGAGCCCGAAATGCGCCTGCTCGGCGACAGCAGCGTCGAAGTTGAAGAGCTTCGTGAGTCCGCCGATCACGTAAGCACTGGTCAGCGCGACGCGTGCCAGCGGCCACGTCCAGCGCCAATCGAGGATTGAATCGACCCAGCCGGGATTTGCGACAGTGGAGTGCGTCATATGAGGCGGGGATTACAGCAGAGGCGGCGCGATTTTCGATTGAACGAAGGTATATGGCTCGCTGCCGGCGAAAATTGCTGAGCGGCAGGCAACACACAGATAGAAGGAGCCCGATTTGTGGGCCTGTACGAACAGCCCATCGTTAGATTCTATGCTTTGGGATAAGAGTGTTGGGCCGCCAAAACCCGCATCTTTGAGCCATGACCGCAGGACTTGGCCAGACCTTCGTATCCGTCGTCGACGATGATGACTCCGTGCGC
>CADEEJ010000583.1 GCA_902826315.1 uncultured Steroidobacter sp.
ATACTCCGCAGCAAGGCCTGCTTTGCGTCTCGATCGAGATGCCTGCTGAGCAGCCGGTACCATCGGGCGGCGAGCAAGACTTCGATGTCCAGCGCGGTGTGGAAAAGGCGTGAGATAAGACTGCGGAGTTCCGTCTTATCCCTGTCGAGAACGAGTGACTCTACGAGCAAGTGTAGTGAGGCGTCATAGCGGCGATCGTCGAGAACGTGGCGAAGTTCCTCCTCGGAGGGACTAGCCAGAAGCCATTGCCGTAGATGATCGGCGCACAGTAGGTCTTGGAAGTATTCGTGTTGAAATCGGATCGAGTCGTTGGCATCCGGCGCCAGGGCGTGATGCCGAAGGATGATGTCGAGTAGTTCGTTGGCGCGGTCATTCACAATATCGCGAATCCATGATGCAGCATCGATGCGCGCGCAGGTGGTGGTGGCGCGCGCTGTGAGTTCGCGCGCGAGGCGTTGCAATGATGGAGTAATCATGCGCGCGAGCGGCGATGCGAGCACGGGCGCGTGGTCCGGCACGTGTTCAAAGGAACGATAAGCCGCGGTAAGGAGGCCGTATCGTGAGTGCGGGGCTGGCTCGCCACGGCGAACGGCCTGCACGAGTGCCACCAGAAAGAGCGGGAGACGCGTCAGGTCCTGCAGCTCGGCGTTGCGCTCAATGATCTGTAGGAGCGACTCGAGTTCGGCGGGTGCGATCCGGGCCAAGAGCTCTTTCCGGGCCGCTCTAGACAGTGGCTGCAATGCTACGGTGAAGCCTCTGTGCAGCTCTGGAGCAGCGGTCTGCCGGGTCGTCACAATGACCGCCGCGTTGGGTGCATTCAACAGTAACTGCTGGAGATGGAGGGCCGCCGTTGGTGCGTTTGCTACCTCAATTTCGTTCCACCCATTGAAGAACAGAGCAACGGAACCCTCGTGGATAAGCTTCACAACGATGGACTGCTGATCGGCACCCACTTGTTGGGCGACATACTCGGGTATCGATCGACCAGACCGTGCCCAGACCGGAGCTGACATAAGGATGGGGATCGGCGGAACCGGCAGTACCTGCAGCGCACCTGCAATCTGCGCGAGGGCCACTGTCTTACCGAGGCCGCCTTCGCCGTGAACAACGGTGAGTCCACCTTGGCCGATCCGAACGGCGAGTTCGTTAACTGCGAGCGACGTTTCGCTGTTGCCTTCGCATCGCACGTAGGTGCGGTTGATCGGGGCGATTTCCAACGTAAGGCTGTGCTGCAACCATCGCTGGATCCTTCGTGGTGTATCGTCCGCCAATTGCGCTAGCATCGCCTCGGTAACGACGTCTTCGGCCGACCGCAGTCCTAAATGGTGCCGGGCTAGATAGCGAAGTGAAGGAGACAGTAAGGACTGGGCAATATCCTCGCGCGGAACGACGATAAGATCGACATTGAATTCTTTCTTCGCATTCGCAACCCAGGGATCCGAAGCCAGCACGTTCACCTTCCGAGGCGTGTAGAACCAGAACTGATTGAGATTTGGACGACGAGTCTTCGCTCTCTTGATGTCCTTCCTGATCTTGGTCCACGTTGCGGTAATGGAGCACCCTACCGCCAAGCGCGAGCTCTCGTCCGATTCTACGAAGGCGAGAAACGCATCCTCGCCGCCGTCCTTGGTGACTTCATTCGCCACCAGCCCGGGACAGCGTTGACGTGCGAGCGGAACAGCGATGCGCTGGAAGTCGATGCCACGTTGATTTGCGATCAGGTCGTCCAGTGCCTCCTCAATCGCGACGCGCGTTAGCAGTTTGTTGAAAAACCGGTTTGCAATGGCTGTCTAAGCTTCAGTGAA
>CADEEJ010000584.1 GCA_902826315.1 uncultured Steroidobacter sp.
GTAATCGTCGGAATGTCCGGCGGCGTCGACTCGTCGGTCGCCGCGTGGCTGCTATTGCAGCAGGGCTACGACGTGCAGGGGCTCTTCATGAGCAACTGGGACGAAGATGAGGACGGCTACTGCACGGCCGCCGAGGATTTTCAGGACGCGCGCAGCGTCTGCGAGCAGCTGGGCATTCCCTTGCACAAGGTCAGTTTCGCGGGCGAGTACCGCGAGCGTGTGTTTGCGTACTTCCTCGAGGAGTATCGCGCGGGACGCACGCCGAACCCGGATGTGCTCTGCAATCGCGAGATCAAGTTCGGCGTCTGCTTCGACTACGCGCGGCGGCTCGGCGCCGAATGGGTCGCGACCGGCCACTATGCCCGCGTCGAGCACGGTGCCGACGGCGCGAGCGCGCGGTTGCTGCGTGGCGTGGACGCCGGTAAGGATCAGAGCTACTTCCTGCACGCCATGCCGTCGCACGCACTGGCACGCACGTTGTTCCCGATCGGCTCGCTGCAGAAGAGCGATGTGCGGCGGATGGCACGCGAGCTGGCGCTGCCGGTGTTCGACAAGAAGGACAGCACCGGCATCTGCTTCATCGGCGAGCGTCCCTTCGCCGAGTTCCTCGCGCAGTACCTGCCGGCTCAGCCGGGGGATATCGAGACGGCCGACGGTCGCAAGGTCGGCGAGCATCGTGGCCTCATGTACTACACGCTCGGCCAGCGCCAGGGCCTGCGGATCGGCGGGCGCACCGACGCGTCCGCAGACGCCTGGTACGTCGCGGACAAGGATCTGCGCCGCAACGTGCTGGTGGTCGCGCAGGGCCACGATCATCCGTCGCTGTTCAGCCGCGGGCTGACCGCGTCGCAACTGACCTGGGTCGCCGGCGAAGCTCCGGCGGCGAATTTCCGCGGCACGGCGAAGGTCAGGTACCGCCAGCCGGACCAGCCCTGCGAAGTCCGCGTGCTTGCGAGCGGCCATTGCGCCGTCGAATTCGACGAGCCGCAGCGCTCCGTCACGCCGGGCCAATACGTGGTGTTCTATCGCGGCGAGGAATGCCTGGGCGGCGGTGTCATTGAGGCGTCTCACGGGCAGCCCCAGCCGCTATAATCCGCCCGCTTCGGCGGCCGCAGTCCCGGCTGCCATATCTTTAGAATATCGATGGTTGAGCCACCATATATTTTACCCGCACCCAGGCAAGCGCTAAGGTGCGCGGGCAGAGGCGATCCTGTCGCCTCGCCACTTCTCCCGGAGGACGCATGAAAGACTCGTTCAAGGCGCGCACGACGCTCGCTTGCGGCAACAACAACTTCGAAATCTTCAGCCTCGCCGCGCTGAAGGGCCGCAATGTGGCACGCCTGCCCTACTCGCTGAAGATCCTGCTGGAGAACCTGCTGCGCTTCGAAGACGGCGTGAACGTCACGCGCGACGACATCGAGGCGCTGCTCAACTGGGATCCGAAAGCCGCGCCCGCCTACGAGATCTCGTTCTCGCCGAGCCGCGTCATCATGCAGGACTTCACTGGCGTGCCGGCCATCGTCGACCTCGCCGCGATGCGCGAGGCGATGATCAAGCTCGGCGGCAACCCGGACGAGATCAACCCGCTGTCGCCCGCTGAGCTGGTCATCGATCACTCGGTGCAGGTCGACGCGTACGGCACGCGCGACTCGCTGGCGCAGAACACGACGATCGAGTTCAACCGCAATACCGAGCGCTACTCGTTCCTGCGCTGGGGCCAGACGGCTTTCCGCAACTTCAAGGTCGTGCCGCCGAACACCGGCATCGTGCACCAGGTCAACATCGAGCACCT
>CADEEJ010000585.1 GCA_902826315.1 uncultured Steroidobacter sp.
TCACCGTCGTCGCGATGACGAACACGACGCTCGAAGGAATGGCCGGCAAGTTTCCCGAGGCGCTACGCACTGCGGTTTACGAGGGAGTGCAATAGCGCCGGGGCTTCCAGGCTACAGTCCTCTTGGGCCGTACCACATTTCATCTGAGAGCGCCGATCCGGTGCTCTTGAGCACGCGCCAGCCGCCCAGGTCATCGACGTACTGAATGATGTCCGTTCGGTTGTCTCCCGTGACATCCGCTCCGCGCGCCGATGTGCCTTGGCCGGCGGGACTCCACAGACTGGGCTGCGCGAACCCAGTACCGCTGTTGTTGAGGAACACGCGCCAACCGCTTTGCCCGAGTACGTCGGTGTAGTAGGCAAGATCGGGCAACTGGTCATTGTTGAAGTCGCCGATGATCGATGAACCGGCCACACCCATGCCGGCGCTCGACCACCGTGACTCAGTGAACGACCACGTCGATCCCGGAAATCCGTAGCTCGACGATGGAATCACATACCAACCGCTGCCGCTCGGTCCTGAAGACAGGTATCGGAGCATGTCGTCGCGACCGTCTTGCGTGAAATCGGCGGTGTGGATCTCGGTTCCCTGTGTCGCAGCGGCCGAGGTGTAGTCATCGAATCGCCAGGTGCCCGACGAGCTCCAGGCCAACAGCGCGCGCCAGGCACTACCTGTGTAATAGAGCAAATCGCGACCGTATGCGTTGGCAACGTAGACGTCGGCGGCACGCTGTGTCAGATCGACGCCGCTTCCAGCTGTGCTCCATTGCTCAGTCGAGAACGCAGAGCCGTTCGAAGCGAGAACGCGCCAGCCGGAGCCGCTTACGTAGTAGGCCAAGTCGTCGAGGTGGTTGCCGGAGCCGGAAAACTTGAAGTCGCCGACGACATGTCGCGCAGAAGTTCCGCCGCTGCCGGCGGTCGACCAAAGGACCGCTGCGCCAAGGCGATGCTTCTGGGACGTGTTCGGAGCCGGCTCGGCAAGGCGCACATACCACCCTGGCGTGGCAGCCAGGGAATCGTAGAAGAGCAAGTCGCTGCGCGCATCGCCGTTGAAATCGCCGAGCAGCGGGAACTCCACGTCCGGGACGCTGCTGGGACTCACGAACGAGACGTCGAAGTTCGTGCCGTTCGAGATCAGCAGGCGCCAGCCGATGCCGTTGATGTGCTGCAGGACATCCTTGGCGCTCGTTCCGCCGAAGTCGCCGACGAACGTATGTTCTTGCGTCTGCGTGTCCAGGTTCACCGGATGCAAGGCCGGTGAGTACTTCATCTTGAGATAGGCTGCGTACCCCTGATAGTCACGATCGAATTTTTTTCCTGTGGAGTCGGGAAGGTAGCCTTGCGGTCCCGTGGCAAGCGGGCTGATGTCTGCTTCGTCCAGAAGATCGCTGAGCCACGTGTAGACGCCTGCATCGTACTGCGCGAGCGCCATCCAATAGACGACGTCGGGACTGCTGTCCGTAAAACCGCCGAGACCATCGACTGTCGAGCGTACGAGATGCGGATTGGCCGGCAGGCGCACGACGCTGACCAATGTATGGGCAAAGCGGCGCAGGTCGGTCGGCGTGAACACACCCAGGTTTTCAGTCACCGATGAAACCACAAAGTCGACATCCATGGCCGCATGAGACACGTCTTCCACGCTGATCGTCGTGCACGTCGCGACGCCGTTGGCCACCGTTTCGGGCTGTGTGTCGGTCGTGTCTTCCGTGCAGGTGCCGGCGTCCCAGTGCCAGTAGGGCCAGGTGTAGCTGTCGGAAACCGAATTGAGCGTCAATTGCCCGTGGAT
>CADEEJ010000586.1 GCA_902826315.1 uncultured Steroidobacter sp.
GTCAGCGTCGGGTCGATCTCGTTCTTGATCTTGATCAGGGCGTCCAGAACCATCGGGCCGCAGCTCGCCATGTCGACTTCGTAGGTGTCGACGCGCGGGTTCTCGCCCGACTCCGGGTCGAAGCGGTAGATCTTGAACGCGCGCACCTGCTTCGCGCCCGCCGCTGCCTTGAACAGCTTGCCGGGACGGATCTTCGAGTTCGCCGGGAGACGGAATTGCGCCATTTCGAGTTCCTGGTTCAGTAAGTCCGGGCTTTCGGCGGAATCGGCTCGACGTCGCTGGTGAGCGTGTTCATGTGCACCGGGCGATAGTCGAGACGCACTGCGCCGCGCCCATCGACCCACGACAACGTGTGCTTCATCCAGTTGCCGTCGTCGCGCTCCGGGAAATCCTCGCGCGCATGCGCCCCACGGCTCTCCTGGCGGTTTGCCGCCGACTGGATCGTCGCGACGGCCTGCGCCAGCAGATTGTCCAGTTCCAGCGTCTCGATCAGGTCGGTGTTCCAGATCAGCGAGCGGTCGGCGACGCTGACGTCGGCAAACGACGCGAACACTGCGGCGAGCTTGTGCACGCCTTCCTGCAGCGACTCGCCGGTGCGGAAGACGGCCGCATGTGTCTGCATCACGCGCTGCATGTTGAGACGGATCTGCGCGGTGCTGGTCGAACCCTTGGCGTTACGCAGGCGGTCGATACGGCTGATCGCAAGGTCGCCCGCATCCTTCGCCAGCGGCCGATGCTGCGTGCCAGGCTTGAGCGAAGCCGCGCAGTGACGCGCAGCTTCGCGGCCGAACACCACCAGGTCGAGCAGCGAATTCGAGCCGAGGCGATTCGCGCCGTGCACCGAAACGCAGGCCGCCTCGCCGACTGCCATCAACCCCGGCACGACGCTTTCCGCGTTGCCGTTCTTCAGCGTCACGACTTCGCCCTGCACGTTCGCGGGGATACCGCCCATGTTGTAGTGAACGGTCGGCAGCACCGGGATCGGCTGCTTCGTCACGTCGACGCCGGCGAAGATCTTCGCGGTCTCGGCGATGCCCGGCAGCCGCTCGTGGATCACGTCCGCACCGAGGTGCTCCAGGTGCAGGAAGATGTGGTCCTTGTGCTCGCCGACGCCGCGGCCTTCGCGAATCTCGATCGTCATGGCGCGGCTCACGACGTCGCGCGAGGCGAGATCCTTGGCGTTCGGTGCGTAGCGCTCCATGAAGCGCTCGCCGTTGGAGTTGCGCAGGATGCCGCCCTCGCCGCGCACGCCTTCGGTGATGAGACAGCCCGCGCCGTAGATGCCGGTCGGATGGAATTGCACGAACTCCATGTCCTGCAACGGCAAGCCGGCGCGCAGCACCATGCCGCCGCCATCGCCGGTGCACGTGTGCGCCGACGTGCATGAGAAATACGCGCGGCCGTAGCCACCGGTCGCGAGGATCGTCTGGTGCGCGCGGAACCGATGCAGCGTGCCGTCGGCCATGTCGATGGCGACGACGCCGCGGCACTCGCCGTTCTCCATGATGAGATCGATGGCGAAGTACTCGATGAAGAACTGCGCCTGGTGGCGCAACGCCTGCTGATACAACGTGTGCAGCATCGCGTGGCCGGTGCGGTCGGCGGCCGCGCACGTGCGTTGCGCAGTGCCCTTGCCGTAATGCGTCGTCATGCCGCCGAACGGGCGCTGATAGATGCGTCCGTCGTCGGTGCGCGAGAAAGGCAAGCCGTAGTGTTCGAGCTCGATGACGGCGTTCGGCGCTTCCTTGCACATGAATTCGATCGCGTCCTGATCGCCGAGCCAGT
>CADEEJ010000587.1 GCA_902826315.1 uncultured Steroidobacter sp.
TCGATCACGTAGCACGCAGCATTCGCGTGCCGACCATCGAGTTGGTGCGGGGACTCTGATTGGAATGTGGCGGAGTAGAAAGGCAGGCGGCCGTCAGTTCACGCTGAAGTCCGCCTGGGCAACCCTCCCGGCGCCGGGGGGACGACGGTTGCAGCCGTCGTGGCTTCCATGTTGTCGTTCGATCGTCTCCGAGCGGGCTTCGCGCCCGCTCGGATTTCGATCTTAGCCCATTTTGGGATAACCTTGCCTAACTACGCTGCAGCGTATAGGTCCGCAGTCGATACTTGGGACCCTGCACTTCACTGAGAAACTCGAAACCGAGCCTCTTCAGCATGCGTTCGGACGCCTCGTTGGGCACATCGTTGACTGCGGCCAACGCCGGCTGCTTTAGCGTGTCGAACGCATGCGCCAGCAATGCAGACAGCGCTTCGTGAGCGTAGCCCTTGTGCCAGTGCGCGGCCGCGAATGCCGCGAGCGGCTCGAGCATCCCGGCCAGTGCAGGCTCATGTTCGGCCGCTGTCGTCGTAGGCATCAGGCCCACGCATCCGAGCGGCTCGGACGCGCTCTTGAGGCGTACGACCCATAGCCCGTACCCCGACGCCGCGTGCGCCACGGCAGATCGAACAACCGCTTCTGCCAGCTCGATCGAAACGGGCTCGTCATCGAACAGAAAGCGTCGTACCTCAGGCTGCGACCAGAGCGCGTGCAGCGAGATCAGATCGTCGGAGGTTGCAGGCTGCAGCGTCAGGCGACTGGTGTGCAGCGGCGGTTGATTCACTTTGCAGTCACCCCTTCGACCCCGGGTGCCGGCGCCCGCCGGCGACGCCTCTGCGGGCGGCGCGCTCGATCAGAAAGCCGGCAACGGCTTCGTTCGCGTCGGCCTCGGTGGTACCGGCTGGAAACTCGAATATCTCCGTCGCGTCGAACGGGTTCGCCACGCGCAGCGGCTCGCCGACCGGCGCCGTCGGCACAGCCAGCCAATTCTCTTGTGCTACTCGATTGACCTCGGCGGGTTTCACGTGGCTGTACAGAGCGTAGCCCGCTGTCAGCGCAGCAACGGCCATCGAGAGTGCGACAGCAATTTCGCCAGTCCGCGGCATATCCCCTCCTTTGTTCTGTACAAGAAAGGATGGCCGAGCCGGTTCCCCGGCCGCTGCAGGCTGACCGAATAATGTGATATCCGTCACACATCCCACGCGGTGGGACGGAGGCGGCGCTACATATTAATAGCGCTGCTCAGTAGCGCTTCTTCTTATTGGATGAGGCCGTGACCAGGGCCAGTCCGACCGTATTCGGATCGGGCGTCCGCTTGCCGTTCCAGGGGCAGAGGCTGTCCAGCAGTACCTCGACCGTCTGCTCCTTCTGCCACGGCACGTTCCGGCGGCGCAGTCGCTGCCAGGTGCGGGCTTGGGGATCGAGACGGAACGCGTGATAGGCCGCCCACAGATCGAAGTGTCGATATTCCTCGCACAACACGTAAATCAGCGATTTCGGCGCGGCCGGCGCCGGCTCCGAGCGGCCAGCTATCCGGCGCAGCGAATCGCCGATCATGTGCAGCAGAGGTGTCATGGCAAGAGTATGAGTGCGCACCTGACCTCCCGGCATGAGGTGGACGCTGAATCCGCAGGTAGCCGCACTCAGAATCGGTAGCGCGCCTTCACCAGCAACTGATCGCTGTCGCGCAGATCCGTGGCCGACTGGAGCAGCCCGGTGAAGCCGTCGCGCGACGCGCCTTCCTCGAACGAAATGCCGCCGCGTCCGTAAACGACGTACAGATCCGACT
>CADEEJ010000588.1 GCA_902826315.1 uncultured Steroidobacter sp.
AGACCAACCGACGTATTGCTCGGGGAGGAGCGAGACGTGGCCGAAGCCGTTGAACAGCAGGAAACTGCAACGACAGGGCGAGAGCGAGATAAGCGCGGCGACGCGACGGCTGATGACGACATTACGCCGTGCGGCGCGGATCGGATAAAACGTCGGCAAGGTGAAGCTGAGCAAGGTCGATAGGCAACTCGGACGTACCGCTCAAGGAATGCGGATTAGGAGCGAATCATGCGAACCATCGCACCGTCACATCGCGTAGGCCAGTTACTTGGGGTCGCGACGATTTGTCTATTCCTCGCCATGACCGCACGGGCGGACACGGCTCTGTACAGCGTTGACTGGGTTGACGCAAATCCACCTCGTATTCGCGTGCGAATCGATACGAATCCGTGGAGTGCAGGCACTATGACGCCCAATGCCACACTCAGCGTCACGATCGTCACCGAGCACCAAGGTACTCAGACCCTTTCTTATGATTTCCTGAAGGGGCTGCAAAGCCCGAAGTATCTCAAGCGCGGCCGTGTGTATGAACGTTCGTTCGACCTGCAGATCGCTGGAGCCAGGAGCATCGCCAGCAGCTCACTACAGTTTCCCACTCTCAATGGTAAAGCCGACGGCGCAGATGCTGAGCTGGCTCCAACGGCGAAGACCACGGACGTACTCGCGAAACACGCTGAAGGCGTTATGGTGGCGCCGCCGCCGTCGTCCGTCATGTCAACGGAACTTCGCATCGACCGCATCGGCAGTGACTTCAAGAACGAGCGACTCCCCTCCGCCCAAAAGTGCTCCGACCTCTGTCTAAGCGCGAGACAATGCGCGGCCTTCACTTTTGTCAACGACGGTCAGGATGGAGTTTGTTGGCTCAAGAATTCGGTCCCACGCTCCAGCGCGTGCAGCAATTGCGTGTCTGGCGTCAAAAAGACCATGTCCAGGGAGCCCGGAAGCAACCGTAACGGCGGTGATTTCAGAAGCGAACCGATGCCGTCGGCTCAACAGTGCTCGAACACCTGTTTGAAGACCAGACAATGCGTCGCCTTCACTTTTGTAGGCGACGATTCGCAAGGTGGCATTTGTTGGCTTAAGAACGAAGTTCGGCCATCCAGCGAGTGCAGCAATTGCGTGTCGGGCGTCAAGAAGGATCGGTAGGTCAGGAACACGTACGGGCGGCTGCACTTTCATTCAGGTGCGATCGCCTGCTCTTCTTCGAGCGTGCAAGCCGCCTCGGGCACGCTCACGAGTCGCTCACGAGGGATTGGCTGAGCGCTGAGATCCGAGTAGCCGTACGTGCCTTCCGCGATCTTTGCCAACGCACGCTCGACGCGCGTCAGGCGTTCCTCAGTGCGAGCCACGAGTTCTTCTTCCGACTGCAGCATTGTGAGGTTCTGTGCATCCTCCTCATACTCGCGCGCTCCGCCGGCACTGGCGGCGTTCACTCCAATGCCTTCATCCGTCGCATTTCGCGCGGCGTTAAGCAGCGTCTGCCGCAGCTCGGTGAGACGCTGGCGCTGTTGGTCGATGAACGGTGCGTCCAGTGGATGGACGACATGCGTGTTCCGCTTCTCTTTCAGGGTCACCATGGACTCGATCATCAACGTAGAGTCTGTCACCGCCATTGCACCGCGCATCGGATTGATTTCATCGGTAACACCGAGCGGCGGCGGTGAAATAATGCCGGCAAGACCATCCGTTCTTCTGCAACCATGCAGGACCACTATCACGCGATCGTCTGGGTCGACCATCGTGAGGCAAAGATC
>CADEEJ010000589.1 GCA_902826315.1 uncultured Steroidobacter sp.
ATCGCGGATCTCTACCGGAAGCTCGAAGCGCAGGCCCGCTCCGAGATTGCTCGCGTTGGGCAAAGTGGCGAGCCTCAGTGGTCGCGTTACGCGCAGATGCGCTACGTCGGCCAGGGTTTCGAGATCCATGTCGAACTTCCGGGCGATATCCCCGATGCCGATTATCCGGGAAAGGTGATCGCGGCGTTCCGAGAAGCCTACCTCCGAAAGAACAAATTCGTCGATGAGCAGGGTGTCGTTGAGGGTGTGGATTGGACGCTTGTCGCGACGAAGGCGCGGCAGGGCGACGTCGATATCCGCGTCACCGAATGCTCGGCGTCCCCTGGTGCGGCGATCGCGACGCGTGAGGCATGGTTCCCAGAGGCCAGCGGGCTGGTTATGACGCGCATCCTGGACCGCGCGGCCCTCGCGGATGGTGAGTCCTTCGCCGGCCCAGCCATCATCGATGACTCATACTGCACGATCGTCGTCCCACCCGGCGACACTGTCTGCATGAACGCTGAAGGGCATATCATCATCGACATTGCCAGGGAGAACCGCGCATGACGATCCAGCCGATCAAGCCCGTTAGCGACGTCGTCAAAGTTGACCCGATCACCCTGACTGTCGTCTGGAACACGGTACTTTCCATTGCGGAGGAACTCGGTATCACACTGCGCAACACCGCATTCTCCGAGGCCGTGCGCGAGGGTGACGATTTCGCGACGGCGCTGTTCGACAAAGATGCCGTGATGATCGCCCAAGGCAATTTCAGCCCTGGACATCTCGGTTCCATGCCGTTCATGGCGAAGCACGTGCTGCGCTACTTTCCCGCCGAGACGTTGAAGCCCGGCGACTCGATCCTGGTCAACGACAGTTTTATTGGCGCCGGCCACTTCCCGGACGCCTACCAGATCATGCCCGTGTTCCTGGACGGGAGATTGATTGGTTACGTCTGCTGCTCGGCGCACCAGATGGATATGGGCGGCGCGGCACCCGGTTCGCAGAAAGTTCACGGCGTCACCGAGTCTTTCCAGGAAGGCTTGCGGATACTGCCCGTGCGTTTCGTGCGCGAGGGCCGTATCGACCACGACATCATGCGCATTGTGCTCGGCAACGTCCGCGTCCCCGACAAAGTGCGTGGCGACCTGCTGGCGCAACATAGCGCGAACCTGTCAGCTGCCGCGCGCTTGCAGCAGATGTTCCGCGACTACGGCTTCGCGACCATCGAGAGCGCCTACGCGACGATCCTCGACCGGTCGGAAGCGACGATGCGCGAGACGCTCGCAAAGGTACCCGCCGGCACCTACAGTTTTGAAGATTACATGGATGACTATGGGCCCAATACCGACCCGATCAAGATGGCGGTCGATATCACGTTCGACGGCAAAGGGTCGGTGGAGTTCGACTTTTCGCGTTCGTCGGATGCAGTTCCGGCAGCGATCAACTCCTACATCAACTATACGCGAGCCTATGCGGTGTTCGCGACGAAAACGTTCTGCAACGCCCTCGAGCCGCAGACCGAGGGCAGCATGCGCCCGATCAAGTTGACGGTTCGCGAAGGCTGCTTTTTCAACCCCAAGTTTCCCGCTCCATCCGGTGGTCGACCGATTCTGCAGATCCGCATTTTCGATACAATCAACGGCGCACTCGCCAAGGCGCTGCCGCACCGCGCGATGGGTGCCTTCTCGCACTGGTCCAATCCGAATATCGGCGGCATCGACGACAGAACGGGGAGACCGTTCGTCATGTACGACGTCTCGCTCGGGG
>CADEEJ010000590.1 GCA_902826315.1 uncultured Steroidobacter sp.
GAATCGCGCATGCGCGAATGCACGACTCCTCAGTGAAACGTTCGGCCGCGAGATCGCCGTGCACGTCAACATCTCGGCGCGACGTCTCGGCCGGATGGATCTGGAAGCGTCCGTCGCGTGGGCCGTGAAGCGACATGGGTTGCAGCCGGGCCGGCTCGTGCTCGAGCTCACCGAAACCGGCGGGTCGGCCGAGGCGCCCGGGGCCTCGGACGCGGTCAGGCGCATTCGTGCCAGCGGCGTGTCGGTTGCCATCGACGATTGCTCGGCGAGCGTCAACGTGCTGCGGCAGATCCACACGTTGCCCGTCGACGTCATCAAGCTCGACGCGATGCTCCTCGGCGGCGACGACGGCACGTGGCGCGCCGAAGCGGTGTGTCGCTCGATCATGGAGTTCAGCCGGCAGCTGAACCTCAAGGTCATCGCGGAGGGCGTCGAGACCGTGCTGCAGGCGCGCTGGCTGCCCGACCTCGGTTGCGAGCTCGCGCAAGGCTATCTCTACGCGCCGCCGCTGCCGGTGGCGCAACTCGGCAAGCATCGGCAGATCAGTTGGCGGTTATGAGCATGCGCATCGGTTCGCTGGTTCCTGTGCTGGCGTTATTTGCGGCGAGTGCTGTCGAGGCTGCGTCGTCGTCGGCGCCCCCGCCGCCGCCGCCGCCGACCGCCGAAGCGCAGCTGCGCGCCATCAATCATCGCTTCGTCAATGCCTTCAAAGTGGCAGACGGCGATTTCATGAACACCTTGACCGCCACGGACTTTCTGCTCACCAGCAGTACCGGCGAATGGCTCGGCCGCGCCGACCACCTCGCTGCGATGGACAAGCCCATGCCGCTCGAGCGCGTGTCGTACCGCGATGTCGAAGTGCGCCTGCTCGGATCGTCGGCCGTGCTGCTCGGAGTGTTCGAAGCCGTGCTGCCGAACGGCAGCGCGATGCGAGTGCGCTACACCGACGTGTACTTCTGGGACGGCGGGGCGTGGCGCCTGGTCAGTGCGCAGAACACTGCCATTCGCGATGGTGTCGCGATCGCCCGCCACGCAGGCAAGGCGCCGGCGCACGCAGCGTGGAGCGGAACGGATCCTGTCGGCGACGACAACGAGGTGCTGCGTCAGCTGAACGAGAGTTATGTGGAATCGTTCCGCCGGTCCGACGTCGCCTGGTACGACGCGCATCTCGCGCCCGACTACATCTCCATCAACAACGACGGCTCGTATCGCGACCGGGCCGCGGCGCTCGAGTACTTCGCGCAGCCGACCTTCGCGACGCACATGAAGTCGTTCCTGCTCGACAAGGTCAAGATCCGGCGCTTCGACGACGTGGCCCTGGTCCACGCCGAAAACGTCGCCGAGCTGAAGGACGGCAGCCGGCGGGTCAGCCGCTACACCGATATCTGGCGCAAGCAGGACGGTCGCTGGCGCTGCGTGGCCGCGCACATCACCAGTCAGAAGTAGAGTGCCAGCCCCTGTCCATCGAGCTCACTGATCGGCTGCCGGGCGCGAGCGACATCTGCGCGCAGATGACGCGCGGCGAGGAAGAAGGACGCACCCGCGACCAGGCTCGCGGCAACGGCGAGCCAGAGCGCGGCGCGAATCGAGCCGGCGCCGAGCGTGCCGGCGAGCGAATCGCTGAGCGCGCCGACTGCGACCGGACCGAGCCCGGTGCCGATGAAGTTGAACGTGAGAATCAGCAGAGCGGACGCGGTGGCGCGCATTCGCACCTTGGCAATGTCTTGCGTCGCGCTCATCACCGGG
>CADEEJ010000591.1 GCA_902826315.1 uncultured Steroidobacter sp.
GTGCAGCCCGGGGTCGGCGGCGCAGCGCGAACGCCTCACCGCGGCGGAACGGCTCGGCCTGTGTGCACTGGGCATTGCGCTGCTTCTGACGAATGTATATCGATCGGAGCCGGTGACTTTTCCATTCAATCTTCGGCCGGGTACCACGGCGTCACCCGTGTTTCGCGTCGATACGAATGGAAACTACCTGGTCGAGCTGGAAGCTGAGCGAACGTTGCCTTTTGAACAGCTCAACTGTCTGCTAGGCATCAGCCCAGGCATCACTGAACCTTGTGAGTTGGCCTCTCCTGTGGACATCAGTTGGCGCGTCACGTCACGAAACGAGGTCGTGGCAAAGGGGAGTTCTCGCGAAAGGGCCAGCGGCGCGTGGGGAGACAGGGTGAGCCGCACGCTTGGCAGCTTTCCGGGCGAGAAGGGAGACGAGTATGTTCTAAACGTCGAATCAATGAAGGATGCCTCTGCGCTGTCAGCTGCCAATCCGAGAATCGTAGTACGTATGCATCCGCTCCAAACGAAGAGCTACGTGGTGATAGGCCAATCCCTCTTGTGGTTTGGCGTTGCTGCAACTTTAGGTGGCCTACTGTGGTTCGCCTTCTGGCGAAATCGCTCTCAATAAGTCCGATCATCAGCAGACTCGTGATTTACATTACAACTACTTCAGAGACTATGACCCGCAGACAGGACGATATCCGCAGTCCGATCCGATCGGCCTCAAAGGCGGGCTGAACACCTACGCGTATGCGAACGGGAATCCGGTCCTCAACGGGGATCCTTTGGGGCTCGAGGTAGGCGCGGCATTTGCTGCGATAGATCGAGCCACGGTGACCTGAGTCCCGATTTTGAGGTCAGTTTAGAACTGGACTAGAGTGGCTTCGCAAGTCCTCCACAGCACGGCGGCAAGCGCCGAAGGAGACGAGGACGATGAAGCGCTCGAGATATTCGGACGAGCAGATCGCGTATGCGCTCAGACAGGCCGAGGGCGGTACGCCAATTGCTGATGTGTGTCGAACGATGGGCATCAGCGAGGCGACGTTCTACATCTGGAAGAAGAAGTACGCGAACCTGGGCACGAGCGAGATCCGGGAGCTACGCCAGCTGCGTGACGAGAACGCCAAGCTCAAGCGCCTGGTCGCCGATCTGACGCTCGACAAGCACATCCTGGGCGAGATCATCCGAAAAAAAGTCTAAGGCCGGCACGCAAGCGCGAACTCGTCGAGTGGGTCCGTACAGCCTACGGAGCGAGTCTGTGTCACGCGTGTCGGCTGCTGCAGATTTCTTGTTCGCTGTATCGATATCGGACTCGCCGGCCCAGCCAGGAAGCGCTGAGGTTGCGAATGCACGGGCTGGCACAGGCACGGCCGCGTTTCGGTTATCGACGTATCCACGTGCTGCTGCTTCGGGATGGATGGCGCGTAAACATGAAGCGTGTGCGACGACTTTATCGGCTCGATGGATTGCAGCTGCGTTTTCGCGTGCGCCGTCGCAAGCACGCGAGCCTTCATCGCGGCATTCCGCCGGCGGCGAGTCGTGCGCATGAGCGTTGGAGCATGGATTTCGTTCACGACTCCTTGATCAATGGTAGAGCGTTTCGGGCGTTGACCGTCGTCGATCAATGGAGTCGCTGGAGTCCGATCGTTGAGGTGGCATACAACATGTCGGGCAGTGCCGTCGCAGAGGCACTGGATCGAGCGATCAGCAAGCACGGCAAGCCGAAGACGATCACCGTCGATCACGGCACTGAGTT
>CADEEJ010000592.1 GCA_902826315.1 uncultured Steroidobacter sp.
TCGTCGACGACAAGTACAAAGAGTCCTTCGCGAAGAATACGCGCGAGCGGCGCGAAGCCGGCATCGGGGCGCCGTGGGAAACGGAAACCGGTTATTTGTTCGCCGCGGACCTCAATACGCCGCGGCGGCTCGCGACGCTCGCGATGATGCTTGCCGACCGGCGCCACAGCGCCACGCGCATCGACAAGATTCTCGGCAGCAATCTGCTGCGCGTATTCGGCGATACCTGGAAAGGCTGAACACCTCGCGCCAACTCAATAGGAGTGGACGGCGCTGCAGCCGCTCGCCCTAATACGAATGCACGGTGCCATCGTTCTCGGTCGGCGCACCTGCTACGAGAGTGCTGCCCTTCTCATCCAGCGCGGCCGCGCGTCCGAACAGATGTTGCTGGGCTGCAGTTGCAGATTTCACATAGCTGGTTCCAGGCCACTGCGTGCCGGTGCGCCGGAATACATAAACCGCGCCCGAGTTCGGAGCTTGGTTGTCCGCTGCGCCGCCCACGCCGCGAGCGGAGCTCGCCTCCTGAGGAGCTCCCACCGCGACGACATTGCCATCGCGACTGATGGCCACGGAGAGGCCGAATCGATCCTGGTCGTCCGGATTGAACGCGAACAGCTCGGCTTGCAGGCTCCACTGTCCTGCGACAGCAACGAAGACGTAGGCCGCGCCGGCAGCATCGACGGGGCCAACCAAGGTCCCAAATGCACCGGCAACGAGCGTGGCGCCATCGCGACTCAGCGCAACTGCACTACCGAGCTGGCCGTTGTTGCTGTCGCCCCTCTTCAGATACTCAGCGTCATGCGACCAGACCGCTCCGGAACGCGTGAACACATACACTGCGCCGATATCGACTCCGGCCTCATCGTTCGGAGCGACGATGCTGTCTTCGCGCGGCGCACCGACCGCAAGCTGGTTGCCATCGCCGCTGAGCGACACGGCTGAACCGAACGCGTCGTTGCTGCCGGCATTGAAGGCCTGCAGGAAGTCCTGCTGCAGCCATTGGCCACCGTTGAGCGTGTAGACGTACACCGCACCGGTACCGACTATCTGCGTCTCCTGACCGGGTGCGCCGACAGCGAGAGTTTCGCCGTCGCCGCTGAGCGCGACCGAGAAGCCGAACGCATCCAGGGCTGCCGGAGCCGGATTGACTGCCTTGATATACACCGGCTGCGACCACTGGGACCCCGTGCGTTCGAACACATAGACAGCGCCGGCGGCTGACAAACTGTCGTCGCCCGCAGCGCCCTTGCTGTCTTCCTGCGAAGCGCCGACCGCGAGTCGCATGCCATTGTCACTGAGCGAAACGGAGGTGCCGAATCGATCGTCTGCGTCCGTATTGGACGCCTTGAGGAACGCCTGCGGCACCCAGGCTCCCTGTTCACGCGTGAGTACGTGGACGGCACCCGAGCCCAGAGCGAGGCCATTGCCAGGTTCCGCCGGGTCGCGCACGCCCAGGAACGAGCTGTTCTCGGCAGGTGCGGCGACGGCGAGTGTCTTGCCGTCGCCGCTCAGCGCTATCGCCAGCCCGAAGTTGCCGCCGCTCTGGTTGGGCGCTGTCGTGACGCCGATCGCAGCCAGCATAGCGTCGACGACATCGACTGGCTCGGATGCAGAGCAGCGATCTGCGATGCATGCATCGACTCGATAGCGGCTCTTGAGCCAGTCGAGCGAATGCACGGACACTTCGAGCGTGGTGCTCTTGGCGTCGGACGGCAACAGCGCGCCCACAGGT
>CADEEJ010000593.1 GCA_902826315.1 uncultured Steroidobacter sp.
CATTCGCCTGTGCCAGGATCGCCGTGCCGGCCTGCTGCAGGATCTGCGCGCGGGTCAACATGGCGGTCTCCGCGGCGAAGTCCGCGTCCTGAATGCGGCTGCGCGAGGACGTGAGGTTCTCGGCTGCAGTCGCCAGGTTCGTGATCGTGGACTCGAAGCGGTTCTGGATGGCGCCCAAGGTGCTGCGCAGCGAGCTGACCGCGGTCAGAGCGGCATCGACGCGCGTGATCGCGGTGTTCGCGTTCCCGACCGTCGTGACGCTCGCCGAGTTCAGCGCGCTCGCGCCGAGGGCCAGCGAGCCCGCGGCAAAGCCCGAGTTCGCCGGGGTGTTGCCACCGACGACGATCGTGTCCGCGGCCACGAGCCGGATGGAGCCGATCGCCGTGTCAGCAGCGGCGTTGCCGTCGGCCGCAGTGTTGAACTGCAGAGCCGCGTTCACGGTGTTGTTGGTGCCGGCGGCAGTGCCATTGAAGCCCTGGTTCGCCGTACCAGCCGTACCGATCGTCTGGCTGACCGTGATGTCGCGACCGTCGACGGCCTGCAACGTCATGCGGCTGTTGGCGCTGTCGAACGTCGCCACGACGCCCGTCGCGGAGCTGTTGGCGTTGATCGCCGTCGCGGCCGCCGCACCCGTGATCGCCGAGGTCGCGTTCGTGTAGATCGCCTGGCCGTTGATCAACAGCGTGTAGGTGTCGTTCGCCGTCGCAGAAGCATCCACCTGCGTGAACGCGACCTGCACGGTCGTGTCGGCCACAGCGGTCAGGCCGCCGATGCCGGCGCCGGTGATCGCGGCAGCCTTCGCATACGCGCTGGTCGCACCCTGGCCGTTCGCGGAACCCGCGTACGAAGCAGAGGCGCCCACCGAGACCGCCTGGCCACTGCCCAGGGCGATCGTCATGTCGCCGCCGGCGAGAGCCGTACCGGTGACGCTGCCACCCTGCTGGCCGACGTTCAGCGCGGAGTTGTAGGTCGCGCCGCTGACGTAGTCCGCCGTCTTGCCGAGGGCGATCGTGCGCATGTTGCTCGCGAAGCCGACCGAAATCGTCTCGCCGACGTTAGCGCCGACCTGGAAGGTGGCGGTGCCGAACGTACCGTCGAGCACTTTCTGGCCGTTGAACGAAGTCTGCACGGCGATGCGGTCGATTTCCGCCAGACGCTGCTGCACTTCCTGCTCGAGTGCCGCGCGATCGGACGAAGAGTTCGTCGCGTTGGCGGACTGCACGGCCAGCTCGCGCACGCGCTGCAAGTTGCTGGTCAACTCGGACAGTGCGCCTTCAGCGGTCTGCGACAGCGAGATGCCGTCGCTGGCGTTACGCACGGCCTGGTTGAGGCCGCGGATCTGCGTGGTGAAGCGTTCAGAAATTGCGAGGCCTGCGGCGTCGTCTTTGGCGCTGTTGATGCGCAAGCCCGACGAGAGGCGCTGCAGGGCGGTGGCCAGCTGGCCGCCGGATGTCGACAGATTGCGCTGGGCATTCAGCGACATCACGTTGGTGTTAATAACTTGAGGCATTGAAGTCTCTCCTGATGTTTACCGTATTTAGCCGGGTTGATTTCCGATGCCCATCAACCTGTGCAAGGGGTGTATCGGTGCGCGCTGCGGGAACTTGAGAGACCGCTGCCGCAGCAACGCAAAGTGTGAGCGGCATCACGGACAGAAACACTTAGGCAGAGATCGAAATTTCAGCGTTTCCCCGAACGGGAAACGGCGGTTTAGCGGAGGTAGTCGAACA
>CADEEJ010000594.1 GCA_902826315.1 uncultured Steroidobacter sp.
ACCTGCACAAGGGCTACAAGGCCGGCGACGAAGGCGAGTATCTGAACCAGATTCGCGCGTTGCTGAAGGAGTGAAGTGACGTGAGCAAGATCAAGCTGTTCTCACTGGCGCTCGCCGCACTGGTGCTGACCGGCTGCGGCAACATCGAGCCGTGGGTGAAGCCGTACGAGCGGCAGGCGCTCGCGGATCCGATCATGTCGTTCGATGCCAACCCCGTTTCGACGTCGTATCTCGACCACGTGTTCGAGGCGCGCGAAGGCGCGCGCGGCGCGCTGGGCGGCTCCGGCGGCGGCTGCGGATGTAACTGATGAAGAGGGCATGGGGTTCGAGACTTGCGGGGCGGGCCAGCACGGGCTGGCTCGCACTCGCTCTCGCCCTGCTGTTCGTGCCGCTCGCTTCGTTCGCGGGCGTGCTCGCTGACGATCGCGCGGATGCGCTTTATCACCGCTACGAAGGCGGCGGCGTGACGATTCACGGTCCGTCGGTGCTGGTGCGCAAGAAGATCGCTGAGAAGTATGCGATCAGCGCCAACTACTACATGGACATGGTGACGAGCGCTTCCATCGACGTGGAAGTCTCGGGTGCGAGCGAATACAAGGAAGAGCGCGACCAGTACAGCGTCGGCCTCGAGTACCTGCGCGGCAAGACCACGTACAACGCCGGCTACACCAACAGCAAAGAGAACGACTACCAGGCCGAAACGACCTCGTTCGGCATCAGCCAGGACCTGTTCGGCGACCTGACGACGATCAGCATGGGCTTCTCGCGCGGCAAGGACGTGGTGCGCCGTCGCGACACGACCACCGACCAGATCGATCCGACGTTCAAGGAGCCGATCGACCGCTGGAGCTACCGCGTCGGCGTGTCGCAGATCCTGACCAAGAGCATCATCAGCTCGCTGCAGCTGGAAGTCATCACCGACGAGGGCTTCCTCAACAACCCGTATCGCTCGTATCGGTTCGTGAATCCGAGCGATGACCGCTTGTTCGCGCTGGCACGCGAGATCTATCCGCGCACGCGCACCAGCAACGCGGTTGCGTTCAACGCGCGCTACTTCCTGCCTTACCGCGCGGCTGTGCACGGCGGCTATCGCTTCTTCACCGATACCTGGGGCATCAACGCCAATACGTTCGAGGCGGGCTACACGCATCCGTGGCGGCAGTGGACCTTCGACGTCGGCTATCGCTACTACTCGCAGGGCAATGCCGACTTCTATCGCGACCTGTTCAGCCGCGCGAATCAGCAGAACTTCCTGGCACGCGACAAGGAGCTTTCGACCTTCGTCAGCCAGGCGCTGAGCGTCGGCGCGACCTACGAGTTCCTGCCGAACGGCTGGCGCTTCATCAAGAAGGGCACGGTCAACCTGCGTTACGACCGCATCGAGTTCGAGTACGACGACTTCCGCGACGCGCGCTTCTCGCTGTTGCCCGCCTCGGATCCGAACTTCCGTGCGGCCGGCACCGAGCCGCTGTACACCTTCGGCGCCAACGTCATCCAGGCGTTCGTGTCGGTTTGGTTCTGAGAACCGTTCATCTCTCTCTCCCACTGCTGCTGACCTGCAGCTCGGCTGCAGCGGACCCCTTCCCGGCCCGCGATCTCAATCCTCTGCTCGCAGGCTACGGCCTGCCAGCCGCGCTACCGGCGCGCGTGGCGGGTGAGTCGTGGACGATCGCTACCGATCTCAACTGGGCGAGCACCGCGCTCCTGCAACGCGTCGGCACGGAACAATT
>CADEEJ010000595.1 GCA_902826315.1 uncultured Steroidobacter sp.
GCCATGGCTACCGGTTGGGCCGGCGACGGCGCAGTACAGGATCAGATCGACGCGACAGTGAAGGACGGCGTGAGCCGGGCGCAGAGCCGCCTGCCTTCCGGTCCGGGGCTGGAGCATTGCGCGGAGTGTGGCGCGGCGATTCCCGAAGCCCGCCGCCAGGCGATCCCGGGCGTACGGCTGTGCGTCGCGTGTCAGGAAGCTGCGGACCGCGAAGTGGAGCAGGTCAGCGGCTACAACCGCCGCGGCAGCAAGGACAGCCAGCTGCGATAGCTCGGCTCAGTCGTACCAGGTCAGCGCAACTCCGGATCGTTCTTCCGCACGCCGCGGACGTTCAGCGCGAACAATCCTACCTGCAGGGCGATGAGCGCATACGCCTCGTCGTGTAGCGCCCATGCAATCCACAGAACGTTGCTGGCGATGAAGCACCAGAATCCGACTGTGCGCCTGCGGCTCGACTGAGATGCGATGAGCCAGGCGGCGGTTAGCGTGATCATCATCGCGGGCCACTGCAGGGCGTCGAGGAACGTATCCATCGAACGGGAACGTGCTGCTGCGGCGGCGGGTTCCGGCATTGCTAGCATTGCTTGCACGGCCAACATCGGCACTGCTAGCATTGATAGCATCTGAGTACGGAGCGGGACAATGGCTCAGCTAGTCGTCCGAAATCTGCCGGAGGAACTCGTGAAGGCATTGAAGCAACGTGCAGCCAAGCACAATCGGAGTGCGGAGCAAGAACATCGCGAGATCTTGCGCGCTGCTCTGCAGGGTCCGCGCCGCCGGCATCTCGCGGAGGTATTGGCGTCGATGCCGAATGTCGGCAGAGATGAAGATTTCGCGCGGAAACAGTCAGACCGGCGAGGGTAGACATGTATCTGATCGACACGGACGTTATCAGCGAAGCGCGCAAGGGTGAGAAGGCGAATGCAGGGGTCAGAGCTTTCTTCCGTAGTGCAGCCCGGGATGGCGCAGCGCTTCATCTTTCTGTGGTGACGATAGGCGAGCTTCGTCAGGGTGTCGAAGCAGTTCGGCATCGCGGAGATGCCTCGCAGGCGGCCCGCCTCGAGCGATGGCTGGATCGCCTGTCGAATGATTTCAGCAGCGCCATCCTGCCGCTCGACTACGAAGCAGCGCAGGTGTGGGGTCGGTTGCGCGTTCCCAATGCCGAGAACCCCTTGGACAAACAGATCGCCGCGACAGCGCTGATCCACGATCTGGCCGTGGTTACTCGCAACGTTTCGCACTACCAAGCTACTGGTGTGCGGCTGCTAAACCCCTTCGCTTGATTTGGCTTCCAGCTGTGGATCGGTTCACGCTACAGTCACTGCATGCAACACGACTCCAACACTTGAGGAGCGGGAGAGATTCATGGCCGTCTATAAGCTCGGCGAGCACACACCGCGGATTCACGAGACGGCCTGGGTCGCCGAGAGCGCGCAGGTCATCGGCAGGGTGGAGATGGCCGAAGGCGCAAGCGTCTGGTTCGGCGCGGTCGTGCGCGGCGACGTGGAAAACATTCGCATCGGTCGCAACTCAAACATTCAGGACAACTCCGTGCTGCACGCCGACTCGGGCATTCCGCTCACGATCGGCGAGAACGTCACGGTCGGTCATCAAGTGATGCTGCATGGTTGCACGGTCGGTGACGGCGCGTTGATCGGTATTCGTGCCGTCGTGCTCAACGGTGCGACGATTGGTCGCAACTGCATCGTCGGTGC
>CADEEJ010000596.1 GCA_902826315.1 uncultured Steroidobacter sp.
GCCGCGATCCTTGAACGTGCCGTCTGTCTGGCGCACGGGATTGTCGAAGTACACGCGCGCGCGCAGCAGCCGATACGGTGCCCGCTCATCGTCAGGGTTCGGAAATTCATGGAACTCGGCATCGCCACCGAGGTTGCCTTCGCCAAAGAAAAGCGTACTCATATCTCAAGACTCCAGTGGGGCACGATCGTGACGGTGGGGCGCGCGCCGTTGATAGATGGACTCGGCGTGTGTCATCTTCTGGGCGCAGTCGCGCGCCTGGCGCGCGAGGGTGTGCGTGAGGCTCACCTGCATGTTGAGCGCCACGCGCTCGACTTCGAGCGCGAGAAGCTCGTCGAGCATTTGCAGCGGCGTCGCAGGGTCATCGATGAGCGCTGTCCACAGCGCAACGCCCATCGCCGAACGATCCGTATTGCGCCAGCGCAGAAAGGAGGTCCCGGCAGCCGTCGTCTGCTGCGTGAGCGCGACTGACAGCATGGAGAATGGATACGCGGTTGCCTGCGCCAGTAGCCTTTGGGCACGCTGGATCAGCGCGTCGCGCGCTGTCTCGCATTCGCCAGCGAACGTCAGCAGCGCCTCCTTACCCTTAAATGGCTTTAAAAGGCCCTTTAGAGAGGCTGCGTGTTCGATCCGCTGGAAGTCTGTCGCTTCCAGCGGATCGAAGAATCGTGGCGGGCGGATGCCTTGCGGATAGAGTCGCGTGCTCATCGCGATGCCGCCTCGTCAGCGCCAACATCGACGATGTCAGATGTCACATCGCCCAAGTCCTCGGGCGCAGGGTCGGGCGGCGGCGGCACCGCTGCGGCGGGCGTTGAGGACGGACTGAGCTCAGCGAGTGCAGAGCGCCGCATGATCGCTGGCGCGAAACGCGAGCGGCGTGTCCCTTCGAGCACATCTTGCGGCAGCTCACCGTACTTCTCACGTGCCGCCCGCGCGGCGGCGTTGTTCGCCGCGTGGTCATCTCGCGTCGTTCCCGAAAAGCGATAGCGCTGCGCCATCGCGAACGCACTGCGCAGGAGCCGCGCGCCTTCATTGATCCAGTACCCTGTCGCCGCGCGGTCGACTAATGCGATGTGTTGAGCCAGAAGCACCCGCCGCGCAAATTCGTCGAACTGCGCCAGGAGATAGATGGCAAGAAAGCCCAGCTGCGCGTTGACGAAGAGCGGCACCTTCACGGGATGGATGTTCAGGTTCTCGCCGATCGTCAACGCGGTGGGAATGTCGGCGAGCAGTTGATCGGCCTGGTCGCGCAGCTCCTGAAGACGCAGCTTCGCCTCATCGAGCTTGCCCTCGATGCGCAGCATCCACCAATCCGAGTACGGATCGTCCTGCTCGGCGCCGCGCCGTATCTTCCCCACGATGCTGACGAAGGAGGCCAGACCGATGATGCCGGGGCGGTCCTTCGTGGCCGCGCGGCCCTGCCAGATACGCGCGGCATGGTGCGTGTGCAGGGTGAGCTCCATCGAGCTGCGCAGCGCGCCCAGGTTCATGCGGATGTCGTCGGCCATGGAAGTCCCGTGCGGAAGATGACGGGCGCAAGCGTGACGAGGAACTGGAAGGCCGTCAGTTGCCAAAGCGCACCGGTCTCTTGCCGGTTTTTCGCCGGAACGCAGAACAATTCCTTCGTCGGCTGAGAATCGTTGGCGTCGTCACACTTCGAGGTAGTTATTCACCGACGCAACGCGTTTATGCCCCGGGCATGAATCCAGGGTTTT
>CADEEJ010000597.1 GCA_902826315.1 uncultured Steroidobacter sp.
CTCAACGACTCGTTCCTCGAAGATCTCAACAGCACCAACGGCACGTACGTCAACGGCAAGCTGATCAAGAAGCACGCGCTTCAGCACGGCGACGTCGTCACCGTCGGTCATCACCAGCTGCGCTTCGTCGACACGCAGAGCTCGGACACCGAGCCGGACGAGTTCGAGAAGACGATGGTGATCACGCCAGGATCGGCAGTGGCTGCTGCCGCAGCGAAGAAAGCTTCCGCAATTGCGCCGCCTCCGCCGCCGGCACCGAAAGCCTCGGGTGCAACGGCGACGGCGATCCGCGCGGTGCCGTCGAGCTCGAGCGCCACGGGCGAGCATCCGATCGCGCTACCGAAAGCAAAGCTGCAAGTGTTGAGCGGTGCCTTCGCGGGCCGCGAGCTGGAACTGAACAAAGCGCTGACGACGCTCGGTCGGCCGGGCGTGCAGGTGGCGGCGATCACGCGTCGCGCCGACGGCTTCTTCATCGTGCACGTCGACAGCGGCAAGCCGAACGATTACCCGCTGGTCAACGGCAGCGGTATCGGCGAGCAAGCGCGCAGGTTGCAGGACAACGACGTGATCCTGCTGGCTGGCGTGAAGATGGGATTCTTCGAAGGCTGATGGACGTCGGGCCTCAGCCCGACTTCTCGACTCGGCTCACTCGCTCCGCGATCCTGCAGAACAACTCGTAAGCGATCGTGTCCGCGAACGGCGCGACGCTCTCTGCCGGCAATCCCTTCCCCCACAAGGTGACTTCGTCGCCGACGGCGGCGTGCGGCAAGTCCGTCGCATCCAGCATCGTCATATCCATCGACACGCGGCCGACGATCGGCGCCTCGCGACCGTTGATCAGCGCGGGAGCTCCTGCGTGCATGCAACGCGGATAGCCGTCTCCATAGCCAACCGCAGCGACCGCGATGCGCGAGCGGCGCTTCGCGCGCCACACCCCGTTGTAGCCGATCGCTTCACCCGCCGCGACGTTGCGCACGGCGATCAACTGCGTCGTGAACGTCATCGCCGGCAACAACCCGAGGTCGGCGGCGCTGCGCTCGGCAAACGGTGAAGCACCGTAGAGCATCAAGCCCGGACGAACCCAATCGGCGTGCGCGTCGGGCCACGCGATCACGGCGGCCGAGTTGGCAATACTGCGTTCCAATCGCAGCGGCCCACTCAACGCACGAAAGCGATCGAGCTGCAGTTTCGTATCCAGGCCGCCGGCATTTTCGGCTCCGGCGAGATGGGTCAACAGCCGCATCGAGCCCACCGCCGCACACGCACGCAATCGGGAATGCGCGGCCTCCAGCTCTTCCGTCCGGAAGCCGAGCCGGTTCATGCCGGTGTCGACTTTCAGCCAGACAGCGAAGCGGTGCGTGCCGGCGTATTGCTCCAGCATCGCGATCTGCTCGAACGAATGAACCACGAGCTGCAGATCGTTGGCGGCCGCAACTTCGAGCTGGCTTGCTCCGAACACACCTTCGAACACGACGATCGGATGTGACAGTGCAGCGGCTCGCAGCGCCAATCCTTCCTCGACACGCGCCACACCGAAAGCATCGGCGCCGGCAAGCGCACGCGCTGCGTGCACGAGGCCGTGGCCGTACGCGTTCGCCTTGACTGCTGCGATGACTCGCGCGCCGGGCGCGAAGCGGCGAACTACCGCAAGGTTGTTGCGTAAGGCGGCGGCATCGACCGTGACGACCGGAACGCTGCTCAC
>CADEEJ010000598.1 GCA_902826315.1 uncultured Steroidobacter sp.
CGAGAGAAAGGACATCTCATGGCTGACGTCGTGCTCGACGAGGTCTACAAGATCTACGACAACGGGTTCGAGGCGGTCAGCGGCCTGAGCCTCGACGTCGCGGACGGCGAGTTCCTCGTGCTCGTCGGCCCCTCGGGATGCGGCAAGTCGACCGCGCTCCGGATGGTCGCGGGGCTCGAGGACATCACCCAGGGCGAGCTGCGGATCGGTGGTGTCCGCATGAACGAGACCCCGAGCCGCGACCGCGACATCGCGATGGTGTTCCAGAGCTACGCGCTGTACCCGCACATGACGGTCGCGCGCAATCTTGGTTTCGGGCTCGAGCTGCGCGGCCACGACGCGGGCGAGATCGAGCAGCGCGTCGAGCAGGCATCGCAGATGCTGGAGCTGACGCAGTTCATGGATCGATTGCCGAAGCAGCTTTCCGGCGGCCAGCGTCAGCGCGTCGCACTCGGCCGGGCGCTGGTGCGTCATCCGCAGGTGTTCCTGCTCGATGAGCCGTTGTCGAATCTCGACGCGAAGCTGCGAGCTTCGACGCGGGCGGAGATTGCGCGGCTGCATCGCACGCTCGGCACGACGATGATCTACGTCACGCACGATCAGGTCGAGGCGATGACGCTCGGGCAGCGCATCGTGGTGCTGGACAAGGGCGTCATCCAGCAGATCGATGCGCCGATGCACATCTACGAGCGGCCGGTGAATCTGTTCGTCGCCGGCTTCCTCGGCAACCCGGCGATGAATTTCTTCCGCGGTCGCTTGAGCCAGGCGGACGGCCTCGTGCTCGAAGGCGACGGAGCGCAATTGCGTCTGCCGGCGCTCACGACCAAGGGCGTGCAAGTCGGGCAGGAAATCGTGGCCGGCGTTCGGCCCGAAGACTTGCACCTCGTAGAAGGCAGTGGCGCGGCAGGTGGCCTCAGTGGGACCGTCGAGCTGCTCGAATCCGTCGGCAGCGAGGCTTTCATTCATGCGACCAGCGGCCGTTGGAAGCTGATCGCGCGCGCCTCCCCGTATAATCTGCCGGCCGTCGGCGCACGCATTACACTACAACCCGCGCCGGAGCGGATTCACTTCTTCGACGCGCAGACCGGCAAACGACTGGAGCAATGAGCAGAACCGAGTTCATCGAGACCCTGGAGCGCGGCGTGACCGCTCACCAGGCCGGGCGGCTGGACGACGCCCTGCAATCCTATCGCGCAGCACTGCAGATGCGTCCGAACGACGCCGAGGCTTCGAGCTTGTGCGGCCTCGCATTGCTTCACGACGGCAAGGCTGCAGAAGCGATGCCGCTGCTCGAACAGGCGGTCCAGCGTGAGCCGGGTCAGAACGCCTTTCGATTGAACCTCGCCGAAGGACTCGCGCAGACCGGCAAGCCGGATCGAGCGATGGTCGAGCTCGGCCTGATCATCGCGACCGAGCCCACCAACGTCGCGGCGCTGAGCCGCTTCTATGCACTCGAAAGCGATGGGCTGATCGCGCGGCGCGATTGGCACAAGCTCTACGCGAACGGCGCCGCCTGGACGCAGATCGATCCGAAGTCGCCGGGCGCTTGGCGCATGCTCGCGCGCGGCGCACTCGAGCAAGGCTGGCACGTCGAGGCGATGAATGCGTTCGCTCGCTTCCTGAATCTCTCTCAGCCGACTGTCGGCGACCTGACTGCCTACGCGAGCCTGAGCCTGCAAGCGCTTGCCGTGGAGAC
>CADEEJ010000599.1 GCA_902826315.1 uncultured Steroidobacter sp.
ACACCGGTACGCTCACCGACCTGCAAGGGTTCGTGCAGACCTTGCATCGGAACTACGCGCTGCTCGCGCAGCAGCACGCCACCTCCTGAGCTCGCAATCGTGATCGTCTGGCGCGAAAAGATCGCTGCATTCGCCGTCCATTTCCTGGCCACGCTGGTCCTGGCCGCGACCGCTGCCGCACTCGTATTCCTGATCTGGTTTCCGGATCCGTTTCAGGAGATGCTTGGCGGCACCAAGCTGTTCGAGATCCTGATCCTCTGCGATCTCGGCCTGGGCCCGCTGAGCTCGTTCGTCATCTACAACAGCCGCAAGTCGCGCCGTGCTCTGCTGTTCGACTATGCGGTCGTCGGCACGGTGCAACTGGCAGCGTTCGTCTACGGCGTCTACGCAGTGGCGCAATCCCGACCCGCGTACGTAGTGTTCGTCGGCGACCGCATCGAAGTCGTATCGGCCGGCGAGATCGAGGATGGCGATCTCTCGCAAGGCAAGCACGGCTACAACACTCGGCCGAAGTGGGGCCCGCAGCTCGCTGCCATCCAGGAGCCGACGGATCAGAAGGAGCGCGAGCGGCTGATGTTCATTGCGCTGGCCGGCAAGGACTACTCGGTGCTGCCGGCTTACTTCGTGCCCTACGAGCAGAAGATTCCGGAGCTCCGGACGAAAGCGGCGCCGCTCGCTGCGCTCGAGAAACGCCACCCGGAGGCGAAGACGCTGATCTCGAGCGCGACTGCGCAGCTGTCGATGCCGGTCGAAAAGCTCCGCTGGCTGCCGGTCAAGCACAAGAGCGGATTCTGGACCGTGCTGCTCGACGTCGATACGGGTCGGCCAGTGGGTTGGCTACCGATCGATCCGTACTGACCCTTCGGCACGAGCGCCGTTAGCCGTCCGTTCTGGTCGCACAGACGCTGATGCGCAAGGTCAGTCGCTCAGCATCTCGGGCAGGTCGTGCAGATCGTCGAACGTTCGATGCGCACCCGCCGCCTTGAGCTTCTCCTCCGGCGTCTGCGCGCACAAACCAAACACCGTCATGCCCGCTGCGACTCCCGCCTGGACGCCGGGCGGTGTGTCCTCGACGACGACACACGCTGACGGCTCGGCTCCCAGCTGCCGTGCCGCAAACAGATAGACGTCGGGTGCCGGCTTGCCGCGCGCGACTTGCGTTACGCTGAAAATGCGGCCAGCGAAGCGCGGTAACAAGCCAGTGATGCCGAGAGTCGTATTCATCTTCTCGTGGTCGCCGCTGGACGCGACACAGAACGGCACGCCGAGCCGATCGAGCGCGTACTCGATGCCCGGCATCGCCTGCAATTCCGTCTTGAACGCCGCGAACGTGCGCGTTTGCAGATCGCGCAGGAAATTCGCCGGCGGCGCGCGGCCGAGCATGCCCTCGATGACACGCAGGCAGTGCGGCAGGGAGTAGCCGACGAAGTTCTGGAAGATCTGCTCCTGCGTCAGATCGAGGCCGAGCTCGCGCAGCATCTGCTGCAGCATGCGATTGGCGACCGGCTCGCTGTCGACCAGTACGCCATCGCAGTCGAAGATGACCAGCTGCGGGCGACTCATCCGCGCACCCATCTGCGTTCCAGCAGACTGAAGCCGGTCTGCACGAGCAGCGCCAGGATTGCAGCTGGGATCGCACCCTCCAGGATCAACCCGAGATCGTCGAGCCTGATGCCGGTGAGGATCGGCTGACCGT
>CADEEJ010000600.1 GCA_902826315.1 uncultured Steroidobacter sp.
ACAGCAGCTGTGTCGGCGGACCCCACAGCACTCCGGCGAGCCCGTGCACGACGAGCAACGCCGCCGCATGCCAGAGCTGCAAAGTGTTCGTGAAGATCAGCACTCCCCACGTGAGCGACACGAGCATGAACAGGATCATGCCGATCTGGATGAGCCGCCGCGGATCCACTCGCTCGCCGAGCGCTCCGACCGGCACCGAGAACAGCAGGAACGGCAGCCAGTGCGCGATGACGGCAAAACCGCCGAGCGCGGGAGATTTGAAGTGCTGGAAGATCACCCAGTAGGTGATCACGTGCTCGACGTTGTCGGCCATCATGGCCAGCATGCCGCCGACCAGGAATGGACGAAAACCGGGGTGGCGTAACGCGGATGTCGGCGGCATAAGCGCCGAGCATAGCAATTACGCGCGGCGTGCCAGGGACGAGCTGTCCAGAGAGGTGAAGTCCGCGTCCGTCAACTCGATCGTCACGGCCGCCATGTTCTCTTCGAGGTGCGCAACCTTCGAGGTGCCGGGGATCGGCAGCATGACCGGGCTGCGCTTCAGCAGCCAGGCGATGGCGATCTGGCTCGGTTTCGCGCTGTGACGTTTGGCCATGCGGTCGAGAGTCGATCCAGGCTTGGCAAGATCGCCCGCGGCCAGCGGATACCACGGAATGAAGCCGATACCGTGCTGCTCGCAGTACACGAGCACGTCCTCGCTGCCACGGTCGGCGAGGTTGTAGCGGTTCTGGACCGTCGCGACTTTGAAGATGCGCGATGCATCCTGGATGTCGGCGACGGAAACCTCGCTCAGCCCGACATGACGGATGATGCCGTCATCGACCAGCTGCTTGATCGCGCCAAACTGCTCGTCGCGCGGCACCGCCGGATCGATCCGATGCAGTTGCCACAACCCGATCTGCTCGACGCCCAGCTGCCGGCGGCTCTTGTAGGCCTGCTGGATCAGGTACTCGGGCCGTCCCAGCACGATCCATTGATCGGGCCCAACTCGCGCGAGCCCACCCTTGGTCGCGATGAGCATGCCCTGGTACGGGTGCAACGCTTCCCGGATCAGTTGCTCGGACACGTCCGGGCCGTAGGAATCCGCGGTGTCGATGAAGTTCACGCCGCAGTCGGGCAATCGTTGCAACGTGCGAATCGCTTCCGCGCGATCGAGCGGCTCGCCCCAGATGCCGGGACCCGTCAGGCGCATCGCGCCGAAGCCGAGACGATGCACCTCGATGTCGCCGCCGATTCGAAAAGTGCCGGAGCGGGCCGCGCTGAGATTCGTATTCATGAAGGGACGCTAGCGACGAGCGCCGGGGACTTCAATCACAGCTTTCTACTATGACCGCCGCATTCATGTTTCGTACAGCGTCGCTCTGCTAAATCCGCATGAGTCGGAATCTCACCGGGGAGAAACGCATGATCAGGAAACGGATGCTTGTATCGCTGGCCGTTGCCGGCTTTTCATGTCTGACCGCATGTGCCAACCCCGGCATCGTCGAGGTTGCACCAAATCAGTACCTGCTCGCCCGCAAGGATCTCGGCGGGATGGTCGGGAACTCTGCCGCGCTGAAAGTCAGAATGATCAAGGAAGCGAATGCCTTTGCGGAGAAGCAAGGCAGGCGTGCCGTGCCGGTCCCGCTCAGTGAGGTCCCGGGCTTCCCCACCTGCGATCCCCAGTTGATCGAATATCACTTCAGGACAG
>CADEEJ010000601.1 GCA_902826315.1 uncultured Steroidobacter sp.
ACAGCGACGACATCGCGAAGCGCTTCGGCTTCACCGGCGCACTCGTGCCCGGAGTCACGGTGTTCGGTCATCTCGCGTGGCCGCTGACGCAGCGCTTCGCCGAGCGCTGGCTGCAGGGCAGCTGGGTGACGACGCGGTTCATCAAGCCCGCCTACCACTTGGAAACGATCTCGCTGACCGATCGCGAGACGGGCACCGAGGGTCGCGCCGTCGAATGCACGAATGCTGCGGGCGTGCTGCTCGCAACACTGGAATGCACGATCGAAGGTTCACAGCCCGCCGTTGATCCGCACGCGCACGTTGCTGGCCCGACGCAGCCGGACACGCGTGTCGAGATCGTCTGGGATACGGTCCACGTCGACGAACCGTTCGCGACGTACGTGTGGAAGCCGGACGATGCGCTCAACCGCGAATACGCCGCGCGTGTCGACGATGCGACTGAGCTGTTCCGGAAAGGAGTGCTGCATCCACATGCGATTCTGTCGCAGGCGAATCAAGTGCTGGTGCGGCGGTTCGTGATGCCGGCGTGGATTCACACCGGGTCTGAGGTGCGCTTCCGCAGGCTACTGCGCGTGGGCGATGAGGTCGAAGTGCGTGCGGTGCCGCTCGAGAAGTGGGAGCGGAAGGGACATCAGTTCATCAAGCTGTACGTGGCGTATGCAGTGCGCGGCGAGATCGCCACGGAGATCTGGCACACGGCGATTTTCCGTGTCGGCGAGCGATCAGGCTGAGGCGAGCGGCGTCGACACCCACTCCATTTCGAAGCCGAGGCTCTGACCCGTCACCGGATCGACGATCGGCTTGCCGCGGCGGAACGAGCCGGTCTGGATCGCCCAGTGACCGGGCTTGCTTTCCGGCTTCGCGGACTGCAGCGAGATGTGGCCGCTTTCTTCGCGGACCAGCACGCGGGCCGCGTCGTCGACCAGCAGCCAACCGAAGACTTCGCATTTCGTCGCCATCTGCTTCGCACCTGAGTGAAGAGCCGTTGCCCAAGCAGCTGCAACAGCCGTGCCACGGGATATAGCCAGTGTTAACAGTGAGTTAGGGAATGGCAGACAGTGACGAAGAATGTCACGTCACGACACCGCGGCCCGCAGCGTCATAAGCCGACGCCGATTGCAGACAGGTTTTTACTGCGACGTCGCCCGCTCGACTTTGAGCGTCACACGGTAGTCGGCGGGCGCGATCGGCTGCGATGTCGCCCGCACCGGCAGCACTTGGAGCACGCTCACGCTGTAGCCCTCGGCTGCGAGGCTGTGTGTTTCCTTGATCCCGAGCTCCTGCGTCCGGCCGTCCTTGCGAACGGTGAGCCGCACGACGACTTCGCCCGCCCACACGCAGGTCACGTCGCTCGGACAACGCGAATCCGCGTCGATAGCGACGAATTTCACTTCGAGATTCTCGTCCGGGAATTCGGCCGACTGTCCGGGAGCGAGCTGAATCGGCGCGCCGAGCGGTGCGGCGAAGCCGTCGCGCCCGCATGCAGCGAGCGCGACGGCAAACACCATTGATGCCAGGAATAGACGGATCATTCCTCCATCTTACTGCTGCGTGATCCGTACGTCGTCGATACCCGCTTCGACCAGGCTCGCCGTGGCCGCGTCCGCCGCCTCGATCAGCAGGCGGATCGTCTGACCGGCGAACGGCGTCAGGTTCGCGGAGGCCG
>CADEEJ010000602.1 GCA_902826315.1 uncultured Steroidobacter sp.
ATCGCAAGGTGCGCGCGTACTTCGCCGGCGGCAACGGCGGTCAGCTCGTCATGGTCGTGCCGGAGCTCGGCCTCGTGATCGCGACGTACGGCGGCAACTATGCGGATCGCATGAGCCTGGTTCTGCAGCAGGAGTACGTGCCCCGCTACATCCTGCCGGCAGTGCGTGAGTCGAGCGACGACCCGAATGCGCCGGTAGCAACGCCGGATTTCAAGACGCCCTACGGCCGGCCGCCGACACAGTAGCGCCGCGCTCAAATATCCGCGTAGATCTCCAGCAGATTGCCGTCGGGATCGCGGAAGAACATCGTGCGGTGTCCCCAGTGCTGATCGGTCGCCGGCGAGACGATCGCAACGCCTTCGTCCCGCAGTGCGGCTTCGATGGCGTCGACCTCCTCACGGCGCACTCGAAACGCGAGTTGCACGCTGGCGGCTCCGGCCGGCGGCGGCAGATCCGGCACGATCATCCCCGGCTTGGCGAGCGCGAGAATGTTGGCCCCGACGCGGAACTCGATCCAGTTGTCGGCCAGCTCGTGATACACGTCGAAGCGCATCACCTCGGCGTAGAACCTGCGCATCGCGGGCAGGTCGCGCGCGAACAGGATCGTGTAGTCCAGCGAACGAATAGCATTGAGCGGGTGTCCAGCGAACGTCCTGGTCATGACGCAAACTCCGATCGGTGCAGGGATAGCGATTACAGATGAGCCCCGGATTGCGATTATGAACCACTTGTGCGCGGCGAGTGCGCGCCGGCTGCTGACGAAAGTCAGATCTCCTGCCGGCAGGCTTGGGCTACGGTCCTGCAATCCCACCCGCCGCGAGAATCCCGATGCGCTCGACCATTCAGCGCGTGCCGCTGTCAGTCAATAGTTTGCTGGAGCGCGCGGGGCGCATCTATCCCCAATCCGAGATCGTCAGCCGCCTGCCCGACAAGTCGCTGCACCGTTATCGTTTCGCGGATTTCTATCGACGCTCGCGCCAACTCGCCGCGGCGTTGCTGGCTGCAGGGCTGCAGAAAGGCGATCGGGTTGCGACGCTCAGCTGGAATCACTACGCGCACCTCGAATGCTATTTCGGGATTCCCGCCGCCGGCGGCGTGATGCACACGCTGAACCTGCGGCTCGCGGCCGACGAGCTGGCCTGGATCGTCAATCACGCTGCCGACCGGTTCCTCGTCGTCGACGACGTGCTGCTGCCGCTGCTGGAGCAGTTCCGCATGAAGGTCGCGTTCGAGAGAATAATCGTCGTGCCGCTCACCGGTGCGCGCGTCCCGACACCCTTCGTCGACTACGAGAAATTCCTCGTCGAAGCACCGGCGACGTTCGAGTACCCGGCGCACGACGAGAACGATCCCGTGGCGATGTGCTACACGTCTGGCACAACCGGGCGGCCGAAAGGCGTCGTGTACTCGCATCGCTCCGTCGTCCTGCACACGCTGGCGAGCAATCAGCCGGACCTGTTCGGCCTGAAGGGCAGCGACAGCGTCCTGCCGGTCACGCCGATGTTTCATGCGAACTGCTGGGGCGTGCCGTACGTCGCAGTGATGATGGGCGTCAAGCTCATCTTCCCCGGACCGCACCTGGGCGCGGCGGATCTCCTCGACCTGTTTGCCTCCGAGCAACCGACCTACTCGCTCGGCGTGCCGACGATCTGGATCTC
>CADEEJ010000603.1 GCA_902826315.1 uncultured Steroidobacter sp.
AACAGCCGCCGGCGAATAGCGAGGCGTACATCGGCATCACGATCGCATCGAGCCAATGCGGCAGCCGGACCCAGACCGCGAAGGCGGTGATGGCGAGCCAGAGAGTGAGCAGTGCCTCTACGCGCTTCATCTGCCGTGTAACGATCACCAGCCACGTCAGTGCGTAGAACTTCATCTCGACTACCAACGTCCAGTACACCATGTCGATGTATGGCTGGTCGAAGACGTGCGGCTGCATCGTCAGGTTCGCTGCGATGGTTGCGGCCGAGGGAGGCTCGTGTGCAAGCAGCGTGAGCGCGAGCGAGCTGAGCAGCACGGCGATCCAGAACGAGGGATAGAGCCGCGCGACGCGCGAGTTGATGAATTCAATGCCGCTGCGGTTCCGCGCAGTCATCAGGATCACGAAGCCGCTGATCATGAAGAACAGCGGCACGCCGAAAGCGCCGTACGTCATGATCTGCGTGAGCAGGTTCGGCTGCGACGGCCAGTTCGTAGCGTGGAACAGCACCACGCCGACAGCCGCGGTGAAGCGCAGCAGATCGAGCTCGGGAATTCGGTCTCTTTCCATGGAGTGCGTCCGTGTCGGCGCAAGAGTCGGAAGGTTCGCGCCTCGGTTCAAACAAACTCGGCTCCGGGGGCACGGTTCCGCAGCGCCGGGGCGCAGTTCTACACGTCACGCCACGGCAGCGCACGCCGTGCCGAACTTGCGACACGGCACTCCTCCGACAGGGAAATCTCACAACGGCGCAACCTTCGCGACGGGAAACTGCATCTCCACCACCGACTCCTCCATGCGATCGGGTCGCGGCGGCTGCAGGAACACTTCGCGGCTCGGTCCCGCCAGCGTGTAACCGTTCGCCTCCAGGAATACGCCGATCTTGCCGGTGATCAGATGTGCGCGCTCCGGCAGCCCGATGCGCACGCACGTCGCCATGCGCTCGACCGCGGGCAATTCGCGCACGCTCAGCGGTTCGCCGCTGGCGAGCCGGAGGGCGTCACGAAGGTCGGCCGCCACGACGAACCCCACCTCGACATCGATCCGGTCGATCTCGAACTCCTGCGCGTGCGCGAGCGCTGTCAGGCGGCCGAGCATGCCCTTGGCCTTGAGCGCGCGCAGCGATTCGCTCAATTCGCGAATCAGATCGCGCGCGGCGACGAACGACGGCACGATGCGACGCACGGACAGGAGTCGCTGCGCGGGCTCGCTGCGCATGATCACGTCATCGACGGACAGCTCGCCTTCTGCATCGATCTGAGCGATGCGGCTCTCTATGTGCCGCAGACGCTCCATCTCTTCTGTGAGCGCACGCTGCGCGTCGCTCTTGCGCATCATCAACATGCCCCGCAGCTCGGCCGCCGAGAGATTGCTGTCCAGTACTCGCGCGATCTCTTCGAGACTCAAGCCGAGCTCCTTGAGTACCAGGATCCGGTTGAGCCGCGGCAACTGGGAGGCGCTGTAGTAACGGTAGCCGCTGTCGCGCTCGGTACTGCCTGGCTTCAGCAAGCCGATCTCGTCGTAGTAACGCAGCAGCCGGCACGACACGCGCGCGATCCGCGAAAAATCTCCGATCCTGAACACAGCGCCTCCCGTGCCTGCGATTACGCCGCTTGCTGCAGCCAGCTGCGGTCGAGCCCCATCTTCTCGGCAAACGGCT
>CADEEJ010000604.1 GCA_902826315.1 uncultured Steroidobacter sp.
ACCGGCAAACCGCTGTCCGCGGCGGCGTGGCTGCGCTACATCGAGGCCAAATACCTGGAGGAGTGAGCAGCGCTTGTCAGCTTTCCGGCGGAGATCTCGATTCACCTATCGGGTCTCAGCCGGTCAGCTCGCATGCTCGATGCTCGCGCCTCGTGGCGCCTCTACCCAATCGATCGCTTCGATGAATTCGCCCGCGCGTGGGATCGAATCAACGACGCGACCGTCGGCTTGCCGTTTCTCGGCTCGCTGTTCATTCGCAATCTGCTGCGCGTGTTTCGCAGCGGCACCGAGCGGCTCGTCGTGCTGGGCGCTGTCGGCCAGGAGCAGGCGCTCGGCATCGTGCGTCGTAGCCGCCTCGGTGCATGGGAAACGTACCAACCTTCGCAGCTGCCGCTCGGCGCATGGGTCATGGCGCGCTCGCTCGACTACGCCGCCGTCTCCGAGAGCCTGCTGCGGATCCTCCCCGGCGCGCCGTTGCTGTTCGCGCTGACGCAGCAGGATCCTCTCGTGCGGCCGCGGCCGAGCGACTCCGCCACGCTGCGCACCTTCGATTGGATCGAGACCGGCTGGGTCGAAGTCGCAGGATCGTTCGACGAGTACTGGAAGGCGCGCGGCAAACATCTGCAGCAGAACATGCGTACCCAGCGCTCCAAGCTGAAATCGCAAGGCATCGTGCCCGTGCTGGAAGTGCTGACGCGTCCGCAAGACATGGCCGGAGCGATCGAAGACTACGGGCGGCTCGAAGGCGCCGGCTGGAAAGCGCAGCAGGGGACGGCAGTGCGCGCGGACAACGACCAGGGGCGGTTCTATCGCGCGATGCTGGAGGACTTCAGCCGCAACGACGCGGCGCGGATCTATCGATATCGGTTCGGCGAGCGCGTCGTGGCAGTCGACCTGTGCATCGAGTCCGCGCACGTGCACGTGCCGCTCAAGACGACCTATGACGAGAGCATCCGCGGGTTGTCGCCTTCCTCGCTGCTGCGGCAGGAAGCCTATCGGCACGTCTTCGAGGAGCAGCGCGTCCGGCGCATCGAGTTCTACGGGCGCATGGTCGACTGGACGCGCCGCTGGACGGAGCTGAAACGCACGCTCTATCACGTCAATTCCTACCGCTGGGGATTCGTCGCGACGGCGCGGGGGCTTGCGGCTAAAATAAGCCGCAATGTCAGCCGTCCCCCAGCCAGCTAGGAATTCCTCGAACACCTTCAAGCGCCTGCAGGCCCGCCTGCGCGGCGAGGTCGGCAAGGCGATCGAAGACTTCCGCATGATCGAGCACGGCGATCGTGTGATGGTGTGCCTGTCCGGCGGCAAGGACTCGTACACGCTGCTCGACATTCTTATGTCGCTCCAGCGCAGCGCGCCGGTCGATTTCGAGCTGATCGCCGTCAACCTGGATCAGAAGCAGCCCGGCTTTCCGGCGCACGTGCTGCCCGATTACCTCACCGCGCTCGGCGTGCCGTTCCACGTGATCGAGCAGGACACGTACAGCGTCGTGAAGCGCGTGATCCCGGAAGGCAAGACCATGTGCGGCCTGTGCTCGCGTCTGCGACGCGGCGCGCTGTACCGCTACGCCGGCGAGCACGGCATCACGAAGATCGCGCTCGGCCATCATCGCGACGACATCGTCGAGACGCTGTTCCTCAACATGTTCTT
>CADEEJ010000605.1 GCA_902826315.1 uncultured Steroidobacter sp.
CTGCGTGGATTCCCGGTCGCGGCGCGCCCCGACACGACCGGCTATCGAGTGCGCAAGTTCGCGCAGCGGCACAAGTCGGCAGCAGTCGCTGCAGGATTGTTCGTCGCTGCGCTGATCGCCGGCATCATCACGACGAGCTGGCAAGCCCATCGCGCGGATGTCGAGCGGCTGCGAGCCGAACGCCATCTCAACGACGTACGCGAGCTGACGAGCGTCTACCTCGCGGACGTCTACGATGCCGTCGCTTACCTTCCCGGCGGGACGAAGGCACGCAAGCTGCTCGTCGAGAACTCGATCAAGTATCTCGCGGGCCTCGAGCGTGAAGCGCAGGACTTGCCGCAGCTGCAACGCGACCTGGCGGTCGCTTACGATCGCCTCGGCGACGTGCAAGGCGACTACATCGGCGCGAATCTCGGCGACACGCAAGGCGCGTTGGACAGTTATCGACAGGCCCTGCGGCTGCGGCGCGGGCTGGTCGAGCGCGATCCCACGCTCCAGGCACGACGCGAGCTACTGCGCAGCTGCGTGAAGTTGAGCGAGTTGCTCATGGGCCAGAGCAAAGTAGAGGAAGCGATACCTCTTGCGCGCGAGGGCGCGCAGCTCGCAGATACGCTGTTGCAAGACAAGGCACCGACCGAGCGCGACCGGCGCTACGCGGCAGCGGCGTACATGAACTATGGGTGGGCGCAGGGATTGAGCAGCGGTGAAGTCGAGCCCGGCATGCGGCTGATGGAGAAGGCGCGCAAGCTGCACGAACAGTTGGCTGCCGAGAACCCGAAAGACGTCGATGCACAACGCAACCTGGTCGTCGTCGCAGGTCGCATGGGCGACGTGTACAGCGAAGGCCTCAACGATTCGGCCAAGGCGCTGCCCTACTACGAGCGTGCACTGCAACTGATCGAGCCGATTGCCGCCGAAAATCGGGACGACGCGGAGCTGCAGCGGGCCAAGGCATTCGTGCTGGCCTCGATCGCGGACCTGCAGAACGATCTGCAGCGACCGCAGGAAGGACTCGCGAACTACCAGCGCGCGCTCGACATCATCGAGCCTTTGCGAGCGGCCGATGCCGAAGACCAGATGACGCCGCAAGCAACGGCTTTCATATTGAATGGCCGCGGCAGCAGTCAGCTGCTGCTCGGCGATGCCACGGCAGCGCTGCACGACTTCAGCCGTGCGGAAACGATCGTGCGTAATTCACCGCAGCCGCAACCGACCGACATCGCGGAGATTCGCATGTTGCCTGGAGTCACCTACGCGAACCTTGCACGCGCCACTGCGACGATCGCGCAGCAAGCTGCGACGCCGAAGCATTTGCGTGGGAACTACGTGCGTGAAGCGCGCGACTGGTCGCGGCGCGCACTGGATAACTTGCAACCGCTCGCGGCGGATGCGCTCGAAGGCCGGCACGTGCGGCGCGTCATCGAGGAGATGACAGCAGCCACTGCTCCGCTTCTTCAGGATTGTCGAAGATCCGGATCCGGAGCCGCGGATTGTCGTTGAGCATCTGGAACATCCGCGCGAAGCCGAATTGAACCGGCCGATTCGCGATCAGCGCCGACTTGATCGGCGTGGCGACCGTGCGCTCCAGGCGCCGCTGCGCCAGCGCGAAAACTTCCTCGAACCCCACATCGATCCGCTCGACCGCCGTCAG
>CADEEJ010000606.1 GCA_902826315.1 uncultured Steroidobacter sp.
TTTCGAGACCGAGACCGGCAGCGTCTGCGTCATCGACTTCATGCCGCCGCGCGATGACAGGTCCGACCTCGTGCGCATCGTCGTCGGCGAGCGCGGTGAGGTGGCGATGCACACCGAGCTCGTGATCCGCTTCGGCTACGGCAAGGTCGTGCCGTGGGTCACGCACGACGCGGAGGACACCTGGCGTGCGATCGCGGGCCCGGACATGGTCGTGCTGCGCACTCCAGCCCCGATGCGCGGCGAGAACCTGAAGTCCGTCGCCGATTTCGTCGTCAAGCAGGGCGAGTCGGTGCCGTTCGTATTGCGCTACGCGCCTTCGCATGCGTCCGAGGTCAAGATCGCCGACCCGGACGAAGCGCTGGCGCGTACTCAGCGTTTCTGGCGGCAGTGGGTCGCGAAGGGCCAGCGTGTAGCGAAATGGTCCGACACGGTGACCCGCTCGCTGATCACGTTGCGCGCGCTGATCTACGCGCCGACCGGCGGCATCATCGCTGCTCCGACGACGTCGCTGCCCGAGGAGATCGGCGGCAAGCGTAATTGGGACTATCGGTTCTGCTGGCTACGCGACGCGACACTGACGTTGCTCGCGCTGATGGATGCAGGTCATTTCGACGAAGCCATCGCGTGGCGCGAATGGCTGCTGCGCGCCATCGCGGGCAGCGCCAATCAAGCGCAGATCATGTACGGCGTCGCAGGCGAGCGCCGACTCACGGAGTGGGAGGTGCCGTGGCTGCCGGGCTATCAAGGATCGAAGCCGGTGCGCGTCGGCAACGGTGCGCACGATCAGTTGCAGCTCGATGTCTACGGTGAAGTGATGGACGCGCTCCATCAAGCGCGTCTCGGCGGCATCGCGCGTTCGGAAACCGCCTGGGCGCTGCAGCTCCAGCTGCTGGAACATCTGGAGCAGATCTGGGAAGAACCGGACAGCGGCTTGTGGGAAGTGCGCGGACCGCCGCAGCACTTCACGCATTCGAAGATCATGGCGTGGGTCGCGTTCGACCGCGGCATCAAGGACTCCGAGGCGTACGGGCTGACGTGTCCGCTCGAACACTGGCGCGAGCTGCGGGCGAAGATTCACGCGCAGATCTGCGAGCGCGGCTACGACGCGCAGCGCAATTGTTTCGTGCAAGCGTACGGCTCGAAGCTGCTCGATGCGAGCCTGCTGCAGATACTTGAGCTGGGATTTCTGCCGCCCGACGACGCGCGCTTGCTCGGCACGATCAGCGCGATCGAAAAGCATCTGCTGCGCGATGGCTTCGTCCTGCGTTACGACAGCGCCGAGACCGAAGACGGCCTCCCGCCTGGCGAAGGCGCGTTCATCGCATGCAGCTTCTGGCTCGCGAATGCGTATGCAATGACGGGCCGGCAGGAGGAAGCAGAGAAGTTATTCGAGCGCCTGATCGCGTTGTCCAACGACGTCGGCTTGCTCTCCGAGGAATACGATCCCACCGCGAAGCGGTTAGTCGGCAACTTCCCGCAAGGATTCTCGCATCTATCCGTGATCGTCACGGCATTCAATCTCGCACATACCGAGAAGCCGGCGCGGCAGAGAGCGAAGAACTGGCATTAGGATCGTCAGCGAGCTGGAAATCGAGGAGGTGCTCGGACGGCCCGCGGAAGACCGCCTCGGGGACGACGGAT
>CADEEJ010000607.1 GCA_902826315.1 uncultured Steroidobacter sp.
CGCACCTCAAGACTGCCAAGTCGATCGACGTCGCGCGGCGCATGATGGCGAGCCCCGCGGGGCCGGCCACGGTTTCGACGCTACAGGAGGCCGAGGCGTTCGCCGCTGCCGGCGTCAAGGACCTGCTATACGCAGTCGGCATCGCGCCGGCCAAGCTCGACCGAGTGCTCGCTCTGCAGCGCCGCGGCATCGATCTCACCATCGTGCTGGACAGCGTCGAGCAGGCCCGGGCAGTCGCGCAGAAGTCGCGCGCACATTGCACAAGGGTGATCAGCGTCCTCGCGACCGTGATCGGCGAGCAACCCGCCAAGCGTCAGCTCATCGTCGACGCGGGCTGGATGGCGGTATCGCGGGATCGCGGCACTGCGGGCCAACCGGTCGATCAAGGCTACGGTCTCGTGTGCGATCTCGCCGGCCAGCCGTATCCCGACCTGATCATGACGCAGGCGAGCCAGGAGCATGGCGTCCTCGAAATGCGCGCTTCGAGCCGCGCTGCGTTGCCTTCGCTACCGATCGGCTCGCTGGTCCGGATCCTGCCGAATCACGCGTGCGCGACGGCTGCCCAACACAGCGAGTACGTCGTGCTGGACGAAACTGCACAGACGCGCTGGCCGAGAATCGCCGCAGGGTGGTAGCTCAGTGCGTCGCATCTGCAGGCGCGGGCTGAACGCGCTGCCACAGGTCATTGAATTCGAGCGAGTCGAAGAACGCCGTTGCCCTGACGATTTTGCCATCGCGCATGTCGAGGAACCACGCGTAGGTATTGCGGTAGGGCTTGCCGTCGCGCGCGGTCGCGCTCGCGTCGAACAGCACGATGACTGTGTCGCCGTCTGAGTAGATGTCATGAACGCGCGGCTTCAAGCCGACGCGCATCCGGGCGTTGAACGGCCGGATGACTTCGGTCATGAAGGCGTCTCGGCTCTCGTAGGTCTTGGAGACGATCGAGTGTCCGACGATGGTCCAGGTCGCCTCCGGCGCGAGCAGGTCGAATGGACCGCCTGTGCCCGCACTCCAGGCGGCGAAGCTGGCCCGCACAGCGGCCGCATTGCTCACGTCGACGCCGTTGGAGCTTTGAGCCATGGCGGCACCTCCGAGCAGTGTGGGGAGAAGGAAGAGCCAGGTTGCAACAGATCGCGGCATTTCGGGCAGCATACTGGCTGCCTGTACGTCACGGCATCATCGAAACCTATGATGGAGATATGTCATGCACTATGCGCGGATGCCGATCGAGGTCGAGTCACCGGAAGAGCTCGGCTATGACACGATCCGCTACAACCTCTCGGAAAGCTCGATTACCGATCTCTCGATCGCGGACCTGAACGTCGAGCTGCCGAACCTGACGCTGCTGTATGGCGCGCATCGCGGCAGCGAGCGGCTGCGCTCACTGATCGTGGGACGGCAGTCCATCGTTGGCGCCCAGGATGTGCTCATCACGAGCGGCGCCGCGGGAGCGCTGTTCATCGTCGCCACCGCTCTGCTCAGGCGGGAGGACCACCTGGTCGTGGTGCGGCCGAACTATGCTACGAACATCGAGACGCCTCGTGCTATCGGCTGCGCTGTGACGCACGTCGATCTGCAATTCGAGAAGGGATTCCGCATCGATCCCGCAGAGCTGGCGGCGGCAATCACGCCGCGTACCA
>CADEEJ010000608.1 GCA_902826315.1 uncultured Steroidobacter sp.
CGCCTTGGTGTCGACCTTGAAGTCGACCGAGCGACGCTCGCCGACCACGTCGAACGCAGAGCCGAGCTTGATGCGGACCTTCTCGTCCTTCGGCGTGTGATCGATGCGATCCTCGCCGATGAACTCGAGACTGCCGTCGGCAGCGTCGAGCTGCGAGACGCGAATCCGCCCGGCCGGCAGCGGTACGCCGAGACCCACGGCCTTGTCGTTCTTTAACTCGAGGTAGACGTCCACCTTCTTGTTCATCGGCAGGCCGAGCTCCCGATCCGTCATCGGCGACCCCCACCCATAGTTCTGCGTGAGGCCGTAATAGACCAGCGTCTTGCGCGCCGGTATCTGCTTCGCCTGGTCGAACAGCTCGATCTGCTTGGTCGAATTGTTCGGCAGTGTCGTGCGGCGACCGAGCGTATAGAGATGGAATTCGAAGAACTCCTTCTGCTCGAAGCCGGCGTCTGCCTCCATCGCCTTGCTGGCCATGGCCATCGCGCGCCCCACCATCTGCGGCGCCGGCGGCTCCGCGCGCTGCACGTCGCCGGCGATCAGCTTCAGCCTGGAATCGGGATAGGTCGTGCCGGACTGATTGATGATGCTGACCCAGGCCGAGAGATCGAGCAGCCCGCTGTTCGCATCCTTGCCTTCGTTGAAGATCAGGTTGTAGTCGGCCCACCAGGTGAGTCCGCCCGTCTGATAGGTGACGCGCGTGCGCTGGTCGCCGCCCTTCGGCGAATTGACCAGCCACTCGAGCGTCGGTCGCGTTATCAGGCCACCGGGCAGTTCCGGGAAGCGCAGCGAGGCATAGTCCCGCAGCGAGTGGATCGAACCGTCGTTGCCGCGCAGCACGAGTCCATCGAACGACGACAGCAGCGTGCCGGTCAGCGTCGTGACCTGGTTGCCCAGCGCACGTTCGACCGTGATCGGCTTGTCGATGAACTTCAGCAGCAGTTTCTCGTTGCTGACCAGGTCGAACTGGAAATTCTGTTCCAGCACACGCGTGGCCGGGTCCGTCAGCGACGTGAACGTCACCGTGGTCGGATCGATCAGCCCCGCGACGTCCGCGAACCGCAGCGTCGAACGACCCGCCGGGATCGGCACCATGCGCTCGTGGCGGATCATCGCGTAGCCGGGCACCGCCATCGCATTGGGCGTACCGGCGCCTGGAATCGGCCGATAGAACTCCGGCGAGATCGCGCCGGGCTGTGCCGAGCTGTAGATCGTGATCGCGGTCTCGTCGGAGGAACGCTCCGTCGTGGCGGGTTTGCCCGCCGCACTGACACCACCTGCGGCCACCGCAGCCCCCATCGCAGCCATGCCCAGCACCTTGGAAACACTCATGTCGTTCGACCTCATGACAATGATCAGACGCTCGTTGAAACGCAGCGCAGGCCCGATCGGGGTCAGATTCTGTGAGCCAGACCCCACCCCGCGTCAGGTCCCGGGCGCACGATAAGCCCGTGCAATGAACGCTACCTGAACCCAGGGAGTTCGATCATGGGCTATGACAATGAGTGATGGCAAAGCGCGCCCCGAGTGGCGCACTGCCTTCCTGTCGCGAGCCTTGCAGGTCGTGCAGCGCACGCGCAAGCTTCCGCCCTCAGACCCACGATTGCCGGCAACGACAACATGGACCGCGAGTTCATCG
>CADEEJ010000609.1 GCA_902826315.1 uncultured Steroidobacter sp.
GATCGAGGTGTTGCTGTTGACGCTTGATCCGCGCGACGGTATCGATCAGCTTGGGCTGCGCGGTCTGAAAGCTGCTCCCGGCCGCATGGATTTGGCCTAATAGATGACCTGCTTTACCGGCTTCGACTGCCGACAGCTGCTGATTGAGCGGCCGGCCCGCAATCCAGCTCATCATCACGATCGGCCGCTCGCCTTCGGGTGCCAGGACAGAGAAGCTCTGACTGCCATCGCGCAATGCGATCGGTGTCGGTACCGGCAGGCCGAGCTGCGCCAGATGCGACAGGAGCTGCGTTTCGAACTGGATTTCCGTGCCGCTGCGATGCTGCGCGCGTGAGACACGCAGTGCGTAGTGGGCCGTGCCATTCTCAGTGAGATAGATATCATTGCTGCCACGCGCCACGAGGCGGCATCGCAGCGGATCCGTTATGCCATAGCGTCGCTGCACCTCGGCGGCGAGCGCGGTCGCCTCCAAGGTCGAGTGGCTCACTGGGAAGGTCATCAATTTGTCACCTGGTCCAACAGCAGATCATTTCTGCCACGGTGTGTTCGAAGTGGCAATCGGCGTTGTCGATGTCGACGCTGCCATCCATCATTGGGAGCAGTTCGGCTTCGCTGTCCAAGCAAAAGGTGCGCTGGAGCGGTCGGCAGCACAGGCACTGTACGGCACAGACAGTGCCGTTCAATCGTACCGCATGGGTCACCAGCATGCCGACAAGGGACTCGTTCGCCTGATGCAATGGGAGTGGCCCATCGCTGATGGCTTGCAGATGGCACCGCTCAGAACGCCCGGCAACCGCTGGACGGTGCAGCGTACCGACGATTTGCTGCAGGTCTGGACTCATGCGGAGGTGGCACGCCGGCAGGGCAAGCCGATCCAGGTTCTGGGTCCCGTCTTGAATGCGAGAATCGCGGCACCGGTTGTTGCGCACCAGCCGTTCGTCGCACCGGTACCGGCCAGCTACAACTTGCAGATGTTCCAGCCTCAATGGCAGCAAATTGTCATGCAACGCCAGGGAATCGATACGTCGCGCCTCGGTAGCCTCGCCGCCAGCAGCCTGTTCCACGCGAGCGAGGTTTGCCACTATGCCCTCGTCGTCCATACGGGCGAACTCGGTCGCTTCGACTTCTATGATCAGGTGCTTGGCCTGCATCGCACCGCGCAGCGACGATTTGAGTACGAGCTGGAGTCGCCCGCCTCTGACATGCTCGGTTTACGCCAAGGTGAGGCCTTCACGGAAATCGATTTCGACGACCCACGTGCACAGGATGACACTGCTCGATCAACCGCCGGACGATTGCGCGTGTTCGCGATTGAAACCGCGACGGGCGACGAACAGCGAATCGACACCCAGCCTGGATGTTTGGGATACTCAATGTATACCGTTTTAACTAACAACATTGAAACGCTGCGACATGAGGTCAGCAAGGCGCGGAGCGCGAACGTCGGCCCACTCACAGCGGATGAATTCGGCCAACGAGCGTTTACGTTTCGAGCACCCGATGGGTTTTACTGGGCCGCGATTGATCAGCCAGCTCGATAATGGTCCTGCAACGGATAGCGCTGTGCATACAACGCAAATAGAGCAGCGGCAATAAAGGCAAACGCCGCGAAGAAGAACATCAGGAACGCCGTTTCA
>CADEEJ010000610.1 GCA_902826315.1 uncultured Steroidobacter sp.
CCGTGATGAAGTTGTTACCCGGCGGATCCTGGATCGTGATGCTGCTCTCGGTGTGGGCGTAGCTGAGAATCACGCCGAAGCCACTGAGCGCATCGCTGATCAGGTCGCCGGTCAACGACGTCGCGAGCTCGATACCCTTGAGGTTACCGCCCTTGCCGTTCAGTGGCCGCGTGAACTTGCCGGTCGGCGCCGGCACGACATCGTCGTCCGGGAAGAAGCCCGGCGGCAGGTCGGCCAGCAGATCGGAGAAGTCGTGATTGAGATCGGTCTGGTTGTAGATGTACGTCTTCAGATCCTTGTAGAACGCGGCTGCCGACAGATACGCACCGTTGCCCAGATACTTTTCGTACGACAGGTCGAACGCGTTGGCGCGCCACGGATCGAGGAGCGGCGTGCCGCCGGAGCCGCCCGGCAGACCCGTCGCCGCGTCGTAACCGATCTCGTTCGACGCCTTGAGCTGGTCCATGCGAGCACGTGCCATTTCACGCGCGATGCCGACACGCACTGCCTGATCCGATGGCAGCATGAACGCGAGATTGATCGCGGGGAGCACGTCGTTGTAGTCCTTGCCGTCCTCGAACGGCACGACGACGCCCTGGAGCTTCTGAGTCGCCGTCGACTGCTGGTCGGTGTTGACGAGTTGCACGCCGACGTTGCCGCGTAGCGTGACGGTCGACGACAACTCGTGATCCAGGCTGCTGCGCACGAATCCCGTCACGACTTTCTCGGTGACGTTCCAGTTCTTGCCGATCAGGTAGTCGAAGCCCGGCGTCGTCGGCGAGCCGTACACGATCGGCTGGTAGTACGCCCGCAGCACCGCCGGGACGTCCCACGCCAGCACCCGGCCGGCCCCGGCATACGACAGGTTCGTCGCCGACTCGAGGTTCTCGGGCGCGATCTGGAAATAGCCGCCGTTGATCGTGTTGAGTCCGCCTTCCGGCTGGTTCTTGTCCTTCTCGCGATCCGCGTAGTTGACGCCGAAGGTGAGGTCCGACATCCACCAGCGGTTCAACTGGTAGCCGACGTCGATGCGCCCGGACGTCAGCTCATCCGTGATGCGCGGGATCTTGCTGTAGCCCGCGCCGTAGATCGTCGGACCGACCTGGACGGCAGCTGGATCCGCGTAGTTGCGGTTGAAATGCAGCCGGGGCATGCCATCGTTGTTGATGGCGAATGTTCCCGTGTCGTACACGTTCCGCGGCGCATTAGCCGGCGCGTTGGTCAGCGGCGCGATCTGAGCATTGGTCTCGAACTGCTGCTCGTTACGCTGCGCCTTGGAGTGACTGACGTCAGCGGTGAAGGTCCAGTCGCCCGCGAGCCATTCATTGTTGAGACCGAGCGCCAGGATCTTGTCCTGGGTCTTGAACAGGAAGTTACGCGCCAGCGGCACACGTTGCAGCAGATCGGCGGCGACCACAGTGTTGTCGCGGATCGTCGGATTGGCGTAGCCGAACTGCGTGTTGTTCGGGAACGTGCCGTCGCAGCAGGGTGCCGGATAGCCGCCGAGGTTCACCTCGAGGCTGCGCGCGTTGTCGTCCTGCTTACGCCGCGTGTAGTAGACGTCGAAGATGCTCGTGAAGCTATCGCTCGGCCGCCATTGCAGCGCTGCCATCGCACCGTCGCGA
>CADEEJ010000611.1 GCA_902826315.1 uncultured Steroidobacter sp.
GTCTCCTCGTCGTGCTTCTCTTCGTAAATTTCCTGGCCCTGCTGGTTGAGCTGCTGGTGCAGGTCCTGGCGTTCGTCGCGCGTCAGCGTGCCGTCTTCCTTGTACGTGTGCTCGAGCTGGCGGATGTCGGCCCGCTCGGTGCGCAGCTCCTGCGCCTCGTCATGCGTCAGCTCGCCTGACTTCACGCCCTGCACGATGCGCCCGGTCTGGTTCGCCTGGCGCTGGTTCACGCCCGGATCGCGCACTGCCGCCGGCGGCCGGTCCTGCTCGTCGTGCTTCTGGTTATAGATGTGCCGGCTCGCCTGGTTCTGCTCCTGGTGCAGGTCGCGGCGCTCGCCGGCCGTCAGCGTGCCGTCCGACTTGTACTCGCGCTCGAGCTGGCGCACGTCGCGCTGCTCGTTCACGAGTCTGCCGGTCTCACGCCGCGTCAGCTCGCCGGATTTCACACCCTGCTGGATGCGCTCGCGCTGATTGTGCTGGCGCGCATTGACGCCAGGATCGCGCGTGCGGCGCGTATCCGCATGGCTCGCGCTGACAACGGCAAGCACGCCGGTGAGCGTCAGCATTGCTGCGAAGAACTTGTTCATCGAAAGGCCTCCTGATCGGCGGTGATTTCGAGGTGTTCAACGCCGCTCCCGGCCCCGGGTTGACGCGACTACGCTGTGAATTACAGGCGCGGCGTCATTCTTGTTAAATTGCACCGGCCCGTTTAGCGCCGGTTCAGGTTCTCCCGTGCAATTGCTCAGGCTTGCTGCAGGGCCTGCTGTAGATCCGCGATCAGGTCGTCGGCGTCCTCGATGCCTATCGACAGCCGCGCGGTGCGCTCAGAGATGCCGGCCCACTGCCGTTCCTCTGTACTGAAGTCACGGGGATTGATCAGCCGCCCCGGCCACACCAGCGATTCGGTCGAGCCGAGGCTGGCCGAGATCGCGAACAGCTGCAGCGCTTCGCTGAAGCGCGCTGCATCCTCGCGCAGCTCGATCGTCACCATCGCGCCGAACTCGTGCATCTGTTTCGCCGCAAGCACGTGCTGGGGATGCGATGGCAGGCCTGGATAGCTGACCCGCGCGACCTGGGGCTGTGCTTCCAGAAACTGCGCGAGCCGCATGGCGTTCTGACATTGCCGCTCGTAGCGCAACGGGTACGTCTTCAAGCCGCGCTGGATGAGGAACGCGGCGTGCGGATCGAGCGTCGCACCGAGGATGATGAAATCCGTGCGCATAGCATCGATCAACTCGCGGCGTGCGATCACGGCGCCGCCCATCACGTCACCATGTCCCGACGCATATTTGGTGAGGCTGTGCGCGAAGATGTCGATGTCGAACTGGCCGTGGTTGTGGAAACCCGCGAACGTGTTATCCAACAGCGTGAGCGCGCCGTGGGCACGCGCGGCCTTCGTCATACGTTCGAGTGACGCTACCTTCACCATGGGATTGGTGGGGGACTCGAACATGATCAGCCGCGTGGGTCGCGACGCGAGCGTGCGCTCGATGCCCTCGATGTCCTCGATCGACAGCATCGTGTGCGCGATGCCGTAGCGAACCAGGATGCGCCGGATCATGTAGCGCGTCGGCTGATAGGTCTCTGCGAACATCAGCACGTGATCGCCCTGCTTGCACAG
>CADEEJ010000612.1 GCA_902826315.1 uncultured Steroidobacter sp.
CGCGCGAAGATCGAGATCAGCGAGCCGCCGAACGCGAGGCCGATCAGCGCGTGCAGCGCATCCTTGTCGGCGCCGAGCAGCGCGAAGTAGCCGGCGACGCCGATCAGGCCGAGGCCGACGACGAGCATGCCCGTGATGGCGCCGCCGCGGAACGCTACTGCCAGCGCGGGGTTCAAGCCGACGCTCGCAGCCTGCGCAGTGCGCACGTTCGCGCGCACCGAGACGTTCATGCCGATGAAGCCGGCGAGGCCCGAGAGCACGGCGCCGACTGCAAAGCCGCCCGCCGTTTGCCAGTCGAGCGCGAAGCCGAGCACGACGAACAGCACGACGCCGACCATGCCGATGGTCGTGTACTGGCGATTGAGATACGCACGCGCGCCAGCCTGGATGGCAGCGGCGATTTCCTGCATGCGTGCCGAGCCGGCGGATTGCTTGTTGATCCAGCCGACCGAGAACAGACCGTAAATGACGGCGAGCACGCCGGCGCCGATCGCGAGCCAAAGCGCGACATCAGTGGACATTAATTTTCCTCCCTCTTCAGGGGCTGTGTTGTGCGGGATGCCTGAAAAAAAGGCGCGGAACTATACCACAAAGGGCTCGGCCAGCTTCTTGCGCACCGGGGCGTTCTGCAGCGTCACGTACTGCGGCAGTCCGTCCTTGTACGGCGGGTAATCCTCGCCCTTGATCAGCGGGCTCAGATAGCGGCGCGCCTTGGCAGTGATGTGGAAGCCGTCCTCGGTGATGTAGTCACGCGGCAGCATCTTTTCGCGGTTCGCGACCTCGGCCAGCGGCGCGGTGCCGATCTTCCACTTGTACGGTTTGTCTGCAGTGCGAACGATCGTCGGCATCACCGAGTTCTGGCCTTTCAGCGCGAGCTCGACGGCTGCCTTACCGACTGCGTACGCCTGCTCGACGTCCACCTTGGACGCGATGTGCCGGGCAGCCCGCTGCAGGTAGTCGGCGACCGCCCAGTGATACTTGTAGTTGAGCTTGGATTTCACGAGTTGCGCGAGCACCGGCGCGACGCCGCCGAGCTGTGCATGACCGAATGCATCGCGCAGGCCCGCGTCCGAGAGGAACTTGCCTTCGGCGTTCTTCACGCCTTCCGAGACGACGACGGCGCAGTAGCCGAATTTCTCGACGCTCTCCTTCACGCGCGCGCAGAACTTCTCTTCGTCGAACTTGATTTCCGGAAACAGGATGATGTGCGGAGCGTCGCCGGTTTTTTCCGCGGCGAGACCGCCGGCCGCGGCGATCCAGCCCGCGTGCCGGCCCATCACCTCCATGATGAACACCTTGGTCGAAGTCTTCGCCATCGAGGCGACGTCGAAGCCCGCTTCGCGAATCGACACTGCGACGTACTTCGCGACCGAGCCGAAGCCCGGGCAGCAGTCGGTGATCGGCAGATCGTTGTCGACGGTCTTCGGCACGTGAATCGCCTGGATCGCGATGCCGCGCGTGTCGGCGAGCTGTGCGACCTTCAGGCACGTGTCGGCGGAATCGCCGCCGCCGTTGTAGAAGAAGTAGCCGATGTCGTGTGCCTTGAAGACTTCGATCAACCGCTCGTACTGCGCCGGGTTGTCCTCGAATTTCTTCAGCTTGTAGCGCGCCGAG
>CADEEJ010000613.1 GCA_902826315.1 uncultured Steroidobacter sp.
GAGGAGTCACGCGATGAACGATCGGGTCGTCATTCACCTCGACAACGAAGGCGTCGCCGACGTCCGGCTGAACCGAGCCGACAAGATGAACGCTCTCGATAGCGAGATGATCGAGGGCATCCTCGCTGCCCAGGATCGGCTGCGAGCCGAGCCGCGCCTGCGCGCCGTGGTACTACACGGCGAGGGCCGTGCATTCTGCGCTGGGCTGGACATCAGTCGATTCAGAAGCATGGGGACTGAGGAAAACGGTCGCCGCTACACGTTGGCCGATCGCACTCACGGCATCGCGAACGCGCCACAACAGACTGCCTGGGGTTGGCGCGATCTCCCAGTGCCGGTGATTGCTGCCGTTCATGGCGTGGCATTTGGCGGCGGACTGCAGATCGCCCTGGGTGCGGACATTCGCTACGTGACCTCGGACGTGAAACTCTCGGTGATGGAGATCAAGTGGGGACTCGTGCCGGATATGGCTGGCATTGCGCTACTGCGCGAACTGGTGCGCGGTGATGTTGCACGCGAGCTGACCTTCTCGGGGCGAATCATCAATGGGGATGAGGCAGTGAGGGTGGGACTCGCGACGTGGGTAGGTGCCGATCCTCTGGCACATGCGCGCGAGATGGCTCGCAACATCGCGCGAAGTAGTCCTGACGCGATCCGAGCGGCGAAGCGTCTGTTGAATCGGAGTGCTGATGGTGATGCCGCAGCGCTGCTCGTGAGTGAATCGCGTGAGCAGGAACGATTGATGGGGAGCCCGAATCAGCTCGAGGCGGTTCGGGCGGGGATGGAACAGCGGGCGGCGGCGTTTGGGGATCTGCTGAAGGAGCCGTGAGTCGCATTGGATCGGCAGGCCGGAGCGGCGTGTGGTTTCTCGGATCAGAACACCTTACTGAATCCTTTTCGACCGAATGCCCCTCCTTGTCTACGATGCCCGCTGTGATCGGGCAGATCGAGGTGATGAGATGTTCTACCGCAAGAACATGGGTTCCAAGGAAAGCTGGGCGCGGGTGATCGGCGGTGCGTTGATCGTGGCCTGCTCACTCACGCAGATCGGTCTGACGCCGCTCGGCTTGGTGCTTGCCATAAGTGGCGTGCTAACGGCGCTGACGGGGCTGATTGGCTTCTGCCCCGCTTGTGCCATGGCTGGCCGCAAGTCGCTCGAAGGTCCACGGTGATCCGGGTCGATGCAGCCTTGTTCGCCGCCGCCCAGGTCGGCGATCCGGTCGCTCTGGAGAGGATGCTGCGCGAACTGCAGCCCGACATCCGCCGCTATGCAAGGCGCCAGTGCCATCGCACGACGGCCATTGAGGACGTGGTTCAAGAAGCTCTGATCGTGCTGTACCGCCGCCTGGGCAGTGTGCGCGACCCTCTGGCCATAGCGGGCTGGATATTCCGCGTGGTCACCCGGCTGTGCCTGCTTCCCGTGCTGGGGCTGATACGGGGCGCGGAAGAACTGACGGAGCGACACGAGGCTGAGTACTTTGCGCAGGTTCCAAAGGACGAGCTGCGTATCGATGTCGTCCGTGCGCTGGAGTCGCTACCGGACATGTACCGCGAAGTGATCCTGCTGCGTGACATGGAGCAGCTCACCATCGCCGAGGCGGCCGATCGCTTGC
>CADEEJ010000614.1 GCA_902826315.1 uncultured Steroidobacter sp.
ATCCCGTCGTCAAGCGCAGCCGCGCGCGGGTGAACAGCGAGCATCGCCGCTTCAGCGGTGTGCTCATCGATGTGTTCTACGATTACTGCCTCGCGCGCAACTGGGCGCGTTACTCGCCCATCACACTGGAGGCGTACACCTCGGCCTTCTACGCCAACGTCCAGGCACATCCCATCGAGCTGCCGCCGGACGCGCAAACCATGCTCGATCGCATCGTCCGCCATGATCTGCTCGGCTCGTATGTCAGAGCGGAAGGCGTCGAGCACGCGCTACGCAGGATTTCGAATTACCTCAACTCACGCTGGGACAAGCAGCTCGCCCTGCACGACAGCGTTAGCGACCTTCTTGCTCACGAAGCTGCGTTCACCGCCGACTTCGTAGAGTTCTTCCCGGCGTTGCAGGCTCACGTCGCCCACCCATCGGCATGAAGCCCGCAGACGATAATCTGCGGGCTTCTCATCGCGTTGCTGCGCTAACTACGCAGTGACTTGAAACACGCGCGAAGCTCGTTCGTCAGCAGCTTCGGCTGTTCCCAGGCGGCGAAGTGGCCGCCCTTCTCCATCTTGTTGTAGTGGATCAGCTTGGGATACGCCCGCTCCATCCAGCTGCGCGGAGCCTGGTAGAGCTCGTCCGGGAAGGCGCTCACGGCAACGGGAAGGGTGACGCCCATCGCGGCAAAGAAGGGCAGCTTGTTCTCCCGATACAGACGCGACGACGAGATCGCCGTATTGGTCAGCCAGGTCAGCGTGATGTTGTCGAGCACGTCGTCGCGCGTGAGGCCCTCGCTCTTGCCGTCGAAGGCGCGCGCGATCATCTCGTAACTTCGCAAGTCGTGATCGAGGAACCAGGCGGCGAGCCCGACCGGCGAATCGACAATGCCGTACATCGTCTGCGGATGGTTTGCCATCTGCTGCGCGTAGGACAGGCCGTCGCTGAAGAAGAAGGCGAGGCGTTCGAACGCTTTGCTCTCGTCGGCTCCGAGGCCGGACGGCTTGCCGCTGCCGGTCTGCAGCGCCTTGAGAATCTCGGCCGGCACGGCGGACGGCAGGTTGATGTGAATGGCCAGCAATCCCGCAGGTGCCTGCGCGCCCATCTGCTCCGTGATGAGCGCACCCCAGTCACCGCCTTGCGCCACGTATCGCGTGTAGCCGAGGCGATCCATCAGCACAGCCCAGGCGCGCGCGATACGCGGGCAATCCCAGCCGGTGGTCGTCGGCTTGCCCGAAAAACCATAGCCCGGTATCGACGGGATCACGACATGGAATGCATCCGACGCACTCCCGCCATGAGCAGTGGGATTGGTGAGCGGATCGATGATCTTCAGCTGCTCGACGACCGAGCCCGGCCAGCCGTGCGTGACGATGAGTGGCAGCGCATTTTCATGCTTCGAGCGGACGTGGATGAAATGAATGTCGAGCCCGTCGATCTCGGTGATGAAGTTCGGCAGCGTGCTGAGTCGCGCCTCGCACGGCCGCCAGTCGTATTCCGTTCCCCAGTAGCGCGCGAGTTTCTGAATCGCCGCGAGCTGCACGCCTTGCGAGGCATCCGCGACCGGCTCCCGCTCCGGCCACTTCGTCGCCTTCACGCGCCTGAGCATGTC
>CADEEJ010000615.1 GCA_902826315.1 uncultured Steroidobacter sp.
GGCGGATCCCAGCGATCCTTCTGATACAGCGCCGGATCGGAGGTCCCGGCGATCGCATTGCCGACCGTCACCACGCTGCCGCCCGTGAAGCCGAAGTCCGCCGACCACACTCGTGCTGCCGAGTCCGTGTACTGCGGTCCGCCCGTGTTCACGCGAATCACCGTCGCCGGTGCTGCCGGCGTCGTCACCGAGATCTGGTTCGACTGCGCCGACTCGTTCGCCGGCGAGGCGTTGTCGTACGCGCTCACGCGGTACGTGTACGTCGTGCTCGGCACCGCACTGTTGTCAGTGAAACCAGTCGTCGCGCTGGTACCGATCGCCGTACCGTTGCGATACACGCGATAGCCCGCGACCGAACCGCCGCCATTATCGGTCGAGGCGCTCCAGCTCAGCGTGACCTGGCTCGCATTAACCGCCTGGCCGGTCAGGTTCTGCGGCACTGTCGGCGGCTGCGTGTCCACCGGCGGCCCACCACCTCCGCCGCTGATGATCTCGATCGCACCGATCGTCGGATCATCTGCGCTGCCGTGCGCAAAGTTGATGTTGAGCTGACCGTCGCTGACAGTCGTCTGGAACGTCTTGATCAGCGCCGTGTAGCCGCCGACCTGCGCGAAGATGTCCAGGTTATCGAGCACCAGCTGGTTCTCGAGCGAGACGTCGAAGATGCGCCGGCCCACGGCCTGGCCGCCGCTCCACGTCTCGGCGAAATGCAGCTTCACGGTGTAGTTGCCGTTCGGCACCGTGAAGGCGTAGGCGAGCTCCGGGCCGGTCGGCGGATCCCAGCGCTCCTTCTGGTAGAGCGCCGGGTCGGAGGTCCCCGCGATCGCGTTGCCGACGCTCGAAAGGCTGCCGGTGTTGAAGCCGAAGTCAGCGGCCCATACCTGCGCGGCGCTATCCGTGTACTGCGGGCCGCCCGCGTTCACGCGGATCACCGTTTGCGTCGGCGCAGGCGTGGTCACGGAGATCTGGTTCGACTGCGCCGATTCGTTCGCGGGCGACGCGTTGTCGTAGGCAGCGACGCGATACGTGTAGGTCGTGCTGCCGACGACGGTGTTATCCGTGTACGTCGTGCCGACCGTCGTGTTGAGCGCGACGCCGTTGCGATAGACGCGATAGCCCGCGACAGTGCCGCCACCGTTGTCGGTCGACGCGTTCCAGCTCAACGACACCGATGTCGCATTGACGGCCTGGCCAGTGAGGTTCTGCGGCACCGTCGGCGGCTGCGTGTCGGCCGGCGGCGGCCCGCCGGCGCTGGTGATCTCGATCGCGCCGATCAGCGGATCGTCAGCGCTGCCGTGCACGAAGTTGATGTTGAGCTGACCGTCGTTGACGGTCGTCTGCAACGTCTTCACGAGCAGCGTGTAGCCACCTGCCTGGGCGAAGATGTCCAGGTTGTCGAGCGCCAGCTGATTTTCCAGCAGCACGTCGAAGATGCGCCGGCCGACGGCCTGGCCGCCGCTCCAGTGCTCGACGAAGTGCAGCTTCACCGTGTAACTGCCGTTGGGCACGGTGAACGCGTACGACATCTCGGGCGCGCTCGGCGGATCCCAACGATCTTTCTGGTATAGCGCCGGGTCGGGCGTGCCGTTGAT
>CADEEJ010000616.1 GCA_902826315.1 uncultured Steroidobacter sp.
TCACCGATCGCAGCGATCCGAAGCTCGCGCACCTCGACGGCCTGAATCTCAGCCGTGCCTGGATGCTCGAAGGGATCGCGGACGGCTTGCCCGCCGACGACAAGCGTCGAAATGCGCTACGCACGACTGCGCGCTTGCATACGGAAACGTCACTCGGTGCAGTGACGAGCGAGCACTACGTCGGCAGTCACTGGCTCGGCACGTTTGCTCTCTACGGCGCGTCGCGGAAGCACTAATCCCGGTTCCGAGCGAGCCGCAGCTCCAGGTGGCGCCGGACGTCCGGCCACTCTCCCGCCAGGATGCTGTACATGACCGTGTCGCGCACGGTGCCGTCGCGTCGCGGGTGGTGATGGCGAATCACGCCGTCCTTCTTCGCCCCGAGCGCTTCGATCGCCCGCTGTGAGCGGAAATTGAAATTGTCCGTGCGCAGGCCGACGACCTTGCAGCCGAGCGTATCGAATCCATGCGCGAGCAACATGAGCTTGCACGTCGTGTTGACGTGCGTGCGCTGCCGGCTCGCGCGATACCACGTGTAGCCGATCTCCACACGGTCGGTGACCGCGATGATGTCGTGATAGCGCGTCGAACCGACGAGATCGCCGCTCGCCAGGTCCCGCACGACCCACGGCAGCATGTGGCCGGCGGCCTGCCCCTTCAGTGCGTCCTCGACGTACTTGGTCATGCCGCCCGGTTCCGGCACGGTCGTGAACCAGAGCTTCCACAGCTCACCGTCGGCAGCTGCTGCCTCCAGTGCTGGCACGTGGCCAAGCGCCATCGGTTCGAGCCTGACGCCGTTGCGTTCGAGCGTGACGGGTTCGAGATGGATCACGGCGGTGCGCCTGCGAGCTGCTACGGGGCGACAACAGTAGCAACCCAGCCGATCCGGCAACAAGAATCAGTTGCCCAAGAGGATCTGCGGCACACTGCCGGCGGCGCGCGCCCGTTCGTAGATCATTGCGGCGGCCGCCAGATCCTGGATCGACAGTCCGGTCGAGTCGAAGACCCAGCGTTCATCGGCGCTCGTCCGGCCGACGGCTCTGTGAGCGACCAGGTCCGCGAGCTCGCCCTCGACATCCGTTACGTCCATCACGCCCGCCGCGATCGCGTGATGCAGATCGCCCATCGTCGCTGCCTGCGGCACGGAATCGACGACCACGCGGCTCGCCTGCAAGAGATCCACTGCCAGCTCGTGCTTCGTTGGGTTGTCGGCGCCGACACCCGCCACGAAGGTGCCGGGCTCGACATCTGCCAGCGCGAGGACAGGGTGCGCCGAAGTCGTCACGGTCACGATGATATCGGCACCGTGAGCTGCGGTCTTCGCATCGGGGGCACGTCGCGCGCTCAATCCCAGGTCGCGCATGCGTGCACCGAACATGTCGGCGGCATCGTCGCGCGGTTCGCAGAACGCGATGGTCTCCAGCGCGACGACATCGCGCAACGCCTCGACGTGATAGCTCGCTTGCACGCCGCAGCCGATCACCGCGAGCATCCGCGATTCCGGCCTGGCCAGGTATTGCGCGGCGAGGGCAGTCGCAGCCGCCGTGCGGCGGGCCGTGATTTCGATCGAGTCCATCA
>CADEEJ010000617.1 GCA_902826315.1 uncultured Steroidobacter sp.
GCGGGCGCCGTCGAAGGCGCGCTAATTTACAGCATCCTTCAAGGCCTTGCCAGCTTTGAAACCCGGCACCTTGCTCGCGGGAATCTGGATCGTCTCGTTGGTGCGGGGATTGCGGCCGGCGCGTGCCGCACGCGCTTTGACCGCGAACGTGCCGAATCCGAGCAGCGCCACCGTGTCGCCGGACTTGAGCGCCGACGTGATCGAATCGAACACAGCGTCGACGGCGCGCGTGGCATCGGCCTTCTGCAGGCTCGTCTGCGTGCTCACCGCTTCGATCAGCTCGGCTTTGTTCATGTCGGCGCGTCCTTTTTGTTAGGGGCGCGCGTTATAGCAGAAAGCAACCGAGAGCGGATAGCGACGAACGCCGCCATCCGCCTGGTTTCAATGAGCCCGAACCTGCTTGCTCGCCCGCTTCGCGACCCGGCGTGCGCGGGGCTTGTCGTTGCCGCGCGACGCGTCGGAAGCCGCTGTCATCGGCGCCGGCATGTGTCGTAGCGCGACCTGCAACACCTCGTCGATCCATTTGACGGGCTTGATCTCCAGGCTTTCCTTGATGTTCTGCGGAATCTCCGCGAGGTCCTTGGTGTTGTCGTCGGGGATGAGCACCATGCGGATGCCGCCGCGATGCGCCGCGAGCAGTTTTTCCTTCAGTCCGCCGATCGGCAGCACCTGGCCGCGCAGCGTGATCTCGCCGGTCATTGCCACGTCGGAGCGCACCGGTACCTTGGTGAGCGCCGAGACCAGCGCGGTGCACATGCCGATGCCGGCGCTCGGGCCGTCCTTCGGCGTCGCGCCTTCGGGCACGTGAATGTGCACGTCGGCCTTCTGATAGAAGTCCGGCTCCAGGCCGAGCACCGTGGCGCGGCTGCGCACGACGGTCATCGCTGCCTGAATCGACTCCTGCATCACTTCGCCGAGCTGGCCGGTGTGCGTGAGCTTGCCTTTGCCGGCGACGACCGCGGCTTCGATCGTCAGCAGCTCGCCGCCGACTTCGGTCCACGCGAGGCCGGTGACCTGGCCGATGTGGTCCTGCTCCTCTGCGCGGCCGTAACGGAAGCGGCGCACGCCCAGATATTTGCTCAGGTTACGCGGCGAGACATTGATCGCCTTCGTCTCCGGCTTCGCCAGCAGCTGCTTCACCGATTTGCGGCAGATCTTGGAGATCTCACGCTCCAGGTTGCGCACGCCGGCTTCGCGCGTGTAGTAGCGGATGATGTCGAGCAGCGTGTTCTCGGAAACCTTCAGCTCGTCGTCCTTCAAGCCGTTCTGCTTCATCTGCTTCGGCACCAGGTAACGCTGCGCGATCGCGCTCTTCTCGTCCTCGGTGTAGCCGGGCAGCCGGATCACTTCCATGCGGTCGAGGAGCGGCGCCGGGATGTTCAGGCTGTTCGCCGTGCACACGAACATCACTTCGGAGAGATCGAAGTCCACTTCCAGGTAGTGGTCGTTGAACGTGGAGTTCTGCTCCGGGTCGAGCACTTCGAGCAGCGCCGACGACGGATCGCCGCGGAAGTCCATCGCCATCTTGTCGACTTCGTCGAGCAGGAACAGCGGATTGTGGAAGCCGGTCTT
>CADEEJ010000618.1 GCA_902826315.1 uncultured Steroidobacter sp.
GGATGAGCTTTCAAGCGGCGATGTCGATCAGATCCTGGCGCGTTTGAACGACCCACGCACTGTCAGCACTCTTTCTTCCGCGACCGGCATCTCAGAGCAGGACGTACGCTCGACGCTCGGTGATGTCGCGCAGCGTGTGGAAGCCGCGCGAGACAATCCGCAGCAAGCCGCTGCCGAGGTTCGCAGCGGCATCGAACGCCTGACCACCCAGGCCCGCCAGCAGTTACCGGCCGTCGCGGAGCGCGTGCAGGAAGGTGCTGCGAAGACGGCCTGGATTGCTTTCGCAGCCATGCTGATCTCTCTCATCGCAGCCGTAGCGGGTGCAATGGTCGGTAGAAGGCGCGCTGCACAGCGCCTTGTAGACAACGCAAGCGTACGAGCCACTGCGTCTACAACCTCGTAACGACTGTGTAGCCATGCTCGGCATTCGCGGCGGGATAGGCAGCGTTTGCTATGCCGCCCTTTGCAATGACACACGGCGTGCATAGCACAGCTGGCGCGAACTCGCGCACAGTGCGTTCGCAGGTAGTCGGCTTGATCGCGTGGCTGGCCGTCGTGTTCGCCGTGGCTGCGGCCGGTTCAATTGCGTCCATTGAGGCAAGTTCTTTTTACGGTCAGCTGAAAAAGCCATCGTGGGCGCCGCCGGCATCGGTCTTTGGTCCCGTGTGGTCCACCCTGTACGCGCTGATGGGGCTCTCCGCGTGGCTCGTCTGGCGCAAGCCTGGTGCCAAGTCCCTAGCCCTGTGGCTGTTCGGCAGCCAGCTCGCCGCCAATGCACTTTGGTCCTGGCTATTTTTCGCGTGGCACCGAGGGGCCCTGGCATTCATCGATGTCTTGGTACTTTTCATTCTCATCGCCGCTACGATCATTTCCTTCTGGCGACTCAATCGCGTCGCAGCTGTTCTCCTGCTGCCGTACATCTTGTGGGTCGGATTCGCTGCCGCGCTCACCTGGGCTGTTTGGCGCGGCAACCCAGGTATCCTGAGCTCTGCGTCCTTGCTGTTGCCATCGTAGCGCGTGCAGGGGCTGGCTTCGTGCGCCAGCCCCGTCGCGTTCGATCACTAGCGCTGCGTGGGTATGCGTCCTTGCCTCACTTACGAAAGCGAGTGCCAAGATGCAACGCACGGAATCGCAGAGTTGGCCCAACGCGATCCTTCGCGCGTTACACGAGTGTGTTCCACGACAGTGAGATCGCAGCACGTGCGAATCGAAATCCCCGAGCGTTCCCGCGGTGGGCAGAGGAGGAGCCAGGTCAGTCCCGGCGCGTTGCGTTGCCGACGGAAGTTTCTGCACTACTTTCCCGAAGGCTTTCGCGACGAGGGTTACCTCGAGACCGAGCGCGACTACAAGTGGGCCTCGCATTTGCGTTGGCGCGAATCGCTCGGCCAAGAGGAGTTCGCCGCGCTGCTACGGGCGGGGCGGCACAGCGAGATCGCTGCACGTGCCGTCCGTATCGAGCAACGCTCCCGCTACAGCATGCTGTTCTCGTTCGAGAAGATGGCACTGCGCGATGCGGTGAAATCGGCGAGTGGCGCACACACTTTTGCTGAGGGATTGTTTGCGTTCC
>CADEEJ010000619.1 GCA_902826315.1 uncultured Steroidobacter sp.
TCTCTCCCACACTCCGCCCGGTGAGCAGGCCTCGTCTGATGGCCAAGCCCCGGGTCAGGTACGCATCGTGAGCTCACCCAAGAAAGTTACCTTCCCGTACGGCACCCACCAGGTCACCATCGAGACGGGCGAGATCGCCCGCCAGGCCGACGGCGCCGTCGTCGTGACGATGGGCGACACTGTCGTGCTCGTCACCGCCGTCGCTCGCAAGGAAGCCGATCCGAAAAAGGACTTCTTCCCGCTGACGGTCAATTACATCGAGAAAACGTACGCCGCCGGCCGTATTCCCGGTGGCTTCTTCAAGCGCGAAGGCCGTCCGACCGAGAAAGAGACGCTGACCTCGCGGCTCATCGACCGGCCGATCCGGCCGCTGTTCCCGGAAGGGTTTTTCAACGAAGTGCAGGTCGTCGCGACCGTCGTCTCGCTGAATCCCGACGTCGACTCCGACATCCCCGCGCTGCTCGGCGCGTCGGCGGCGCTGGTGCTCGCGGGCGTGCCGTTCCGCGGCCCGATCGGTGCAGCGAAGATCGGTTACAAGGACGGCGAGTACATCCTCAATCCCACCGCGACGCAGCTGAAAGACTCCAAGCTCGAGCTGGTCGTCGCCGGTACGCGCGAAGGCGTGCTGATGGTCGAGTCCGAGGCGGACAGCTTGCCCGAGGACGTAATGCTCGGCGCAGTGACGTTCGGTCACCAGCAGATGCAGGCGGCGATCCAGGCGATCAACGAGCTCAAGGCGCAGGCCGGCAAGTCCGCCTGGACCTGGCAGCCCGTCGCTACCAACTCGCAGCTCGAAGCAGCGCTCGCGTCCAACGCCGAAGCCGCGCTGTCGGATGCTTACAAGATCACCGACAAGCTGCAGCGTCGCGATCGCATCCAGAAGATCAAGGAAGCCGCGCTGCTCGCGCTGGCCGGCGGCGACGCGCCGCAGTTCGACTCCGGTCACGTCTCGACCGAGTTCGCGAACCTCGAATACCGCATCGTGCGCCGGAAGATTCTCGCGGGCGAGCCGCGCATCGACGGCCGCGACACCAAGACGGTGCGTCCGATTTCGATCCGCACCGGCGTGCTGCCGCGTGCGCACGGCTCCGCGCTGTTCACGCGCGGCGAAACGCAGGCGCTCGTGGTCACGACGCTTGGCACCGGTCGCGATGCGCAGCTCATCGACGCGCTGGCCGGCGAGCGTAAAGAGCCGTTCATGCTCCACTACAACTTCCCGCCGTTCAGCGTCGGCGAGACCGGCATGATGGGCTCGCCGAAGCGCCGCGAAATCGGCCACGGCAACCTCGCGCGTCGCGGCATCTCCGCCGTGATGCCCGACATGGCGACCTTCCCGTACGTGATCCGCGTCGTCTCCGAAATCCTCGAGTCGAACGGCTCGAGCTCGATGGCGAGCGTGTGCGGCACCAGCCTGGCGCTGATGGACGCGGGCGTGCCGACCAAGGGTGCCGTCGCCGGCGTGGCGATGGGCCTGGTGAAAGAAGGCGATCGCTTCCAGGTGCTCACCGACATCCTCGGCGACGAGGATCACCTCGGCGACATGGACTTCAAGGTCGCGGGCA
>CADEEJ010000620.1 GCA_902826315.1 uncultured Steroidobacter sp.
TCACGCCGGCAGACGTGCAGCGGGTCGCAAAGAAGTACTACGACGCGGGCAAGCTACAGATCGTCGCTGTCGGCGACGGTGCATCGGTAAAGAAGGTGCTGGAGAAATACGGCACGGTCGAGACTGCGGTACCTGCAGCGTCCGGCGCTCCCTGAGAAAAAACGACACATGAGCTCCGACACGCAGCAGACGGCCGCGCAACGCTGGTTATGGCGCATCGCGCGCATCGAAGGGCATGAAGCGGGCGCGGCCATGGCCGGCTTCGCCTACATCTTCTGCGCGTTCACCGCGTACATGATCCTGCGGCCGGTGCGCGAGACGATGGGCATCACCTCGGGCGTGTCGAACCTGCCGTCGCTGTTCTGGGGCACGCTGGCGGTGACGCTGCTCACGCAGCCGATTTTCGGCTGGCTCACGTCGCGGTATCGGCGCACGGTCTTTCTGCCGTGGGTGTACGGATTCTTCGCGCTGAACCTGCTCGCCTTTTATCTGTGGTTCCAATTCGACACCGAGCACATCTGGATTGCGCGGGCGTTCTTCGTCTGGATCACAGTGTTCGCGCTGTTCGTGCCGTCGGTGTTCTGGAGCCTGATGGCCGACATTTTCCGCCCCGAGCAGGCCAAGCGCCTTTATGGATTTCTCGCAGCCGGCACGAGCGCCGGCGGCGTGCTGGGGCCGTTGATCGCGGCGACGCTCGCGCCCGTGATCGGCACGATCAATCTGCTGCTGTTCTCGATGGTGTTCCTCGGTGCTTCGATCTTCTGCATTCGCTACCTCACGCAGTGGCATGAGCGCGCGGTCGCCGCGCATCACGCGGCGGCTACGGTGAAGGGAGGTGACGTCAATCAGCCTCTCGGCGGCAGCTTGTGGGCCGGCTTTACGCTGGTCGCGAAGAGCCCGTATCTATTGAGCATCGCCGCGTTCATCCTGCTGTTGACGTGGGTTTCGACGTTCCTCTACCTGCAGCAGGCCGACCTCGTGCAGAAAGCACTGCCGGATCGTGACCAGCAGACGCAGCTGTTCGGCTGGGTGGACTTCATCGTGCAGTCGTTGGCGCTGCTGATTCAGCTGTTCGCGCTGAGCCGCTTCACCAAGTGGATGCGGCTCTCGACGGTGATCATGATGGCGCCGATCCTGATGGTATTCGGCTACAGCGCACTCGCCCTGTTCCCGGTGCTGTCAGTGCTGCTCGTCGTCATGGTCATCCGCCGCGTGGGCGAGTACGCGCTGGTGCGGCCGTGCCGCGAAATGCTGTTCACCAGCGTCGACCGCGAAACGAAGTACAAGGCGAAGAACTTCATCGACACCGCGGTCTATAGAACCGGCGACGCGACGAGCGGCTCGGCGCACGCGCTGCTCTCGTGGCTCGGCGTAGCGACGTCGGGTATCGCGTGGGTCGGTGCGGCAGTTGCAGCCGTGTGGGCCGTGCTGGCGTATCGGCTCGGCAATACGCACGAGCGCAATATCGGCGCGACGGAAGGCGAGAGAGTCGCAGGCAGCCGGGCTGAAGCCCGCTCTACTTGAGCTCGAAGCGAATTCGTACAGCGGCGCGCTG
>CADEEJ010000621.1 GCA_902826315.1 uncultured Steroidobacter sp.
CAATGCTGCTGGAACAACGATGCGCAGTATGAAGCGAGCCTTCCAGCCACGCCGCCAGGCCCGGACACCCGTGTAACTGAAGTATGCTATCGCCACGCCCAGTCCACACCAAAACCACAGTGGCGCGTTTGGCCGAATCTTTGGATCGCTAATCGCGAAGGGCATGAAGAAAACTGAAACCCAATACATGAATAGCAGCAGCGCAGCAGCGAGTATCCATTGCTTCTGAATCAGGTCTGACATTGCCGCCTAACGTCTGCGCTCAGCCGCGTGCGTCTTCGCACGTCGGCTGAAGCGCGTTGTTGGGCTGCTGCGTGACAGCCTGTTCCAAGAACACGGCAGACGCAGAACCGAAGCGGCTTTGGAAGAGCCACCGCGTGTACCACCAGAACGCCGCGAGTGTCCACGGCACGAGTGAGAGCCATTGCAGGATGCGAATGGGGGAGTCGAGCTGCGCGGCATTCTCAACGAAGAAGAGGCCAACAAACGTAACGCTGAACTGAATGGCGATGTTCGTAAGGAAGATCGCAGCGAAGAGAACAATCTGCAAACACAAGGCAATGCCAATGCATTTCCAGAAGAAGCTCGAACGCTGTGCCTGGCTCAGCTCATCAAGTCTGCGTGTTATGCTTGATGTCACTTAGCGATCCCCTCTTTCAGCAGCCCAACGTCTGCGCTCAGCGGCGCGAGTCTTCGAGCGTCCGCTGCAGCGCGTTGTTGGGCACGGGCGGCTACCCACAGGAAACGGATGTGACGACATTGCCAGCGCCTACCGTGAAAGTGACGGTCGTACCTTCGGGGCGGAGATAGTAGTGCAACAGAGAGAACGGATCTGAGTCGCGAGAGACAACATCCTCGTTTAGATCGGGATTGCCAAGCGCATCTAGGATCGTCTTCTTCGAAAGGCCGACGAGTTCGCTGAGCTTACTGGAGCACGAAGACTTCAATTTCTCTTCACTGTGCGAGGAGCGGGCATCGTGCAGCGCCGTTCCAAGATCGGACAGCACGGATTTCGAGTCCGCTGTACTGAAGCCCGAGCCGAGGGCGACAAACACAAAGAGAAGTAGCGCTGCAATCCTTTTCATGTGGCCCAACGTCGCGAATGAGCCCCGAGCAAACGGCTTTGCCGTTTGCGAGTCGGGCGACCGAAGGGAGCGAACTCCATTCGCTTGTTAGAACGCACTACTTCTCCCATGGCTGCGGCGCGCGGGGATGCAGGTCACTCCGCCGCAACCGAGCCTCACGAAACATCTGCCGAACGTGGATAAAGGCACCTGACACCACAACTACCCAGCCGACGACAAGCACGATCAATCCTGGCTTGAAGCCAAAGAACCACGCAAGCGCGAAGCCTACCGCCGCGATTGCCACGCCAACGAAGGCGACCTTCATACCGTGCCATCGCTTAGCTACAACCTGCGCTGCCTCATCGGTACTCATGCGTTCTAACGTCCGAGTTAAGGCCGCGCCGCTTTAGCGGCGTCGCACCTTGAACGACTTGTTATGTTTGCGCCGTGACGATAGCGCGCAACCGCAAGGCCAACAAGCCAAC
>CADEEJ010000622.1 GCA_902826315.1 uncultured Steroidobacter sp.
AGGGCTTGCAGGATCCTTCGCTGTCCAAAGCAATCGTCTTCGCAATTCGCTAGCGTCGCAGCGCTTCGCTGGAACCCGAACTAACTCGCGCCAGCCCGGGCGCCTCCGGCGATCGCTTCCGATGGGGTGAGGCCGAAGGACGCGCGGAAGGTTCGTGTCAGGTGCGCCGTATCGGCAAAGCCCGCGTCCATGGCGGCGGTCCGCACCAGTTCACCGGCAGCAATCCGGCGCGCGGCATGTTGGAGTGCCGACCATTGCTTGAATCGGCGAAAAGTCAGGCCGGTCGCTGCCTTGAACATCCGCAGCGCGCGGGTTCGCTCCATCTTCAAGCGATTCGCCAGCTCGAGCTGCGACAATCGCAGCATCGGCTCGGCAATGATGGTCTCGATCGCGACGCTGAGCTGCTGCGGGATCGTTGTTGCTCCGGACGTCAGCCAATCGCGCAGCTCTGTTTGGGCGCCGGCTTCCTGGAAGAGCGCGTCGACAGCAATGTCTGCAAGCCGCCCCTGCAGCCGTTGAGCGCAAGGGAAACTGCCCGACCAGGTCAATCCGTCCAGATAGATCGCGTTGATGCCGCCCTCCGCACAGATGACCTTGTGCTCGACACCGGGCCGAATGAACAGAACGTCGCCCGTGACCTGCTCGCCGGCGCTGAGGACCGAGACGGATCCTCGCCTCCCCGCGATCACGCAGGGGACCGGATTGCAATGGGCGCCGAGGTGCTCGACGTCCACCGAGAACACACTTGCGGGAAACGGCAGCCCGACGCGCGACATCGGCAAACTATGGTCCGCACGTTTGTTCAACGCAAGTGCGATCACCCGGGTGTATTCATCACGGAGAGAAACGCAGATGGAGGACGAATCATGGAGGCACCGGGCCCGCGTGCAATCGCAACGAGAAACAAGGAAAACTATTTGCAGGCCAAGGCGGCCTTCAATCAAAAGGACATGGCCGCCTGCATGAGCTATTACGCGCCCGATCATCATCTCCGGTCGCGCGATGTCGGGCCGGGACGGCAGCATATCGAGCAGTTCCTGTCGTCAATCCATGAAAGCTGGCCCGACGTCGTGATCGTCGTCGAGCAGGCTGTTGCGGAGAATGACTGGGTCGTGGGGCGATGCACGACGACCGCGACGCACGCCAAAACAGTGATGGGAGCAGCACCCACCCACCGGCCGATTCAAGCGACATTCTGGGATATGCATCGCTTCGATGCGGATGGCCGCATCGTCGAGACCTGGAACCTGATGGACAGCCTCGCCATCATGCAACAGCTGGGGCTCGTTCCGACGCCGGCGAAGTGAGGGGCCGCGGCTCGAACCCATCGGCTGCAAACTCGCAGCGGGTCGATCCGCACTAAGAGTCCGTGCCGGTGGCGCCGCACTCGATCAGCAACGCACGAATCTCCGCCAGGCACGACCCGCAGTTCGTGCCGGCGCGCAGCTTGTTCCCGACCTCCTGAGCCGTGCCGAGCCGGTCATCGCGGATCGCGTTGCAGAGCGTCTTGCGACCGATGCCGAAGCAAGAGCAGACGATGGGTCCCGTGT
>CADEEJ010000623.1 GCA_902826315.1 uncultured Steroidobacter sp.
GTTGCAATTTCCAAGTCCCGGCTGCCAGATGTCCCGGTAATTGTCTGCTCGGGTGTCGCGCGTGAGTCGGACGTAGAGGCGAGCTTGGCAGCCGGTGCATCCGATTTCGTTCTCAAGGATCATCTCTGGCAGCTGGTGGCCGCGCTGCGGCGCGCGCCGCGGGCGCAGTTGGACCACGAGCAGCTCGTCCGTCAGAACGCGGCAGCCGTGAAGCTGGTGGCGGTTGTCCAGGAGCTGTCGCTGGCGCGGGACTTGGGTGCAATCATTGAAATCGTGCGCGTGGCAGCACGTCAGCTAACCGGCGCGGACGGCGCCACGTTTGTGCTGCGCGATGGAGATCTGAGCTACTACGTGGATGAGGATGCGATCGCGCCCCTCTGGAAGGGACGGCGTTTTCCGCTGCATACGTGCATCAGCGGCTGGGTAATGATCAACGGCAGAAGCGTGATCATCAGCGATATCTACGCGGATCCGCGCATACCTGCAGATGCGTATCGACCGACCTTTGTAAAGAGTCTCGCTATGGTTCCTGTCCGGCAACCCGCTCCACTTGCGGCGATCGGCAATTACTGGCGCGATCATCACGAATGCACGCCGGAGCAGTTGATGGTCCTCGAGTCGTTGGCCAACAGCACGGCCGTGGCCATCGAAGCTGTGCGGATTCGCGATGACCTTGAGCACCGCGTGCAGATGCGCACGCGCGAACTGCAGACGTTGAATGATGAGCTCGAGGCATTCGTATCGGCTGTCTCTCACGATCTGCGCGCGCCCCTTCGGGCAATGCGCAGCGAGATCGATGTCATGTCGGAGCTGAACACCGCCGCGGCGCTCGAGGCAAATCTCAGTCGCCTTCGCGAGCAGGAGCAGCGTCTGAGCACATTGATCACCGAACTAATGCGGCTATCACAAATCAGTCGGGCCGAACTCGTGATCGAGCGCGTCGACTTGAGCGCCGTTGCGCGCAGCGTGCTGGCGCGATTGCAGGCGGCTCACCCGGACCGCTCGGCGCGCGTCCACATCGACGACGGCATCCTCATAGATGCGGACGTGGGCTTCCTGGCCGTTGCGCTGGAGAACCTGCTAGACAATGCTTGGAAGTACACGGCCAACTGTGCGCCTGCAGTGATTCGCGTCACCGCACACCTGACCGCAGCGGGCGATCGCGAGATCCGCATCGTGGACAACGGTGTCGGTTTTGACGAGCGCTTCGCGCACCGGCTGTTCAAGCCGTTCCAGCGGCTGCATTCACAGGCTGAATTTCCAGGCACCGGAATCGGACTCGCCACCGTCCAGCGCATCATCACACGCCATGGCGGCCGAGTGTGGGCGCGTTCATCCCCAGGTCAAGGCAGCTCATTCTGCTTTACGATTCCTCAACCTGGCCGGGCTGAGCCTGCTGAGGGCGGTTCGTCTGCGTGAGCGCTGAACTCAATAGCGCACGCGTTCGCCATGGCTATGGACACAGCCCGGATAACCCGTGCCTCCTGGCAGAGATAGCGGAGAGT